>JBFKDA010000009.1:0-26421 GCA_041619955.1 Acidimicrobiia bacterium | reverse complement strand
GTCGGCGGCGCCGACCCCATGACTCAGGCGGCGGCGCCGACCCCATGACTCAGGCGGCCGCACCGCCTCAGCCGGCCGCCGGCACCCGCGGGGTCGTGACCCGGCGCAGCGAGCGCACCACCCGCGGGTCGAAGTCGTATGCGGCGCCGCGGTGCAGTGTCTCCAGCGCCTCCAGCGGGGCGAGCCCAGCCTCGGCCACCGCTTGGTCGTAGGCCGAGGCGACCTTGATGATCTTGGCGGCCAGCGCCAGCTCGTGGTCGGTCTCCTCCCCGGGATGGCGGTAGGGGCGATGCTGGGTGCGGACGTGGTCGGCCACCCGGCTCAGGTACGGCGCCTCCGCCACGATCTGGCTCCCCCAGCGGGCGATGTCCTCGTCGGTGTAGCCGGCCTTGAGGATCGCAGGCTCGTTGAGGGTGATGCGCCCGATGTCATGCATGAGCGCTGCATATTCGAGCTCGACGACCTCCGACGGGGAGAGGCCGAGGTCCTGGCCAACCGCCACCGCCAGCTCCGCGGTGCGGGACGAGTGGCCCGTCGGCGCCAGGCCGGCGACCTCCGGGATGCGGGCCAGTGCCCGGATCGTCTGGCCGTAGGTCACCCGGGTGCCCGCGCTGCGCACGAAGGCGACGTGGCTGAACCCGTACGGCATCAGTGCCACCGGGAAGGCCCACCACCGGATCACCGGCCATGCGAACGCGAACAGCGCCCCGGTCGCGAACAGGCTGAGCACCACCGGCCAGTCCGCGATCGCGAGCAGCCACATGTACCGGAGCCCCTGCCGCCGCTCCTCGTAGCTCACCAGGGCGTGCAGCACCGCCCCCACGAGGAACCACGCCAACGCCCCGGCGGCCACCGAGGTCAGTTCGGTCCACTGGCCGGTCACGTCGCCGTACCGGAACGCCCAGTCGGTCGTGAAGAAGACCAGCGCATACGCGCCGAGCGCGGCGGAGTCGGCCAGCAGGAACACCCGAAGCTGGCGGCGGGAGACGCCCCGCAGGTCGAGCACCAGCCACGACGCCAGGGTGCCGAACGCGTAGACGACGCCGACGGCGAACACGTCGCCGACCAGCAACGGCACGGAAGCCGCCACCGCCACGCCGAAGTACAGGTCCTCCCCGTTCGGCGCAGGCACTCGCAGCAGGTGGCCGGCAGCCATGGCCGCCGTGAGCAGCACCAGTACCCACCACTGCTCCATCACGTGGGTCGACAGCGCCGCGCCGGTCGCGCCGAGGCCGGCGACCACCAGCAGCGACACCCGGCGCAACGGTTGCTCAGCCACGTTGCTCAGCCATAGATGCGGTACCCCTCCATGGTCTCGGCGATCCGGCGCGCCTCCGCTTCGCTCGCCAGCTCCGTCGACCCATACCGCTCCCCGGTGCGCTCCAGCGCCGCGATCAGCGCCTCCACCGCCCGCGGGTCGAACTGCGAGCCGGCGTGGCGGCGCAGCTCGGTGAAGGCGTACTCCTGGCTCAGTGCCACCCGGTACGAGCGGGTGCTGGTCATGGCGTCGAACGCGTCGGCCACCGACAGCACGCTCATCTCCTGCGTGGGCGCGTCGCCGCGCGAGTGGGTGCCGCCCGCGTACCCGCTGCCGTCGAAGTGCGCATGGTGGCCCGAGGCGATATGCACCATCGGGTGGAGGAACTCAACCTCGGCGAGGATGTCCTCCACCACGTGGACGTGGCGCTGCATCTGGGCGTACTCCTCGTCGGTGAGGCGGGCCTTCTTGCGGATGAGCTCCCTGGGCACCGCCAGCTTGCCGACGTCGTGGATGAGGGCCGCCCACCGGAGCCGCTGCAGCTGGGCGGGGTTGTAGCGGAGCTGCTCGCCGATCAGCTCGGCGAAGTGGGCGACCCGCTCCGTGTGGCCGCGGGTGTAGAGGTCCTTCGCCTCCAGCGCCTTGACGAAGCCGCGCAGGGTCGCCTCTTGCGCCTCACGCAGCTCGCCGTACGCGGCGAACGCGAGGTGGCCGACGAAGTACGCCGTGAAGATGAGGGGGAGCGTGACCGCGCCGACCAGCAGGTACGTGGCGCCCAGCAGCCCGCCCAGGAAGCCCATCGCCAGGTACGAAGCGTGGTTGGAGCCCATCTGCGTCCAGGGCCGCACCTCGCGCCGCTGGTAGACCGCATGGACCACCCACGACACGATCGTGAACTGGACGAGGCTGTGGATGGAGGCGGCGACGGCCGTGCCCAGCGCCACCTGCCACAGGTTGTCGATGGTGACCTCGGTGGGCAGGAACAGCTCGAGCACGAACACCGAGACGGTCGCGGTGATCACGAACTGGCCGAAGTTCGCCAGCGGCTGGAACCACCGGCGGCCTCGCAGGTCCGCGGGCGTGAGCAGTCCGAGCGCCGCCATCGCCGCCACGCCCAGCGTGGCGCTGCCCGGTCCGAACACCACTGCGGCGGTGAGCGTGACCATCACCGAGGGGCTCACGAGGAGGCGGTCGTTGACCTCCACCGAGTTCCACTCGAAGAACACGAGCGCGGCAGCGAACAGCGCCCAGAGCCGCGGCTCGGGGAAGTCTTGGAGCACGGCGAGCAGCGCCAGCAGCAGCGTGCCGGCGCCGGCGAGGCCCAGGGCCAATTTCAGTTTCAGCTTCGTGGTGTCGTCCACGGGGGAAGTATCCCTGTGTGCAAGGGGGGAGATCGCCCGGGAGGCGGACTAGCCGATCCGCCAGTTCGCCGCACCAGCCAACAAGAGGGCAGCAACGCTGCCGACGGTCAGGGCCATGCGCTTGAGCGTCGTCATGAGTGGGTTTCACCCCCGGTGCTTCCGGTCTCGGACGCCAGCTCGCTGTTTCTCTCCGGCATCCGGTTGTTTCCGCTCCGCTCCTGCGAGCCGACCAGCCGCGCCGCCCGGACGTCTCCTTCCCGGCGCCCCCGCTCAAGCGGGCGCGCGGGACTCAGTTGTCAACACGAAGGCGCCCCAAATGCCCACCAGCCGTTCTCTCCCCTCGACGTCGTCCTCACCTCGATGGAACCCGTCGCGGCCCGAAACAGGAGCTTCGGGCGCCCCACCGTACCCCATCGGTGCGGCCCGCTGCAAACACGGCTTTCGCGACATTCGCTCGCGCAGCGTTGACGGGCCGCTACGCGGGGCGCGCTTTCGGTGCTCGCGCTCCGTGCCGGCGCGGCCACCGCAAGCAGCCATGGCCGGGCGACAGCGGGCGTGGCTAGGCTCCGGCGCGTGAACTTCAGGGAGTTCGAGGAAACGCTCTGCCGGCTCCCCGCCGTCGATGCGGTTCGTGTCGTAGGAGACAACGACCGAGTCAGCGAGGTCCACGTCCTCACCGGTCCCGGCAAGTCCGCCAAGCAGGTGGTGCGGGACGTCCAGTCGCTGGCGATGGCTCGTTTCGGCGCCAACATCGACCGCCGGGTGATCTCGGTGGTTCAGATCGCTGCGGAGGACCGGCCGCCCAGCGTCGGTGGCGAGCGGGCCAAAGTCGCCGGCATACAGGAGCAGCCCGAGGGCAACCGGTCGACCGTCACCGTCACGCTCGACTGGCAGGGCGAGCAGCACACGGGATCCGCCACCGGGTCGGCCGCCTCGTCGGCCCGGATGCGCCTCGTCGGCGAGGCGACCCTGCGGGCGCTGGAGCACGCCCACGACGGCCTGCCACCGCTCGCGCTCGACGCGATCGGCGCGCCCGGAGTGGGGATGCGCAACGTCGTGGTGGCGGTGGTCGTCTCGGTGGCGCCCGACGGCAGCGAGGAGGTGTCGGTCGGCTGCGCGCTGTCGGGCGACGACGCGCAGGAGGCGGCGGTGCGCGCGGTTCTCGACTCCCTGAACCGGCGGATCCCCCAGCTCTCGCGCTGACTCCATCCACCGCCACCGGACCGGGAGCGATGGCCGTCGCACCCCACCATCTGGCGGTCGCCGGCGCCCTGGCGACGATGCGCCGCGGCGGCAACGCCATCGACGGGGCGATCGCCGCCAACGCCGTTCAGGGCGTGGTCGCCCCGGAGACCTGCGGGATCGGCGGCGACCTGTTCGCACTGGTCTGGCCCGCCGGCTCGACCCGGCCGGTCGCATTCAACGCCTCGGGACGGGCGGGCAGCGGCGTCTCGGCGGCGCGGATGCGGGATCGTGGCCATCGCGACATCCCTCGCGGCGCACCCGAGAGCGTCACGGTGCCCGGCTGCATCGACGGTTGGGACGCGCTGTCCGACCTCGGCGTCCTGACCCTGGCCGACTGCCTGGCGCCCGCGATCGACCTCGCCCGCCACGGGTTCCCGGCCTCGCCCGAGCTCGCCGCGTCCCTGGCCCGGGCCCACGGCACGCTGCGCGACGTGCCGGCAGCAACCGACTTGTTCCCGGGCGGGCAGCCCCCCGGGCCGGGGAACGCCCTGGCCCGCCCGGGGCTGGCGAGAACGCTGCAGGCGGTGGCGGACGGCGGGCGCGCCGCCTTCTACCTCGGCGAGTTCGGCGCGGCGCTCTCGGCCGCGACGCAGGACCAGATCGTGCCGGACGACCTCGCCCGCACCAGCGCCGACCGGGTGGAGCCGCTGGCCGCCGACGTCTGGGGGCGCACCGGCTGGACGATCCCACCGAATAGCCAGGGCTGGCTCACCCTGGCCGCGGCGTGGCTGCTGGAGCACCTCGGCCCTCCCCCGGACCCGGACGACCCGGCGTGGTGGCACGCCCAGATCGAGGCGTACCGGGCGGTCGCGTGGGAGCGCGACGACGTGGTCGCCGACCCCGACCACCTCACCGTCCCGCCCACCGGCCTCGTCGACCCGGCGCGGCTGGCCGCCCGCCTGGCCACGATCTCGCCCGACCGGGCGGCGCATTGGCCGGCGCCGGGCCCGGCGCCCGGGGGCACCGCCTACCTATGTGTCGTCGACGGTGCCGGTACCGGGGTGTCGCTCATCCAGTCGAACTTCCGGGGCCTCGGTTCGCTGCTCGGCGCGGGGGATACGGGCGTGTTGCTCCACGATCGCGGGGCAGGGTTCTGCCTGGCCCCCGGCCACCCCAACGAGCTGGCCCCCGGCAAGCGACCGCTGCACACGCTGTCGCCGACCGTGTGGTCGCGCGACGGCGAGCTCGAGCTGCTGCTCGGCACCCGCGGCGGCCACCAGCAGCCCCAATACCTCCTCCAAGCGGCCGCCGCGACGTTCGCCGCCGGCCTCGACCCGCCTGCGGTCCAGTCTCTCCCCCGCTGGTCCACGCAGGGCTTCCAGGCGGGCGCCCCGTCCAGCCTGGCCGTCGAGTCCCGCATCCCCGGCGGGGTGATCGGCGGCCTGCGGGATCGCGGCCACACGGTTCACGTGGCCGGCCCGTGGATGGACGCCTGGGGCCCGATCTCGACGATCCGGGTGTCCGGCGACCGGGCTCGCATCGGCGCGGCGGACCCGCGCATCACGACCGCCCGGGCCGCTGCGCTCACTCCCTGACCGACACCGTTTCCCGCACCTTCGCACGCCGCTGCCGGCGGTGCTGGACATAGGTGGTGGCGACCAGGGCGGCGGCCATCGCGAGGATGACCCCGACCGCGACGGCGCCGACGATCCATCCTTTCGTCCCCTCCTCGGACCCGGTCGCCTCGGCGAGCAGGCTCCGCTGCCACGCTGCCTGCGCCTCGCGCAGCCGAGCGGCTCGAGGCTCGCGGATGACGTCGAGGCCGCCGTCGGCGACCGCATGATCCACGAAGTCGCCGATCGGCGAGAGCTGCGACTCGGGATTCCAGAGCAGGCGCTCCGGGATGGCGCCGCCGGTCCACGGGATGTCCTCCGGGATGCCACGGACGAGGTTGGCGTAGCGCATCGCCGCGTGGTCGCGGCCGAGCCGGTCGTCGAGGCGCGACGCGTACCACTGGCCGACGGCGCCGCCGAGCGGGTCCGGGTAGTGGCCGTCGCCGATCGCCCATTGCGCCTGGTGGGCGAGCGCCAGCGTCCCGGCGTCCTGGACGAGCCCGAGCTGCCAGGCCGACAGCGCCGCGACCCGTTCGGGGCCGAAGCTGATGGCACGCAGCCGCTGCCCCTCCGGCCAGCCGAGCGCCTGGGCATCCAGCGGCAGCTCGTCGGCGAAGACGCAGATCTCGACCCCGTCCAGCCCGCCCAGCTCGGCGCCGATGAGCTCGGCAGCCTCCCCGAGGTCGCCGGCGATGCGGTCGGCGATGGGCGGCGCGAGCCCGGACGTCCGCAGCGTCGCCGCGCCGATCGAATGCCGGCTGCCGAACGGCTCGCCCGGGAACAAACCGCCGCATGGCTGCTGGGCCGCTGCGCCCGGGCCGATGGCGACCAGCAGGGTCACCCCGAGGACGACGATGGAACCCGCCCGCATTGGTGCGAGCGTATCGCGCGCCGGAGCTACCGGGCGGCGGCGGGCTCGCCCTGGGTGGCGGCGACCAGCGCCGCCCAGCCGGCGTCGTCGGCGACCGGCAGCGGAGCCGGCGTGTAGAAGCCGACCCGCTGGACCCGGTCGCCGTAGCGCTCCCGAAGGCGCGGACCGATCTCGTCGACGGGCGCGACGATGCCGACCTCCTCGACGACCTCGTCGGGGATGATGCTGCCCATCTGGCCCCATTCGCCGCGTTTCGACATCGCCGTCAACGTCGGCCCGAAGTCCCAGCCGTGCAGCTCGAGGACGCCGGAGTACGCCGGGGTCGAGGCGTAGAACGCGATCTGCAGCTTGGTCGCCGCCATCATCGAGGCGACCTCGGCCTCGTCCCGCCCGCTGACGATGAACACCGTCGACACCCGCTCGACGTCGTCGAGGCTGCGGCCCGTGGCGTCGGCACCGGCGCGCATCTCGGGCAGCACCACCTCGTCCAGGTAGCGCAACGTGTGGAACGGGTGCACGTGGAACCCCCGGCATACCTCGCCGGCCAGCCGGGCCATGTAGGGGCCGACGCCGGCGATGTACACCGGGACGTCCGGGTGGGCGATCGGCCCCGGGTTGAAGAACGGCGTCATGAGGGTGAACTGGTAGTAGTCCCCCTTGAAGCGCAGCGGCGTGCCGTTCTGCCAGTTGTCCCAGATCGCCCGCAGCGCGGCGATGTACTCGCGCATCTGGGGACCGGGCCGGTGCCACGGCATCGAGAAGCGGCGGGTGACGTGGGCGCGGATCTGGGTGCCGAGACCCAGCAGCAGCCTGCCGTCGCTGGCGGCGGCCAGGTCCCAGGCGGTCTGCGCCACGGTCATCGGCGAGCGAGCGAACGCCACCGCGATCGCGGTGCCGAGATCCAGGCGCTCCGTGGCTTCCGCGGCGAGCAGCAGCGGCAGGAACGGGTCGTGGGACGTGTCGGCGCTGAACAGCCCGTCGTAGCCGAGCCGCTCGGCGCGAGCGGCCTGATCGGCGACGCCGGCGATCCCGGCGCCGGGCGGGAGGTAGTAGTCGACCTTCATCGATGCTGCTCCGAGGGGTGGCGGGACGGGCATGGTACCCGCGGCCGCCGTCGGCCACGCGAGCGGCGACCCCTCCATTATCTGGAATGCGCAGGCTTGCATGGGATGAGCGGCGGGGATAGCCTCGCCGTTCGAGCTTCCTCCCTCGTGGGCCGCGCTGGCCCGCATCCACGATGACATGAGGCGGAGTACGTGCGATCTTTGCGATCGATCTTGATATCGGGCTGGGTTCTCCTGATCCTGCTGGCGGCAGCGGGCTTCGCCGCGTTCTCCACCGGCAGCTCCTCGGCCCCGACGTCGGCGGCGGCGGACGCGCTGGTGCTCCCGCCGGTCTCCGGCGGCGTGAGCGGCTTCATCCTCGCCGAATCGCTGACCCAGCAACAGTCGACCCTGCCGGACCCGGCACAGTTGCCAGCGTCCGGCTCGCCGGCCGGTCCCGCCGCGTTCGCCGCCCTGGCACCGGCCGCCGCCCCGGAGCTCCCGGCCACCCCGTCGGCGGAGGTGCCGGCCACCACGGCCGAGACCACGACCACGAACGGGGCGCCGACGACCACTGCGACCACACCCGAGGACGACACGACCACCACGACGGACGCCCCGGCGGAGCGCGCCGCGCCCACCACCACGGCCGCCCCCACGACCACCGCGGCGCCCACCACCACCGCGGCGCCCACCACCACCGCGGCGCCCACGACCACCGCCCCGGTGACGACCGCAACCACGCCCGAGGACGCCACGACCACGACGACGTCGGCGACCACCAGCACAGCGGCCAGCAGCGGCGGGGGCGCCGAGCAGTGGCGAGGCCTGGTGGCCGCCTACTTCCCCGCGTCGCGGGTCGACGAGGCGCTGCGGGTGATCCAGTGCGAGAGCCGCGGCGACCCCGACGCCCGCAACCGCTACTCGGGCGCAGCAGGCCTGTTCCAGTTCATGCCGCAGACTTGGTCGTGGGCCAGCGCCGGCGCCGGGTTCGGCGGGGCCAGCGTCTACGACCCGCAGGCCAATGTCGCGGCCGCCGCCTGGCTGGTGCAGCGGAGCGAGTCCGAAGGCCACTCCGGCGGCGCCTGGGGGCACTGGACGTGCCGGCCATGAAGCGCATCGTCAAGCTCGTCAGCTTCGTCGCCGGGCTCGGCGCGGTGAGCTGGCTGCTCAAGGACCGCCTCGTCCCGGTGCCCGACCCGTCCCGGCTCGAGACGCCACCGCCGTTCAAGCGGCCGACCCCGGCCACGCCGGCAGCCGCGCCGGAGAGCGAGCCGGTTGCGGACGACGACCTCACCGCGATCAACGGCATCGGGCCGAGCACCGCCGCGAAGCTGGCGGCCCGGGGCATCACGACGTTCGCCGGCCTGGCCGCGGCCGACCCGGACGAGCTGGCCGACGAGATCCAGGGAGCGAGCGCGGACCAGGTGCGCGGCTGGCAGGACCAGGCCCGCAACCTCGGCTGACCGGCAGCCGGGACCCTACGATCGACCCATGCTGTACCTGCGCGCCCCCGAGGATCTCGCCGGCGTGCTCGATGGCGAGCCCGGCTACCGCACCGGCCAGCTTCGTGAGTGGCTGTACACCCACCCCGAGCTCGCCACGGCCGGCATGACCAACCTGCCGCAGGCGTGGCGGGAGCGCTTCGCCGGCGAGCTGTGGCCGTTCGAGGTGGAGGTCGAGCAGTCCGCCGACGGCGGGGCGACCCGCAAGTGGCTGTTCCGGGCGCCGGACGGGGCGTCGATCGAATCGGTGCTGATGGGCTACCCGCGACGCACGACGCTCTGCATCTCGTCGCAGGCCGGCTGCGCGATGGCGTGCTCGTTCTGCGCAACCGGGCAGTTCGGGTTCGAGCGGCACCTGGAGGCCGGCGAGATCGTCGCCCAGGTCGCCTACGCGCTGGCGTCGCTCCGCGACCGCCCGATGGAGGGCTCCCCGGCGCGGGTGACCAACGTCGTCTTCATGGGCATGGGGGAGCCCCTCGCCAACTACCCGCGGGTCCGCGAATCGCTGCGCCGCATGATCGAGGTGATGGGGATGGCGGCCCGCGGCTTCACGGTCTCGACGGTCGGCTTCGTGCCGGGCATGCGGCGCCTCGCCGACGAGCCGTGGCAGGTCAACCTGGCCGTCAGCCTGCACGCCGCCGATGACGAGCTGCGCACCCGGCTGGTCCCGCTGAACCGGCGCCACCCGCTCGCCGACGTGATCGCGGCCGCCGAGCACTACCAGGCCCAGAAGGGCCGGCGGGTGTCGATCGAGTGGACGCTGATCGACGGCGTCAACGACACGCCCGACCAGGCCCGCAAGCTGGCCGGCATCGCGCGCCGGCTACGCGCGCACGTCAACGTCATCGCCCTCAACCCGACCCCGCTCACCACCGACCGGCCGTCCGATGCGCGCGCCATCGAGGCGTTCCTCGCCGAGCTGCGCACCGCCGGCGTCAACGTCACCCGGCGCGACACCCGCGGCCAGGAGATCGACGCCGCCTGCGGCCAGCTCCGCGTCCGGCAGTCGTGACGCCCCACCGGATCCCGCCAGGCGAACGACCGCCCGGATACCCGGCCGAGCTCGAGCGCGACGTGACGCTGCGTGACGGGCGGCGCGTGCACGTGCGCCCGATCGTCGGCGCGGACGCGCCCGAGATCGTCGCCGCCGCGGCAGCCGCCGACCCCGAGACGCTGCGCCTGCGGTTCTTCACCTCGGCGCCCAACCTCGGTCCCGGCCGGGCCAGGTACCTGTCCGAGGTGGACTACGTCCGGCGACTCGCGCTCGTCGCGATCGACGAGGACGGTAGGGGGGTGGCGGTGGCGCGGTACGAAAGCCGCGCCGAGCCCGACCAGGCGGAGGTGGCGTTCGTCGTCGCCCCGGACTACCGCCGGCAGGGCCTGGCCGCCATGATGCTGGCGATGATCGTGGCCGCCGCTGCGCAGCGCGGTTTCCAGCGCCTGGCTGCGGTGCACCTGCCCGAGAACCTCGCCGCCGCGAATCTGCTCCGGATCGCCGGTTTCGGAGACGCGATCGACGACGACGGGGTGGTGACCGTCACCAAGGTGCTTGCCGACCGGCCGGCTCCAGCCGCCGGTTGACCAGCCGGCTCGCCCGAATTGACGTGGCGCCGACCGCGCCCCACAATCACGCTCCGTGGCCAAGTATTCCAGATATCGCTGGATCGCCTTTCTCGGGGTGCTCTGGGTGGTCGTCGTCGGCGTGGCGGTGATCTCCGGGCTCGACCGCTACGAGGGCGACCTGGCCGAGCGCAGCGCCGACGCGCTGGCGGCCGCCGGGCTCGACGGCGTGCCGATCGAGGTCGACGGCCGCGACATCGACGTGGAGGAGAGCCCGGACGGGCGCGCGCAACGCGTGGCGGAGGTGCTCCGCGGCGTAGAGGGCGTCCGGGACGTCGACGTGCGGCCTCTGGTGGCACAGGGATCCGACGAGCGGACCGCGCCCACGGTGCTGGGCACCGTGGTCGAGCAGACGACCACCACGGCGACCACCACCACCACCACCACGACCGCGGCCACGACGACGACGACCGCTACGACGACGACGATCCCGGCCGCGGCCGCCCTCGACGCCACGCTGGCCGGCGGCGCCTTCCGCCTCACCGGGGTCGTCCCCGACGAGGCGACCGCCGCCGCGCTGATCGCCGCCGCCAACGTTGCGTACGCGCCATTCGTCGAGACCGACATCACGGTGGCGCCCGAGGCCGGGAGCCCGCCCTGGCTCGCCGGCGCGCCGCAGGCCATCACGCTCCTCCCGATGATCAGCGAGGGCACGATCCGGGTCGAGAACGACGCGGTCTCCTTGCGCGGCCGATCCCCGAACGAGGCCTACCTGGCAGCGTTCGAGCAAGCGGTGGCGGCGACGCTCGGCGTCGGTGCGGTCGACAGCGACGTCGAGATCACCGGGCTCGCCGCACCGCGCTTCACGGCGATCCGGTCGGGCGACACCCTGACCCTGGGCGGCACGCTCCCGAGCGAGGAGATCCGCCAGATCATCGTCGGCGGCGCCAACGCCGTCTACGGCGAGGACGCCGTCGTCGACCAGACCGAGGTGGGCGAGGGCCTGTACACCTCGTTCTGGATGTACACGATGCCGGGCATCTTCCAGATCGCCCAGCCCTTCCCCGAGTACGAGCTGCTCGTCGAGGACGGCGTCACCACCGGAGCGCTGCGCGGCGGGGCTTCTTTCGCCTTCGGCAGCGCCGAGCTGACGCCGGAGCTGATGGAGCTGCTGGGCGTCGGCGCGGCGATCCTGGCGCGAGACCTGTCCCTCGGGACCTCGGTCGAGGGCCACACCGACTCGATCGGATCGAACACGTTCAACCAGGAGCTCAGCGAGCAGCGCGCCCGCGCCGCCGTCGACTTCCTCGTGAGCCTGGGCATCTCGCCCGACCGGCTCGTGGCTCGCGGCTTCGGCGAGGAGCGGCCGCTGGCTCCGAACGACACGCCGGAGAGCCGGACGCTCAATCGCCGCGTCGAGTTCGTCTTCGGGCCGCTGGCCGACGTCACCTCCGGGAACTGAGCCGGCCGGCGTGCGCGCCGCCCGATACCCTCATGTGGACATGGGCGACCCAACAACCAAGGGTGGCGTCCTGTTCGACGCCTGCCTCGACGTGCTCCTCGGCAACGCGAGCCTCGACGCGACGCTGCGCGTCCTGGAGAAGCGCATCCTCCTGCACACGGACGTGACGGCGGTGGAGATCTGGGTCTCGGGCGACGACGGCGCCTGGCGTCCGCCCGGCCGCGCCGGCCAGCGCCCGGACGTCGGCGACCTCGTCGAATCGGTCCGCCTCGACGGCGTCGCGGCACGGCGCGACGACGTGCTGGCGGCCCCGGCGCCGGCCGGCGGCGGGACGGTCGCCGTGGCGGTCTTCCGGGGCGTGGGTGCGGACGCCGCGCACTTGACCGAACTCGTCACCAGGCTCGGGCCGGCGATCGGCCAGAAGCTGGCCGTGGTTGCCATGCAGGCCAGCGAAGCCCGGAACCGGGCGATGCTGGAAGCGGTGCCGGACCTGATCTTCCGGCTGAGCGCCGACTACCACTACGTCGACTTCCACATCCCCGACATGCCCGGCGTGTTCCCACCACCCCAGCACTTCGTGGGCCGGCACATCACCCAGGCGCTCCCGCCCGACCTCGCGAGGCTGTTCATCGAGGCGGCCGAGCGGGCCCGCGAGTCCGGGCTCCTGCAGCGGTTCGAGTACCAGTTCCCGATGGACAGCGGGCCGCGCGACCGCGAGGCCCGCATCCTGCCGATCGCCGGGTCCGACGAGATCATGGTGATCGTCAAGGATCTCACCGAGCAGAAGGTCGCCGAGCGCCGCATGCGGGAGCTGGTGCATTCGAAGGACGAGTTCATCGCCACCGTCAGCCACGAGCTGCGCACCCCGCTCACCTCGATCCTGGGCTTCGCGCTGCTGCTCGACGAGGAGCACGCGGCCTCGCACCCGGAGGAGCGCGAGGAGATGATCCGGATCATCGGCCAGCAGGCGTCCGAGCTGTCGACGATCGTGGAGGACCTCCTGGTGGCGGCACGCGCCCGCATCGACGAGTTGCAGATCCGGCAGACCGAGATCGACCTGCGCGCCGAGCTCGCCGCAGTGCTGGAGACCTCCCCGCAGCTGCAGGACGCCGACATCCAGGTCGACGCAGCGGCGGTGGCTGCGGTGGGCGACCCGGTCCGGGTCCGCCAGATCCTGCGCAACCTGCTGACCAACGCGCTCCGGTACGGCGGCGAGCACATCGTCGTCACCATCGACCGTCACGGCGAGACGGCCTCCGTCGAGGTCTACGACGACGGCGAGGGCGTCCCGGAGGAGGACCGCGAGGCGATCTTCGAGGCGTACCACAGCGCCGCCGCGCACCACGTCGAGCCGGGGTCTGTGGGGCTGGGCCTCACCGTTTCCCGGACCCTCGCCCGCCTCATGGGCGGCGAGGTCTCGTACCGTCGCAACGGCGAGCGGAGCTGCTTCGAACTGACGCTCCCCACCGGCTGACCGTCGGCCGGCGCCGGCCTACAGGTCGAGCTGCGGCAGCCTGGTGAGCGCGTCCCGCACCTTCTCCTCGGGATAGTCGTAGTCGACCAGCTCGCCCGCGACGTAGGCATCGTACGCGGCCATGTCGAAGTGTCCGTGGCCGCACAAGGCCGTCAGCACGACGGTCTCCTCGCCGGTCTCCTTGGCCTTCACCGCCTCCCGGATCGCCGCCGCGACCGCGTGGGTCGGCTCGGGCGCCGGGATGATGCCCTCGGTGCGGGCGAACTGCACGCCGGCCGCGAAGCACTCCGACTGGTGGATGGCCACGGCCTCGATCAGTCCGATCTCGTAGATGTGCGACATCAGCGGCGACATGCCGTGGTAGCGCAGCCCGCCCGCATGGATCGGGTCGGGCACGAAGTCGTGGCCCAGCGTGTGCATCTTGATCAGCGGCGTCATGCCGGCCGTGTCGCCGAAGTCGTAGGCGTAGACACCGCGGGTGAGCGACGGGCAGGCCGCCGGCTCCACGGCCCGGATGACCGGGTCCATGCGGCCGGCGAGCTTCTCCCGCAGGAACGGGAAGCTGAGGCCGGCGAAGTTCGAGCCGCCGCCGGTGCAGCCGACGATCACGTCGGGGGTGTCGCCGACCATCGCGAGCTGCGCCAGCGCCTCCTCGCCGATGACGGTCTGGTGGAGCAGCACGTGGTTGAGGACGCTGCCGAGCGCATACCGGGTGCCCTCGTCCTGGGCGGCCACCTCGACGGCCTCGCTGATCGCGATGCCGAGGCTGCCCGGGGAGTCGGGGTCGTTGGCCAGGATCTTGCGGCCGGCCTCGGTGAGGTCGGAGGGGCTGGGGTGGACGGTGGCCCCCCAGGTCTCCATCATCGACTTGCGGTAGGGCTTCTGGTCGAACGACGCCCGCACCTGCCAGACCTCGCACTCGAGCCCGTAGAGCGACGCGGCGAAAGCGAGCGCGCTGCCCCATTGCCCGGCACCGGTCTCGGTGGTGAGCTTCCGGACGCCCTCGTCGTGGTTGTACCAGGCCTGCGGCACCGCGGTGTTGGGCTTGTGCGACCCGGCCGGGCTGACGCCCTCGTACTTGTAGTAGATGCGGGCCGGGGTCCCGAGCGCCGCCTCCAGCCGGTGCGCCCGGTACAGGGGGCTGGGGCGCCACAGCCGGTAGACGTCCAGCACGTCGTCGGGGATGTCGACGTAGGAGTCCTGGCTCACTTCCTGACCGATGAGCTGCATCGGGAAAAGCGGGGCGAGGTCGTCGGGACCGACGGGCTCGTGGGTGGCCGGGTGGAGCGGTGGCGGGGGCGGCGACGGGAGGTCCGGGATGACGTTGTACCAGCGGGTGG
The DNA here is from genome assembly GCA_041619955.1 of Acidimicrobiia bacterium. GTDB lineage: Bacteria > Actinomycetota > Acidimicrobiia > Spongiisociales > JAOTWH01 > JBFJZV01. The sequence goes on along the minus strand of JBFKDA010000009.1, from coordinate 11,749 downwards.
GCATCTCCGATTCGGTCAGCAGGATCTTGTGGTCCACGCGGCGCGCCTCCTGTTGCGGGGAGCCGCACGGTAGTTCCGGGCGCGCCCGGTCGTCAGGCCAGGAGATCGGGCTCGATCCCGCCGACGGTGGCGGCGCCGCACAGCGCCATCGCCCGCTCCACTTCCTCGCGGAGCTGGGCGAGCACGGACTCGACCCCCGAGGCGCCGCCGGTCACCAGGCCCCACAGCACGGGGCGTCCCACCAGGACGGCGCGTGCGCCCAGCGCCAGCGCCTTCACGACCGACGTGCCGTTGCGGACCCCGCCGTCGACCAGCACCTCCGCCCGCCCGCCGACCCCGGCCACCACGTCCGGGAGCGCGTCGACCGTCGCCTGGGCGGTGTCGAGCTGGCGGCCGCCGTGGTTGGAGACGATGACGCCGGCCGCCCCGGCGTCGACCGCCGCCGCCGCGTCGTCGCCGCGCAGCACACCCTTCACCACCACCGGCAGGTCGGTCAGCCCCCGCAGCCAGCCGATGTCGTCGAAGCTCAACGTCGGGTCGACATCGGACGCGGCGAACGCGGCCAGCCCGGAGCCGTCGACGCTCGGCACCGGGCGGGCGATGTTGGCCATCTCCATGCCGGGTGGGAGCGTGAACCGGTTGCGCTCGTCGCGGCGCCGGCGCCCCAGCACGGCCAGGTCGACCGTCAGCACGATCGCCGTGTAGCCGGCGGCCGCGGCGCGCTGCACCAGCTCGCCGGTGAGGCCGCGGTCCCGCAAGACGTAGAGCTGGAACCAGCGCACCCCGCCTGGTGCAGCCGCGGCGACGTCCTCCATCGAGACGGTCGCGAACGACGAGACCACCATCACCGTGCCGGCCGACGCCGCGGCGCGGGCGGTGGCCAGCTCGCCGTCGTCGTGCGCGAGCCGCTGGTAGCCCATCGGCGGCACGAGCACCGGCATCGCCACCGGCGTGCCGAGCACGGTGGTGGCGGCCGAGACCTCGTCGACGTCCCGGAGGACGTGGGGGCGCAGGCGGATGCGCCGCCACGCGGCGAGGTTGTCGGCGAGCGTCAGCTCGTCGTCAGCACCGCCGGCGAAGTAGTCGTATGCCGACGGGTCCATTGCGCTGCGAGCCGCCAGTTCCAGCTCTTCGAAGTCCACGCTCGCCTCCTCGTGCCGGGCGACACTAACGGTGGCGGGTTCATGCACGCTGCGGCTACCGCCGATAGACTGCCGTGCCAGAAAGGGCGGACCGCATGGCATGGACGATACGTGCACTGGGACATCCGGTCGACGGGGAGCCCGTGCGCTGGCAGGGCAGCCTCAGTTCCAAGGTGCTGCCGCACGGCGTGCTCGCGTGCCGGGCGGGCGTGCTGAACCTGCTGTCGGACGGCGTCGGCGCCGGCATCCGCCACTGGGCGGCGGTCGGGGCGATCACGCAGACCCGGGTGCGGCGCAAGCCGATCACGGTGGCGTACGCGGACGTCGAGGTGCCGGAACGGCTCGCCGTCGTCGAGACGGCGAGCAACCGCACCGTCTTCGACCTCCTCGTCAAGATGACCGACCCCGGGCGCGCAGTTGCCGAGCTGGAGGCGCTCGCCCGCGAGGGCCGGCTGGGGCGGGGCGCGATCTCGACGCTGCTCGACCTGTCCCGCAACCATCCCACACCATCGATCGACCAGCTGCTGGCGGAGATCCAGGCTCACCGCATCGTCTGAACCGGCCGGGACCGTGCGCCGCGCGTCGGCTGCGAGAATGACCGCCCCCTCGAGGAGGAGCACGCGTGGGTACCCGGGCACAGGACATCAGCTTGGGCGTGCTGGGCGCCGTGGTCGAGGCGCGGCTGGCCGCCTGGCAGCGCAGCGACTTCGCTGCCCGGCTGTGGGCGCATGACCACACGCTGTGGGCCGACGAGCCGACCGAGATCACCAACCGGCTCGGCTGGCTCGACCTGCCCCGCACGATGCAGGGCGAGGTCGCCGACCTCACCGCCTTCGCCGACGAGGTGGCTGCCGCCGGCACGCAGCACGTGGTCCTGCTGGGGATGGGCGGGTCGAGCCTTGCCCCCGACGTCTGGCAGCGCACGTTCGGCCACGCCGCCGGCAGGCCGGAGCTGGTCGTGCTCGACACCACCCACCCGGACGCGGTGGCGGCGGTCGCCGACCGCATCGATCCCGCCGCGACCCTGTTCCTGGTGTCGTCGAAGTCGGGGACGACCGTCGAGCCGCTGTCGCTGTTCCGCTTCTTCTGGCACCACCTCGCCACGGCCGGCGTCGACCCTGGCCCGCAGTTCGCTGCCGTCACCGATCCCGGTTCGCCGCTGGTCGGCCTCGGCGAGGAGCGCGGTTTCCGGCGGGTGTTCACCGCCGACCCCGACGTCGGAGGTCGCTACTCGGCACTCACCCACTTCGGTCTCGTGCCGGCCGCGCTCATCGGGGTGGACGTGGCCGGGCTGCTCGACGCGGCCTGCGCCCTGGTCGACGTCACCGGGCCCACCACGCCAGTCCGCGACAACCCCGCCCTGCTGCTCGGCGCGGCGCTCGGCGAAGCAGCGTGCGAGGGACGCGACAAGGCGACGTACGTCACGTCGCCCGCACTGACCGCCTACCCGGAATGGGTGGAGCAGCTCATCGCCGAGAGCACGGGGAAGGAGGGCACCGGCATCGTGCCCGTGGCCGGCGAGCCGCTCGGCGCTCCGGCCAGCTACCAGGACGACCGATTCTTCGTGTATGTCGGCCTCTACGGCGACGAGGACCCGTCCCAGCTCGAGCGCCTCGCCGCGCTCGAAGCGAAGGGGCATCCCGTGGCCCGCTACGTGCTGGGCGATCCGATCGACCTCGCCGGCCAGATGTACCGCGCCGAGATGGCGGTCGCGGCCGCCGGGGCGGTCCTCGGCATCCAGCCGTTCGACCAGCCCAACGTGCAGCGGGCCAAAGAGCTCGCCCGGGAAGCGCTCGAGGGCGAGATCGACCCCGACGAGGTCGACGAGGTCGACGGCGGCGACGCCGAGCTGCTCCGCGACGCGCTCGGCGACTGGCGCAGCGGGTACGAGCCCGGCGACTACGTCTCCTTGCAGGCATACATCCGCCCGACCGGCGACGCCCATGCCGGCCTCCACCGCATCCGCATGCAGCTGCGCGACGAGCTGCGGGCCGCGACCACCGTCGGCTACGGGCCCCGCTTCCTCCATTCCACCGGCCAGCTCCACAAGGGCGGGCCCGACACCGGCCTGTTCCTGCAGCTCGTCGACCAGCCCGGCCAGGAACTGCCCGTGCCGGAGAGCGACTACTCGTTCGCCCAGCTCATCGCCGGCCAGGCGCTCGGCGATTACCAGGCGCTGCGCAGCGAGGGGCGCCGGGTGCTGCGGGTCCAGCTGGGCGCCGACGCCGCAGCCGGCCTCGCCGCCGTGGAGGCCGCACTTGCCTGACCGGGTCACGACGATCTTCTTCGACGTCGGCGGCGTGCTGCTCACCAACGCCTGGGACACCGAGTCGCGGCGGGCGGTGGTCGGCGGCTGCGGCCTCGACTGGGAGGAGTTCGAGGATCGCCACCAGCTCGTCAGCACGGACTTCGAGATCGGCAAATTGCCGCTGGACGACTACCTCGACCGCACGGTCTTCTACCGGGATCGCGACTTCGACCGCGCCTTCATGTGGGACCTCATGAAGGCGCAGAGCCGGCCGCACCCGGCTGCGCTCGGCCTGCTCGCCGAGCTGTCGGCGGCCGGCCGCTGGCAGCTCGCCACCCTCAACAACGAGTCCCGCGAGCTCAACGAGCACCGGATCGACGCCTTCGGGCTCGCCGACCACTTCTCGGCGTTCTTCAGCTCCTGCTACCTCGGCGTCCGCAAGCCCGAGCCGGAGATCTTCGCGACGGCGCTCGACATCACCCGCACTCGGCCCGGCGCGGCGCTGTTCGTGGACGACCGGCCGCTCAACCTCGAGTGCGCCATCCGCACCGGCATCCGCGCCATCCACTACCTCGACGCCGACCAGCTTCGCAGCACGCTGCGGGCCCACGGCGTCGAGGCCTGAACGGGAGGAATCCGCATGGAACTCGGCATGGTGGGGCTCGGCAAGATGGGCGCCAACATGGCCGGGCGGCTCGTGGCCGCCGGTCACCGGGTGGTGGGGTTCGACCTGAGCGACGATGCAATGGCGCGAGCAGTCGAGCAGGGGGCCGAGGGGGCCGGCTCGCTCGCCGAACTGGCCGGCGCGTTGGAGCCGCCCCGGGCGGTGTGGATCATGGTGCCGCACGGCGACCCGGTGGACGCGACGATCGGCGAGCTGTTGCCGCACCTCCACGCCGGCGACGTCGTGATCGACGGCGGCAACTCGTACTACAAGGACACGCTGCGTCGGGCCGCGGCGTGCGCCGAGGCCGGCCACCACCTCGTGGACGTGGGCACCAGCGGTGGCGTCTGGGGTCGCGACCAGGGCTACAGCATGATGGTGGGAGGCGACGACGAGCCGGTGGCGCGGCTCACGCCGATCTTCGAGGCGCTGGCGCCAGGTCCCGACCTGGGCTGGGGGCACGTGGGCCCGTCCGGCTCCGGGCACTACGTCAAGATGGTCCACAACGGCATCGAGTACGGGCTGATGCAGGCCTACGCAGAGGGGTTCGCCGTGCTGCGGGCCAAGGAGGACTTCGGGCTGGACCTCGCCCAGGTGGCGGACATCTGGATGGACGGCAGCGTGATCCGGTCGTGGCTGCTCGAGCTCACCGGCAACGCGCTGGCGGAGAACCCGGCGATGGAGGGCATCGCCCCGTACGTGCCTGACTCTGGCGAGGGCCGGTGGACGGTGATGGAGGCGATCGACTTGAACGTCTCGACGCCGATCATCGGCCTGTCGCTGCTCCGCCGCATCGGCTCCCGCGACGAGGTCGAATACGCCGACCGGCTGCTGTCGGCCATGCGCAACCAATTCGGCGGCCACGCCGTCAAGGCCGAGTAGGGCGCTCGAGGCCGGGTAAGCCCTCAAGGCCACCCTTCGTGACTCCGATGACCACTGATGGTGGCTGCATTACGCGCATGCTCGCTGCGGGCCGTCTCGCCACTGCTCGCCGTCGCGTTGCTGGCCGCCGCCTGCGGGGGCGGCACTGCGCCGCAGCCCCAGGCCGCCGACGAGGCCCCGCCGCCACCTCCGCCTGAGGCGACCACGTCCACCCCTTCCAACGCCTCGGCGACAGCTACTTCGACCAGCACCACCGCGCCCCCAGGGACCGACCGGGAGGTCGCCACCGACCTGGCCGGCGACTTCGTCGTCGCGGTGATCGGCAGTCGCTGGCACGAGGCCAACGTGCTGACGCTGCCCGACCTGCGCTCCACCTGCTCGCTCGACGGTGACTTCGCCATCAGCGTGTTCGGGTTCCCGGTCGACAAGATCCGCATCGAGGACGTCCGCCTCGACCAGAGCGGCGACTGGGCCGAGGCCTCCGTCGCCGTGTCGTGGGAGGTCTACGACGAGCCCGGCGGGAGCGAGGTCACGGTGACGATGCACAAGCTCGCCGACCGCTGGTGGGTCGACAGGGACGTGTGCGAGCTGACCGACCGGGTCGCCGACGGGCAGGCGCGGGCGGTGGTCGACGAGGCGCTGGGGGCGCTGCTGGCCCATCACGACGAGCACGGCACGTTCGCAGCGGATCCCGGCGACCTGCAGGACCAGTGGGGCTGGCCGGCCGTGTCGACCGACCCAGCCGATCGGTCATTGCCGTGGACGTCGATCTACCTGGCGGAGCACGACCGGGTGCTGGTGTACGCGCAGTCGTCGTCCGGCCGTACGTACTGCGTGGCCGCCTCCGTCGACGGCGGCCAGTGGTATGCATGGAGCCGCGACTACGCGGCCGTCGCCACATTCGAGGGGTGCGAGGCGCAGGGCCGCCGCGACTACTGGCCCGACACCCGCCCCGTCGTCGACGACCCCGCCTGGGTCTTCTCGGCGTAGGGCAGCTCCACGACGGTCCTGGTGGTGGCAGAGTCGAGCAGGTCGAGCGCGACTTCGAGCACTGCGCGCTGGCGGGCGGCGTCGCCCGGCGGGCCGAGCGGGCGGCCCATGAAGTGGGGGGTGATCACCGCCCGCGGCAGCACCATCTCGTCGACGACGTGGCGGAAGGCCTGCACGTAGACGCCGACCGTCGGCAGGCCCCGCTCCTCGAGGACTCTCGCGACGTGCCCGACCGACACGTGGCACACGGGTCAGACCGGGACCAGCAGCACCGCATCGACACCGGCGGCAGCGAGCCGGTCGGCCCACGCCGGCGCAGTGGCCAGCAGCCGCTTCTGGCTCGTGGCGCCGACGAACGAGAACGCCGGGTCGGCGACGCTGCCTATGTGGCCCTCGGCCGCGAGCTCCCGCAGCCGGGCGAGCGGGAACGCCGCGTCGGGATCGGCCTCCGCAGCCCGGATGTCGTAGCCGCCGTGGCGTACCCGGAGGTCGCCGGGCGGGGTTGCGGCCGGGATCTCGCTGAGGTCGGGCGCCGCCCTGATGAACTCGCCGATGCGGGCGATCGCCTCGTCCTGGGTCATCCCGGCGGCGCCGAACGGGGCGGGGTCGGCGCCGGCGACGAAGTGCCCGGACGAGGTGAGCAGGGCGATGCGAGCATCGGCGAGCGGCGCGGGCATCGGCGTGAACGGGCCGTCGTCGTATGCCCACGGTCGTTGCTCACCCGGGGCTGGTGCGTAGGCGCGCGCCTGCCACTCGATCGCATGGTCCACGAGGCGGCGGGCGTCGCCGTCGTCGACGGTCTCGCCGAGCTTCGTGAGCAGCTCGGCGAAGAACCGGGCCGCGTCGTCCGGTGCCAGCTTCTTCAGGAACTTGAAGGCGAGATCGGTGCGGCTGCCGTAGGAGAAGCTGTCCTTGAACTCCTCGAACGTCTCACCGGCGGCCATCGAGCGAGACTAGGCAGGCGCGCTCCCGACGACTGGCGGCGGTCGGGGCGAGTGGCCTCGGTTGCCATCGAGAACATGTCACAGGCGGCTGATACGTTGCCGGGTATGGAGTCGAACGAGCAGATCGTGGCCGGGCTGGTGCTGCGGGAGGCGCATGTGGCGGTGCTGCGGGCCGAGCAGGCTCAGCTCTTGGCCGAGTTGGACGCCCGCCAGGCGGCGTCGGCGGCGGGGGCGCGGTCGCTGCAGGAGTGGGTGGCGGGGGCACTGGACGTCGGCGCCGAGACCGCCCGAGACCTGGTGGCGCTGTCCCGCCTGGACGAGCAGTCCGAGACGTGGCGGGACTTGGCCGACGGTGAGGTCAGCGTCGACAGGGCACTCGCCGAGGCCCGCTTGGCTCGCGCCTCAGGGGTCGACGAGGCCGCCCGCCGCCGATCCCGGGACTGGGACATCGCTGGGGTGCGGGGGCTGGCGGCGCTGCGGCGCCGGATGACGCCGGTCGACGAGCAGGCTGCCCACGGCCGCCGGTACGTCCGCATTCAGCCCAACCTCGACGAGTCCGACTGGCGCATCGACGGGTCGCTGCCGGGCATCGGGGGACGGATCGTGGCCGACACCGTCGACGCCTACGCCGACCGGATGCCCACCGGGCCCGGCGGCGGCACGCTGGGCCAACGCCGCGCCGACGGGTTGGTCGCGATGGCCACCGATGCCGCCGCCGGAGGCGACGCGGCCGACGGGGGCGCGCCGGTGCCGCTAGTGGCGTCGGTGTTCGTCGACGCTGCCATGGCCGGCCCCGCGAGCGGCGAAGCCGGCGCCGCGGTCGTCGGCGGGCCCAGGGTCGGTCCGCAAGCCCTGGCCGAGATCCTCTGCGGCGGCCAGGTCGAGGTAGTCGTCACCGACAAGGGCCAACCGGTTGCGGTGGGCCCGAGAGGCCGAGCGCTGCCGCCGAAGTGGCGGCGGGCCATCCTCGCCCGCGACCATGGCCGCTGCACCGTCGCCGGGTGCCGCAGCCGCTACCGCCTCAACGTCCACCACGTCGTCGCCCGCTCCGCAGCTGGCAACCACGACCCCGCCAACCTCGCCACCGTCTGCTGGTACCACCACCACGTCACCATCCACGGCGCCGGCTACACCATCGACCCCGCGTCTCCGCCACACCGCCGCACCCTCATCCCACCCTGACCCGGCCATCGGCTGGAGGACTCCAGGGACCCTCGACCAACCACGACACGAGCCAGCGGCCCGCTCCCGGCCCGGCGCCATGCCTCGCGCCGGTCAGCGGCGCGTCAGCCGCTGCGCCACGCAGTCATCCAGCGGCCCGCTCGAAGAGGCAGAACGGGTGGCCGGCGGGGTCGAGCATCACCACCACGTCGTCCTGCGGCTGATGGGCAGCGACCGCGGCGCCGGCCTCGATCGCCCAGGCCACTGCGGCGTCGAGGTCGTCGGCCCCGATGTCGAGGTGCATCATCATCAGTTGCTCCCCCCGCCCGCTTGGCCAAATGGGCGGCCGGTAGTGCTCCTCCCACTGGAACTCGAGCTTCATCGAGCCGTCGGGGGCCCGCAGCTTTGCCCAGCCGTCGTCGGGCGGGTACCCCGGCCGCGGGCCCTCGACCTCGACGATCGGCCAGCCGAGCAGTCGTTCGTAGAACCGGGCGAGGGCCACCGGGTCGGCGGCGTCGAGCACCGGTCCGCTGATGCTCATCCGTGGCCTGGTCACACCGCCACCTCGTGGCCGGCGGCGCGCATCGCCTCCGCTGCCGTCTCGACCGACGCGCCCGGCACCAGCACGTAGTCCGTGTCGTAGGTCGACACGGCGAACACGGGCACGCCGGCGCCGGCGAGCGCATCGGTCAGCGACGCCAGCACCCCGACCAGCCCGAAGTCGAGCGGCCCTTCGACCCGGAACGCCCGCCAGCCCCGCTCCGCGGCCACGCCGTCGGGGACGTGCGACTCCTCGCACACCACCGTCACCTCCCTGGGCGCAGCGATGACGGCGACCAGCTCGCCCCGTGCCCAGCCGGGAGCGGGGACGCCTTCGGGGAGGCGGCACACCGCCAGCGGCGTGCCCAGGAGGTCCAGGTGCAGTTCCACGACCCCCGATGCTGCCACGCTCGGCCGGGGCCCGGGTCGCCGCCGCGAGAATGTCGGGGTGACCCTCACCGAGAGCCGCCTCGCCAACCTCGGGGCCAACGCCGCCTTGCGGGCGTTCGACCGCTACTGCGACCGGTTCGCCGCCATCACCCGCCGCGCTCCCGGGCGCTTCGAGCAGCGCGACTGGCGCGGCATGCAGGCCGACATGGTGGAGCGCCTCGAGCTGTACCGCGACGTCGTCGGCCGCCTCACCGACGACATCCGCGAGCTCATGGGCGACCGGGTCGAGGACAAGCTGGTGTGGGTGGCGATCAAGGCGGTGTACTCGGGCCTGATCGCCGACCGCAACGACTGGGACGTCGCCGAGACGTTCTTCAACTCGCTGACCAGGCGGATCTTCACCACCGTCGGCGTCGACCAGCACATCGAGTTCGTCGCCACCGACTACTCGAAGCCGCCGACCAAGCCGGCGGGCAGCCTCGTCCACCGCTACGAGCGAGGCCCGACCGCCGCCCTCGTCGAACAGATCCTCACCGACTTCGTCCGGTTCCGGGTCCGCTTCACCGACATCCGGCGCGACGCCAAGCTCGTGGCGGTCGAGATCGAGCAGCGGCTGCGAGAGCTGAACCTCGGCGAGGTCACGGCCGCCGAGGTCGTGCCGGCACCGTTCTTCAGGGGCAAGGGCGCCTACCTCGTCGGAGCGCTGGAGGCGGGCGGCGAGGTGCTGCCGTTCGTGCTGGCCCTCCGTAACCCGGGCGACGGCCTCGTCGTGGATGCGGTCCTGCTCGACGAGCGGGACGTCAGCATCCTGTTCAGCTTCACCCGGTCGTACTTCCACGTGGACACCGACCGACCCTACGACCTGGTGCAGTTCCTGGCGACGCTGATGCCCCGCAAGCGGGTCGCCGAGCTGTACACGTCGATCGGCTACCACAAGCACGGCAAGACCGAGCTGTACCGCGACCTGCTCGACCACCTCGCGAGCACCGACGAGCGGTTCGAGCATGCCCGCGGCATCAAGGGCCTGGTGATGGTCGTGTTCACGGCGCCCGGCTTCGACGTCGTGTTCAAGGTGCTGCGCGACCGATTCGGGGCTCCCAAGCGGATCACCCGCAACACGGTCAAGGCGAAGTACCGCCACGTGTTCCACCACGACCGGGCGGGCCGGCTCGTCGACGCCGCCGAGTTCGAGCACCTCGTGTTCGACCGGGCCCGCTTCGGCGACGAGCTGCTCGCCGAGCTGGTCGAGGAGTGCTCGCGCAGCGTAGTGGTGGACGGTGACACGGTGGTGCTCACCCACGCCTACGTCGAGCGGCGGGTCGATCCGCTCAACCTGTACGTGCGGGAGGCCGATCCGGCCGCGGCCGAAGCTGCGGCGCTCGACTACGGCCAGGCGATCAAGGACCTGGCCCGCACCAACGTGTTCCCCGGCGACATGCTGCTCAAGAACTTCGGGGTCACCCGCCACGGCCGGGTGGTGTTCTACGACTACGACGAGCTGGCCGAGATCACCGACCTGCGGTTCCGCCGGCTGCCCGAAGCCCAGTTCGACGACGACGCGCTGGGCGACGAGCCGTGGTTCGGCGTCGGCGAGCACGACGTCTTCCCCGAGGAGCTGCGGGCCTTCCTGGGCCTGCCCGGCCGTTTGCGGGAGGCATTCGAGCGCCGCCACGCCGACCTCTTCGACCCGAAGTTCTGGAACGAGATCAAAGACCGGCTGGAGGACGGCGACATCATCGAGATCTTCCCCTACGGCGCCAGCCGCCGGCTCACGGACTAGGGGACTCCACCGCTCAGACCGGCTCAGACCGGCTCAGACCGGCTCGAACTTCGCCGTGAAGTGCCGCAGCCAAGGGGCCTGCTCCACGATGCGGTAGCCCCGCAGCGATTCGGCGCGCTCGGCCACGTCGATGATCACCTCGCCCACGTAGTCGATGTGGCTCTGGGTGTACGTGCGCCGGGGCACGGCCAGCCGCACCAGCTCCATCGCCGCCGGCTCCTCCGAGCCGTCGGGCTGCGGGCGGCCGAACATCACCGAGCCGATCTCCACGCCCCGCACCCCGCCGTCGAGGTACAGCTCGCAGGCGAGCGCTTGCGCGGGGTACTGCGACGGGGGGATGTGCGGCAGCAGGCCGGCGGCGTCGAGGTACACCGCGTGGCCACCGGGCGGCTGCACGATCGGCACGCCGGCCTCGGTGGCCTTGTTGGCGAGGTACCACGTCGATCGGACCCGGTACCGCAGGTAGTCCTCGTCGAGCACCTCGTCGAGCCCCTGCGCGACCACCTCCAGGTCGCGACCCGCCAGCCCGCCGTAGGTCGGGAAGCCCTCGGTGAGGATCAACAGGTTGCGGCAGCGGGCCGCCAGGTCGGGGTCGTTGAGGGCGAGGAAGCCGCCGATGTTGGCGAGCCCGTCCTTCTTGGCCGAGAACGTGCACCCGTCGGCGATCGAGAACATCTCCTTGGCGATCTCGCGGGGCGCCCGGCCGGCCTGGCCCTCCTCCCGCTCCCTCACGAACCAGGCGTTCTCTGCGAACCGGCATGCGTCGAGGAAGAACGGCACCTCGAAGCGGTCGCACACCTCGCGCACGGCCCGCAGGTTGGCGAGCGACACCGGCTGGCCGCCGCCCGAGTTGTTGGTGACGGTGACCATGACCAGGGGCACCCGTTCCCGCCCCACCTCCCGGAGGGTGGCCTCCAGGGCCTCCACGTCCATGTTGCCCTTGAACGGGTGCTCGACCGACGGCTGGCGGCCTTCGGCGATCACCAGGTCGCGCGCCTCGGCCCCGGC
>JBFKDA010000008.1:0-26737 GCA_041619955.1 Acidimicrobiia bacterium | reverse complement strand
TCACCTCGACCGCCGAGATGCGGCCGCCGCCGTCCTTGGTGGGCAGGAGCTGCTGGGAGACGACCGCCTGGATCGAGCTGGCGAGCTGGACCCGCACCTGCTGCTGCTGATGCGAGGGGAAGACGTCGATCATGCGTTCGATCGACTGGGGGGCGTCCTGGGTGTGCAGGGTGGCGAACACGAGGTGGCCCGTCTCCGACGCGGTGATCGCGGTGGAGATCGTCTCGAGGTCGCGCATCTCGCCCACCAGGATCACGTCCGGGTCCTGCCGCAGCGCGTGCTTGAGCGCGGCCGCGAAGCTGAGGGTGTCGGCGCCCACCTCGCGCTGGTTGACGATCGAAGCCTTGTGCTTGTGCATGAACTCGATCGGGTCCTCGACGGTCATCACGTGGCACGACCTGGTCGAGTTGACGACGTCGATCAGGGAGGCCAGGGTCGTCGACTTGCCGGAGCCGGTGGGCCCGGTCACCAGCACCAGGCCGCGGCCCAGCTTGGCGAACTCCTGCACCACGGCCGGCATGCCGAGTTGGTCGAGGCCGAGGATGTTGTTGGGGATCGCCCGCATCACGCTGCCGACGGAGTCGCGCTGGAAGAAGACGTTGACGCGGAAACGACCCCGTCCCGGCAACGGATGCGAGCAGTCCAGCTCCCGCCGCTCCTCGAACTCCTCGCGCTGGCGGCTGGTCAGGATCTCGTAGATCATCGAGCGAAGGCCGGCCGGCTTCATCTTCCCGAAGCCCTCGAGTGCGACGAGGCTGCCGTTGACCCGGACCTGGGGCGGCGAGCCCGCCGTCAGGTGCAGGTCGGACCCCCCCTTGTCGAGCAGCACCTCGAGCAGCTCGTTGATGTGCGGGTGGTCGCGCTCGTCCTCGTCGCGCAGCACCGCGGCGGCGTGCATGTGGGGCTTCCCGCCGCCCGCCTGGGTGGAGGGGGGCGACTTGGCGAGGATCTCGTACTGCTCGTCGATCATCCGCTTGAGTGCCTGGCGCGGCGCAAGCGCCAGCCGCACCTCGCCCTGGGCCGCGCGGCGCAGCTTGCCGAGCTTGTCCTGGCTGAACGGGTCTGGGACCGCGATGATCAGCGTCCCGTCGTCCTCGCGTCGCAGCGGCAGCGCCTGGAGCTGGCGCGCGACCCCGACGTCGACGAGCCGCAGGACGTCGACGTCGACCTGCACCTCGTCCCGGCTGGGCTCCAGCGCCACGAACTCGATGCCGAGGCGCTCGGCCACCACGCGCAGGATGTCGGACTCGCGCACCGCGCTGTCCGACACGAGCAGCGTGGCCAGCGGCACCCCCATCGTCTCGGCGCGCTGCAGCTCGTGCTCGAGGTCGTCCTTCGTGATGAGACGGTTGTCGACGAGCAGCTGCCCAAGCTGACGAGAGATCCGGCTCATGTGTCGTCACACTCCTGGTAAGTCATGTACTGGTTCGGCAGATCAGGCCACGACCCGGAGCACTTCTTCGATCGACGTGAGGCCCATGCGGACCTTGGTCAACCCGTCCTCCCGCAGCGGGACCATGCCCTGGGAGATGGCGAGCTTCTTGATCTCGTCGGACGGGCGCCGGTCGACTGCCATCCGCTGGATGTCCTCGCTCACGGCCATGACCTCGGTGATCGCGACCCGGCCCCGATAGCCGGTCATCGAGCACGCCTTGCAGCCTTCCCCCCGGAACAGCTCGGGGGGCGCGTCGTCCTCCCAACCCACGTCCCGCAGCAGCTGGGCGTCCGGCTCGTAGGCGACCCGGCACCGGTCGCAGAGCTTGCGGGCGAGGCGCTGCCCGATCACGCAGTCCAGCGCCGAGCTGACGAGGTACGGCTCTACGCCCATGTCGATCAGCCGGCCGATGCTCGACGCCGCGTCGTTGGTGTGGAGCGTCGACAGCACCAGGTGGCCGGTGAGGGCGGCCTCGGTGGCGATCTTGGCGGTCTCGGCGTCGCGGATCTCACCGATGAGCACGATGTCGGGATCGGAGCGCAGGATCGACTTCAGCGCGGTCGCGAACAGCAGGCCGGCCTTGCGGTTGACCTGCACCTGCGTCACCCCGGCGAGCCGGTACTCGACCGGGTCCTCGACCGTGATGATGTTCACCGTGGGCTTGTTGAGCGAGGCCAGCGTCGAGTAGAGGGTCGTCGTCTTACCGGAGCCCGTCGGGCCGGTGACGAGCAGCGCCCCGTACGGCTTGGAGAACGACTCCCGATACCGGCTGAGCCCGGGGTCGATGTAGCCCAGCTCGGCGAGCTTGGCGATGCCGTCGGTCTTGTCGAGGATCCGGATGACGACCTTCTCGCCGTACATCGCCGGCAGCGTCGCCACACGCAGGTCCACCGGGCGGCCGGCGACCTTGAGGCTCACGCGGCCGTCCTGGGGGACGCGGCGCTCGGCGATGTTGAGATCGGCCATGATCTTGAGGCGGCTCACCATCGCCGCGGCGATGGAGCCGGGCGTGGTCATCACCTCGTGGAGCACGCCGTCGATGCGGAACCTGATGCGGAGCTCCCGCTCGCCGGGCTCGACGTGGATGTCCGACGCGCGTTCGTTGACGCCGCGGGTGATGAGCGTGTTCATCAGTTTGACGACCGGCGCCTCGTCGACGGCGGCCTCGATGTTCTCGAGATCCTTGGCTTCCGCGTCCCGTTCGGCCGCCAGCTCGGCGAGGTCGGTGACCGAGTCGTCGAACGACGCCATCCGCTTGATCGCGTCCTCCACGTCGGATCGGGTCGCGACCTTCGGCTTGATGTCCATCCCCGTGATCGCCCGCAGGTCGTCGATCGCCAGCACGTTGGCCGGGTCGGCCATCGCCACGACGAGCCGCTCCTCCTCGAAGCCGATCGGGATCACTGTGTAGCGGTCGGCCAGGTAGTCCGGCACCAAGGCCACCGCGGACGGGTCGATCGTCACCTCGGCGAGGTCGACGTACTCGATGCCGATCTGGCGCGCCAGCGCCTTGACGAGCTCGGCCTCGGCGACCAGCCCTTCGTCCACGAGGACCCGCCCGAGCGGGGTTCCCGAGCGCGCCTGCACGGCGACTGCGTGGTCGAGCTGGTCCCGCGTGAGCAGCCCTTCTTCGAGGAGCATCGTGCCCAGATGGCGGGCGTCGCTCGTCACGGATCCTCCTTCTCGGCGTCCCGCGAGGCGAGAACGCGGCGCCTGCGGCAGCGGACTGTGGTCTACGCACCACTCTTCGGCACTGCCGAAATCGCCCTTAAGAGTTTCCGGCCCGTATCGCCTGCCGCATCGGGGCTTCCGGCGCCTTCCGCCCGGTCCAGATCTCGAACGACGCCATCGCCTGCGCGAGCAGCATCGAGGGCCCGTCCGCCACCGGCAGCCCCGCCCGCCGCGCCGCCGGCACCGACGGCGGCTCATGCGCGCCGTAGGCCATCTCGAAGAGCCCCGACGAGGCCTCGATCAAGCCGCCCGGGAGGTGCTCGCCCTGCATGCCGATCGGGGTGGCGTTGACCACGACCGCACCGTCGAGGGGCGTCCCCCAGGGTTGGATGGAGGCGGTCAGTGCGAGGCGCCGGAGGAGCTCGGTCGCTGCGCCCGGCCGCCGCGCCGCCAGCCACAGGTCGCGGGCCTCGAGCGCCAGCAGTGCGGCGGCGGCGGCGCCGCCGGCTCCCAGCACGAGGACGGGCCCGTCGCTCGGCAGCTCGGCCCACCGCCAGGCCGTCGCCACGCCGTCGACGTCGGTGAGGTGCGCGCCGACCCGCCCGCCGCGGCGGACCAGCGTGTTGGCGGCTCCGGCACGGCGCACCACGTCGTCGCGCTCGTCGGCGAGCTCGGCCGCGAGGCGCTTGTGGGGCATGGTGACGTTGGCGCCGTCGAGCTCGCCGGACCGCACCTCGGCGACGGCCGCCGCCATCCCGGCTGCGTCGACGCGGCGCGCCGTGTAGGTCCCGGCGATGCCGAGGTGGTCGAGGGCGGCCTGGTGGATCGCCGGGGAGCGGGAGTGGGCGACCGGGTCGCCCAGGACGACCAGCCGCAGGCCCTGCTCCCGGCCGCCTGCGGCGGTCACGCAGCGCGGCGCAGTGGGATCACGGCGGAAGGATGCCGTCCGCCCGGGCCCGGTCGACGTTGGCCTGGTGCTGGTCGAGCGTCGCGGCGAAGGCGTGCTTGCCGTCCTCGGACGCCAGGACGTAGTAGAAGAACCCGCTCTCGGCGGGGTCGGCGGCCGCCTGCAGCGACACCATGCTCGGGGTCGAGATCGGCGTGGGGGGCAGGCCGGCGTTCTGGTAGGTGTTGTACGGCGAGTCGATCTGCAGGTCGGCGTTGAGGAGTCGCGGCTTGCGCTCGGGCAGCGCGTACTGCACGGTGGCGTCGATCTGGAGGTTCTGACCTTCGCGCAGCCGGTTGTAGATGACGCTGGCGATCAGCGGCCGGTCCTCGTCGAGCTTGGCTTCCGCCTCGATGAGGGATGCGACGACGATCGCCTCGTAGCGGGTGACGCCGAGGTCGGGCAGCCGCGACCAGTCGATGCTGTCGACGCGGTTCTCCATCTCCCGGGCGGCGCGAGCAAGGATCTCCGCCGGGGTGTCCTCCAGGAACAGCTCGTACGTCGCCGGGAACAGCAGGCCCTCCCAGTCGGCCAGCTCGTCCGCCGGCTGTGGCAGCAGTGTCGAGGTCACCGAGCCGTCGATGAGCGGCGCGGTCAGCTCGGCCGCCGTGTACGGGGTGTCGAGCTCGAGCTGGGCGATGATGTCGGCGGTGGTCGCGCCCTCCCGGATCCGCACCGCATACACGGCGCGCTCCCCCGGGCCCTCGACCACGGCGGCGACGACCTCCTCGGCGTCCATGCCGGTGACGAGCTGGTAGCTGCCCGCCTTGAGCTGGCCGCCGACCCCGCGCACCCGGACGATGCGCTCGAAGTCGCCGGCGGCGACGACGCCGGCCTCGTCGAGGAGGCTGGCGATGACGGCGGCGCCCGCTCCCTGCGGGACGTCGACGACCACCGGGGTGCCGGCCGGCACCTCGGGCTCGGGCGCGATGGCCACCCCGACGCGCTCGCCCAACTCGCGGGCGCCGTACAGCGCCCCGGCGAGTGCGAGCGCGGCGATCAGCGGGAAGACCAGCCAGCGCCAGTAGCGGAACACGAACCAGGGGTTGGGGCGGCTCCGCCGCGGCGGCGGCTCCGGTGGCGGCGGCGCGCCGACGTCGGTGCGCGGGTCGTCGTAGGTCTGGCTCATGTGGGTCTCTCTGGGGGTTCCGGGCGGTCGAGGTAGGACTGCAGCATCACGGCGGCGGCCAGCTTGTCGCGTACGTCGCGGCGCCGGGACCGCCGCGCCCCGGCTTCGAGCAGTGCGCGCTCCGCGACGGTAGTCGTGAACCGCTCGTCCCAGAACTCTATGGGGAGCCCTGAGATATCCGCGACACGAGCACCGAACGCACGGGCCCGCTGGGCGGCCGCTCCCTCGGTGCCGGCCAGCGTGACCGGCAGGCCCACCACGATCCGGTCGGCCCCGGTCTCGGCCACCAGGGCGAGGACCGCCGTGTCGAGATCCTCGGTGCGGAGGTCGATGACACCCCAGGGCTGGGCGGTGAGCAGGAGGGCGTCGGAGACGGCCACCCCGACACGGCGCTCGCCGGGATCGAGCCCGATGACTCTGCTCATCGGTCGCTCGCAGGGCTCGCCGGGCTCAATGGCCGCTCACTGGCCGGCCAGCGCCTCCTGCGCGGCGCGGCGCGCCTCGGCGAGCGCATCGTCGAGCCGGTCGCCGTGCGGCCCGCCGGCCTGCGCCAGCTCCGGGTCCCGCGACCCGCCGCCGCCCAGCACCCGCGCCGCCGGCGCGAGGATCTCGCCCGCCGACAGCCCCGGCCCCGCCATCCCGGGCGAGACGGCGGCCACGAGGCTGCCCTTGCCGTCGTTCTCGGAGCCGAGCACCACGACCCCGGGCGCGATCCGGTCGCGCACCTGCATCGCCAGCACGCGCAACGCGTCGGGTGCCATGGACCCGGCGGCTGCCACCACCAGCTTGCGGCCGTGCTGCTCCTGCACCTGCCCCGCGATCTCGGCGGCCTGGCCGGCGCGGGCCTCGTCTTCGAAATTGGCGAGCCGCTGCTCGGTGGCCGCCAGCCGCTCCTGCAGCGAGGTGGCCGCCTCGACCAGCGTGTCGGGCCGGGCCCCGAGCGCTCCGGCGGCCTCGTCGAGCCGGCGGCGCATGTCGACGACACGCGCATAGGCGTGCTCGCCGACCAGCGCCTCGACGCGCCGCATGTTGGACCCGATCGAGCCCTCCCCCATCAGCAGCAGCGGCCCCACCTCGCCGGTGCTCGGCACGTGGGTGCCGCCGCACAGCTCCCGCGAGTAGTCGCCGGCCTCCACCACCCGCACCCGGTCGCCGTACTTGTCGCCGAAGAAGGCGAGCGCCCCCAGCTCCCGCGCCTCCTGCATCGAGGTCTCGAACGCATGCACCTGCGCGTTGTCGTAGATCCGGCGGTTGACCTCGGCCTCGATGTCGGCGAGGTCGGCGGCGGCCACTGCGGCATAGTGGCTGAAGTCGAAGCGGAGGCGCTCGGCCGTCACGAGCGAACCGGCCTGCTGGACGTGATCGCCCAGCACGTGCCGCAGCCCCCAGTGGAGGAGATGGGTGCCGGTGTGGGCGCGGCGGACCCGCTCGCGCCGCTCGCCGTCGATCTCGGCATCGGCGTCCTGGCCCACCCGGACGTGGCCGGCGGCGACCTTCGCCCGGTGGCCGTGCAGGCCCGGCAGGCCGAACTGGGTGTCGGAGACCACCAGCGTGCCGGTCTCCGTGGTGATCCGGCCCGTGTCGCCGACCTGGCCGCCCGACTCGGCGTAGAACGGGGTGCGGTCGAGGAACACCTCCACCTGCTGGCCCTCGTCGGCGCGGTCGACCTGGTCGCCCTCCCGCACGATGCTCAGCACCCGGGCTGCGGCCTGCGGCTCCTGGTAGCCGACGAACTCGGTCGGCCCGGCGTCGCCGAGCACCCGCCGGTACAGCTCGGCGCCAGCGGCTTCGCCGCCGCCCTTCCACGCCGCTCGCGCCCGCGCCCGCTGGGCGTCCATCATCGTCTCGAACTCGGTCCGGTCGACCTCGTAGCCGCGCTCCCCGGCGATCTCCTCGGTCAGCTCGACCGGGAACCCGAAGGTGTCGTGGAGCTTGAAGGCGGTGGCGCCGGACAGCGTGTCGCCGTTGTCCAGGCCCAGCAGCTCGCCGTCGAGGAGCTGGTGGCCCGACTCGAGCGTGGCGCGGAACCGCTCCTCCTCGCGCACCGCCATGTCGGTGATGCCTGCCTGCCCCGCCCGCAGCTCCGGGTAGGCGTCGCCCATCGCGTCGATGGCTGCGGCGATCAAGACCGGCATCACCAGCTCGCGCGACCCCAGGCTCCACGCGTGGCGCACCGCCCGCCGCAGCAGGCGGCGCACGATGTAGCCACGGCCCTCGTTGGACGGCACCACCCCGTCGCCCACGAGGAACGTCACCGAGCGGCCGTGGTCGGCGAGGATCCGCAAGCTGACGTCGCTGCCGTCTTCGGCGCCATAGGCGCTCCCGGTGACGTCCTCGGCCGCCGCCAGCACCGGCCGCAGCAGGTCGGTGTGGAAGACGCTCGGCACCCGTTGGAGCACCGATGCGATCCGGTCGAGCCCCATGCCCGTGTCGATGTTCTTCGCCGGCAGCTCGCCGATCACGTTGAACGGCTCGTCCTGGATCTGCTGCATGAACACGAGGTTCCAGATCTCCGTGTAGCGGGCGTCGGCTCCACCGATCGGCCCGCCCTCGTGGCCGTGCTCCGGTCCCCGGTCGTAGAAGATCTCGGAGCTGGGCCCGCACGGCCCGGCGACGCCCATCTGCCAGAAGTTGTCCCGGCCGCCGGCCTGGACCCGGTCGGCGGGCACGCCGACGCCGTCCACCCACAGCTCCCGAGCCTCGTCGTCGGTGTCGTACACGGTGTACCAGAGCAGCTCGGGGTCGATTCCGAGGTGCTCGGTGACGAACTCGTACGACCACGGGATGGCCTTTTCCTTGAAGTAGTCGCCGAAGCTGAAGTTGCCGAGCATCTCGAAGAAGGTGAGGTGCTTGTCGGTGGTCCCGATGATCTCGATGTCCTCGGTCCGCACGCATTTCTGGGCCGTGACCGCCCGAGGGTACGGGGGCTCCTCCTCGCCGAGCAGGTACGACTTGAACTGGACCATCCCGGCCACGGTCAGCAGCAACGTCGGGTCGACGGGGATGAGCGACGAGCTGGGCACCACCGTGTGCTCGCGGGCAGCGAAGAAGTCGATGAACTTGGAACGGATCTCGGCGGCGCGCATGAGACCGGCCAGGTTAGCTGGCGGCCTGGTCCAGCCCATCTGGGGAGATGCGCCGCGCCGCCGCCCCGAGCGCGTCCGCCACGGCGTGCCCGCCGACGCGCCGCAGGTTCGCCGGGGTCAGCCGGGCGCGGAGCTGGCGCAGCTTGACGAACACGTAGGCGCTGCCCCCGACGGCGCTGAGGACACCCAGCGCGAACCACCTGATCCGCATGAACATGCGGGGCAGATTACCGCAGCAACCTGCTCTCCCCCCGCTCGCCGGGGGAGACCCGCCGAAGGCGGGCAGGGGCGAGCGGATGTTCGGGGCGCCAGCCTGCGTGCTGCACGCCGCGTCGTCAGTCGCGGGCGGGGCGGCCCAGCGCGTCGTCCACCTTGCGGAGCCGGGCCGCGGCCTCGGCCTCGTCGCCGGCGCCGCCGGGGCGGTACAGCACCCGCCCCACCGCGGCGTCGGGGAGGTACTGCTGGTCGACGACCGCATCGGGGTAGTCGTGGGGATAGCGGTAGCCGACGCCGTCGCCCAAGGCGTGCTGGCCGGCGTGCACGGCCGACCGCAGCGGGGGCGGGACCGTGGCGCCCGGGGTCTCGGCGACGGCCTCGCGGGCGGCCCGCATGGCCCGCGGAACCGAGTTGGACTTCGGCGCGACCGCCAGGTAGAGCGCGGCGTGGGTGAGGTGGTGGGCCGCCTCGGGCAGCCCAACGAAGGCGAGCGCATGGGCGGCGGCCACCGCCAGCGGGAGCGCGTGCCGGTCGGCGAGGCCGACGTCCTCGGAGGCGAAGATCACCAGCCGGCGGGCGATGAACTCGGGATCCTCACCGGCCTCCAGCATCAGGTGCAGCCAGTAGAGCGCCGCGTCGGGGTCGGAGCCGCGCATCGCCTTGATGAACGCCGATATCACGTCGTAGTGCTGGTCGCCTGCCTTGTCGTAGCGGACGATGCGCCGCTGCAACGCCTCCTCGACGTCGCCGAGGCGCACTGCGTCGTCGCCACGGCCGGCAGCCAGCGTGGCGGCCACGTCCAGCGCCGTGAGCGCCAGCCGGGCGTCGCCGCCGACCCGCTGGGCCAGCGCGTCCCGCGCCTCGGCGTCGATGCCGAGGCCCAGCGCTCCCAGACCCCGAGCATCGTCGATCAGCGCGCGCTCCAGCAGCTCGGCGACGTCTCCCGGCGCGAGCGCCTCCAGCCGGAACAGGGTGCTGCGGGAGATGAGCGGCGAGTTCACCTCGAAGAACGGGTTCTCGGTGGTGGCGCCCACCAGGATCAGCGTCCCGTCTTCGACACCCGGCAGCAGCGCGTCCTGCTGCGCCTTGTTGAAGCGGTGGATCTCGTCGAGGAACAGCACCGTCCGCCGCTCCTGTTCCTCCAGCCGCCGCCTGGCGTCCGCCAGCGTCGCCCGCACGTCCTTGACGCCGGCCGAGGTGGCGGACAGGGCCACGAACTCGGCGTCGGTCTCGTCGGCGACCAGGCGGGCCAGCGTGGTCTTGCCGGAGCCGGGCGGTCCCCACAGGATCATCGACACCGGGCGGCCCTGCTCGATCATCGTCCGGAACGAGGCGCCCGGGCGCAGCAGGTCGGGCTGGCCGACCACCTCGGCGAGGCTGGCAGGCCGCATCCGGGCGGCCAGCGGGGCGGCCCGGCTGCGGCGCGCGGCCCGCTCCGCGGCGAAGAGGTCGTCCACCGCTACCCGATCAGCTCCCGCAGGAAGGGGTTGGTGGCGCGTTCCCGGGCGAGCGTGGTCTCCGGCCCGTGGCCGGGGAGCACCCGGGTGTCGGCGGGCAGCGGCAGCACCTTGTCGGCCATGCTTCGCATCAGCGTGTCGTAGTCGCCTCCAGGGAGGTCGGTGCGCCCGATCGACCCGGCGAAGAGCTGGTCGCCCGAGAAGAGGATCCCGTGCTCGGCGAGCTGGAAGCAGCAGTGGCCCGGGGTGTGGCCCGGCGTATGCAACGCCTCGAAGGCCAGCCCGCCCACCTCGAGGACCTGGCCGTCGGCGAGCGGGTCGAATCGCTCCGGGGGCGCCCACTCGCCGTCCGGCACCATCCCGAACAGCGCCCGGAGCTGCACCTCGGGCTCGGCGACCAGCCAGTCGTCGTCGGGATGCAGGTAGGCGGTGACCCCGGTGGACCGCGCCAGAGCCCCTGCGGCGCCGACGTGGTCGATGTGGCCGTGGGTGACCAGCAGCGCGGCGGGCACGAGGTCGTAGGTGGCCAGCAACGCGGCCACCCCGGCCGGATCGGGTGGGGCGTCGACGACGGCGGCCAGGCCGCCGCGCTCGGCCGCCACCACGTAGCAGTTGGTCTGGGCCAGCCACAGCTCGCGGGATGCGCAGACGATCGCCACCCCGCAAGGCTAACGGGCGCCGGTGTCCCGGCGCCCGTCGCGTCGAATGCCGTGTGGCGCCGGCTCAGCTCTCGCTGGCGCGGGACACCGTGAGCTCCTGCTTGCCCTCGAGCTCCACACCGTCGGCGGCGGGGGGCAGCGCGCTGGCCCCGTCGAGCAGGCCCGCCGGGTACCGGATGGAGGCGCCGCCGGTCAGCTGGACGCCCTGCGGGCCGCCCGCAATGATCGCACCCTCGAACCAGGCGCCACCGGTCATCTCGACGCCGCCGTTGGGGGCGTAGACGAT
Source organism: Acidimicrobiia bacterium (assembly GCA_041619955.1). Classification (GTDB taxonomy): domain Bacteria; phylum Actinomycetota; class Acidimicrobiia; order Spongiisociales; family JAOTWH01; genus JBFJZV01. The sequence goes on along the minus strand of JBFKDA010000008.1, from coordinate 15,852 downwards.
GCCTTGCGCCGAGCCGCTACTGCCGCCGGTCATGCGGATGGCGCCGGCTGCGTTGGAGAATGTGACCAGACCGGCCGCACCCGGGTCGCCCTGGACCTCGTAACTCGAACCGCCCGATTGCTCGATGATGCCGTCGGTGGCGATCATCGCGCCGTTGTTGATGATCTTCGACGAGCCGCTCATATCGATGCCGCCTGCGATGAACACCGTGCCCGGGCCGTTGACGACGAGGGTCTCGCTGCCGCTCAGCCTGATCGAGCCGGCGATGTACGCCGGTGCGTCGATGATGCGGCTGCTCGAGATCGTGCCGAGCGTCGGGCCCGTCTGGGCCTCGGCCAGCAGCATCTCACGCCACATGTCGACGACCTCCACCTCCGGGAACTCGACCGGCTCGGCGCCCGGCGTCGTGTCGCCAGCCGCCCCGACCCCGTTGATGACGCCGCCGGCACTGATGTCGCCGTCGACGCCGGCGTTGCCGGTACCGGTGACGTTGCGGTTCGAGTGGATGTCGGCCTCGTGAGGCGGCGACGGCACCGTGACCGTCCTGCCGTTGCCGGTGAAGTGGACGTTGCCTTCGGAGACCAGCGCGCCGGGTGGGAAGGCGTGGAATGCGTTCCACGTGACCTCGTACTCGGTCTCGACGACGCGGACCACCCGGTCCTCGGCATCCATCGACGGCGAGAAGCCCACCGCGTACAGCTTCGTCTCTGACTGGTTCTCCTGCTCGAACACCACGACCTCGCCCTCGGGCAGGTCCAACAGCGCCGCCGGCTCGGAGGCCGCGAGCGACTCCGCCGCCACCACGATCGCGTCCTTCGTGTCGAGGTCGGTGGTCTCGTCGACGGTGAAGCCGTTGTCCTCCATGTACTTGTGGTCGGCGTCCAGCTCGGAGAGCGCCACCTCGGCGCCGCTCTCGGCGACGTGGAGGGACTCCTCCCAGCCGCGGTCGGTCTCGGTCGCCTGGTACGAGTTGACGCCGCGCACGACGACGACCCCGGTGATGAGCACGAGCGCGCTGCCCAGCAGCGCTACCTGCGCCACGGCTGCCCCGAGATCGCGTCGCCCGCCGTGGAGGGCGAAGGCCAGGCGGGCGAGCAGGCCGCCGCGCCACGTGCGGTTGCGGTTCATGGTTGCGTACCTCTTCGGGTCGTGGGTGGTCATCGTCAGTTCCTGAGGTGGACTTCGGTGTGGATGCTCTTCGCTTCCGGGCCGGTGGCGGTGTCGACGTCGGACACCAGCTCGATCGTGACGACCTCGTAGGCGGCGTCGTAGGAGAATCGGCTGCTGCCGGCTGCGGCGGCGGCGTCGTAGACGAGGTTGGAGGCGCGTCGCTCGGGCACGTCGAGGGCCGAGTCGGTGTCCCGCATGAGCGTGCCGTCGGCGGCGAACCACCAGGTGACGAGCTCGGCGGGTTGCGCGCTGGCGTCGCCGTCCTCGTCGACCCACACCTTCACCGCGTGCGCATCGCTCGACGCCACGTCGATCGATTCCGCGAACCGCAGCTCCTTGGTGAGCTGCGACTTCGCGTACCGCATCTCCTCGAGGGCGACCGCCGACTGCTGTTCGAACTCGTCGGCCTGGGACACCTGGATCATCCAGTTGATCATCACCGCAGCGATGATCGAGAGCATGAAGAACGCCACCGTCAACTCGACGAGCGTCACCCCGTCGTCGCCGGTCACCGGAAGCTGGCGGAGCCTGGTCATCCCGCGCTCACCTCCGCGATCAGCGCCGACGTGAAGTGGCGCCGGTCGTTGTTGCCGATCGTCCACTCGACGAGGACGGTCACCCGCCGAAGGCCCGCACCGGCGTCGGTGATGTACGTGGCGACGTCGAAGGTGGTCTCGTCCAGCCCCTCGGTGCGGTACGTGTCGACCCAGCCGTCGACCGTGTCCTCGACGAGGTCCTCGGCGCTGGTCCCGCCGACCTGAGTGCCGTCGAGCTGCCGGGGCGGGCCGGTGAGGAGCAGCGGGTCGATGCCGAGCACCGTGGTGTCGTTGGCGAGGTTGGCCCACGGCACCGAGCGGGTGTACTCGATCCGCTCGATGGCCAGGCTGGTGGCCTGCTGGAGCGTGCGGTTCTGGCGCACCGCCTGCATCGCGTTGCCGACGGCCAGCGTGAGCGACACGAGCAGGACGACCGCCATCATGAGCGCGACGGTCACCTCGATGAGCGTGAAGCCGCCGTCGGCGCGGCCGCGCTCGGCGGGCGATGCCCGGAGGCTGGTGAGCTGTTGCATGGGCCGTCGCTCCGATACGGGATCGGGAGGGATCGTCCCTGCAGGTATCGGCCCGGCTACGCGACGCCTTGAGACCGGCGGCGCGTCATTGCGGGGCGGCCGCGCTGACTAGTCACCGGCCGGAGGCCGCCGGTTACCCGGCCCCTTGCGGCACCAGCCGGTAGGCGTCGAACACGCCGTCGATGGTCCGCAGCTCGGCGATGAGACGGTCGAGCTGGCCCTTGTCGCTGAGCTCCACCTCGTACCGGAGCACGACGACCCGGTCCGGGTCGAGGCCCGACGACGACGCGACGATGTTGGCGCCGAGGTCGGCGAGCGTCACCGTGACGTCCTGGAGCAGCCGGGGCCGGTCGAGCGCCTCGACCTGGATCCACACGATGTAGCTGCCCACCTGCCCGGGGTCCCATGCGACGTCGATCATGCGCTCCGAGCGGTCGGCCAGCGCCCCGATGTTGGTGCAGTCGGCCCGGTGCACCGAGACGCCCCGGCCCACGGTGACGAACCCGACGATGTCGTCGCCGGGGACGGGGGCGCAGCACCGGGCGATGCGCACCAGCATGTCGCCGAGGCCCTCCACGATCACGCCGTGGGTCGCGCGACGTGCAGGCCGGCGGGAGCGGGGCGGCTGGAGCAGGTCGAGCTCGGGCTCGTCCTCCGGTGGGCGCACGTGGCGGACCGCGCGGGCGACGGCGGTCGGCGCGGTGACGTTCCCCTCCCCCACGGCCACGAACAGCGCGTCCAGGTCGCCGTGGCCCAGCTCGCCGGCGACCCGAGTGAGCACCCGGTTCCGCTCGGTGGCGGTGAGCCCGAGGCCCTCCTTGCGGAGCAGCCTGGTGATCTGGTCGCGGCCCTCCGCCAGCGCCGCCTCACGGCGCTCCCGGCTGAACCACTGGCGGATCTTCGCCGCGGCCCGCGACGTCTTGACGAACCCGAGCCAGTCCCGGCTGGGGCCGGCGCCCGGCGCCTTGGAGGTACTGATCTCCACCACGTCGCCGGACTCGAGCCGCGTGGCCAGCGGCACCAGCCTCCCGTTGACCTTGGCGCCGACGCAGCGGTGCCCGACCTCGGTGTGGATCTTGTAGGCGAAGTCGACCGGGGTGGCACCCCGGGGCAGCTCGATCACGTCGCCCTTGGGGGTGACCGCGAACACCTCGTCCTGGTACAGGTCGAGCTTCAGGCCGGCGAGGAACTCCGCGGGATCCTCGTACTCCTCTTGCAGGAAGCGGATGTCGGCGATCCAGGGCAGCTCCTCGCCGTCGGGCCCGCCCTGTTTGTACGTCCAGTGGGCAGCGATGCCGTACTCCGCCCGCTCGTGCATGTCGCGGGTACGGATCTGCACTTCGAGGGGCTTACGGTCGGGGCCGAGCACGGTGGTGTGCAGGCTCTGGTACAGGTTGAACTTGGGCATCGCCACGTAGTCCTTGAAGCGACCCTGCACCGGTGGCCACATCGTGTGGATGACGCCGAGCGCCGCATAGCAGTCCCTCAGGTCCTCGGTGATGACCCGGATCCCGATGATGTCGTAGATCTCCTCGAAGGGGCGGCCGCCCTCGAGCATCTTGCGGTAGATCGAGTACACGTGCTTCGGGCGGCCGGTGACCTCGGCCTTGACGCCGGCGTCGGAGAGCGCGCCGACGGCCGCAGAAACCGCCTCCTGGATGAACGCGTCCCGCTGCGGCGCCCGGCGCTCGATCAGCGACGTGATCTCGGCGTAGCGCCGGGGGTAGAGGATGGCGAAGCAGCGGTCCTCGATCTCGTGCTTGATCTCCTGCACGCCGAGGCGATGGGCGAGCGGCGCGTAGATCTCCAGGCTCTCCGCGGCGATCCGTTGCTGCTTCTCGGCATGCAGCGGCTGCAGCGTCCGGACGTTGTGGAGACGGTCGGCGAGCTTGATGAGCAGGACCCGGATGTCGCGGGCGACGGCGATCATCATCTTGCGGATCGTCGCCGCCTGTTGCGCCTCGCGGGAGTCGAAACGGATCCGGTCGAGCTTGGTGACCCCGTCGATGAGCGTCGCGACCGTGTCACCGAACTGCTCGCGCACGTCGTCGAGGGTGAGGTCGGTGTCCTCGACCACGTCGTGCAACAGGGCGGCCGCCAGCGTCTCGGCATCCATCCCGTACTCGGCGAGGATCTCGGTGACCGTGAGCGGGTGGCTGATGAACGGTTCGCCGGTCTTGCGGAACTGCCCGTCGTGGGAACGCACGGCCAGGTCATACGCGCGCTCGATCGCCTCCGTCGGCGCTTCCGGGTGGCGGCGCGCGAAGGTGCGCAGGACCCTGGTCAGCTCGATCTGGGCGGCTTCGTCCGCTCGGCCGTCGAGCTGGTCAGGGCTCGTCATAGTGCACCAGTGCCACGAAATCGATATCGGGCAGCTTGGAGCGGCCGTTGAGGAAACCCAGCTCGACCAGGACGCCGATGCCGGCGACCTCGGCCCCGAGGCGGCCCAGCAGGCGGGTCGCCGCGGCGGCCGTGCCACCGGTGGCGAGCACGTCGTCGATGATCAGCGCGACGTCGCCGGGGCCGAAGGCGTCCTTGTGGACTTCGAGGAGGTCGGTGCCGTACTCCAGCTCGTAGTCCTGCGCCTCGGTGTCGTGGGGCAGCTTGCCCGGCTTCCGGATCGGGACGAAGCCGGCGCCGAGCCGCAGTGCGATCGGCGCGGCGAAGATGAAGCCGCGCGCCTCGATCCCGGCGACCTTGGTGATGCCGCGGTCGGCGAAATGGTCGGCGATGGCCGCGACCGCACCGGCGAAGGCCTGCGCGTCGCCGAGCAGCGGCGTGATGTCCTTGAACACGACACCGGGCTGGGGGAAGTCCGGGATGTCCCGGATCGACGCACGCAGGTGGTCGTTCACTCGCTCAATATACGGTGTCAGCGCCTGCGCCTGCGCCGCTTGGGCGGCCGGGGGGTCGCCCCGGTCACCGTCGCGGGCCGCGGCTCGTCCTCGGCGACGGCAGTGGCCGCCACCTGTAGCGGGACGTCGGCGACCGGCTCCCCGGCATCGGCGGGCCCCCGGCGGCGCTCGGCGCGGCGGCGGGCCCGCTGCCAGTCCTCCTCCTGCTCCTTCCAGATGGCGAGCAGCGGGGAGGCGAAGAAGATCGACGAGTAGGTGCCGGCGCTGATGCCCACGAACAGCGCCAGCGCGAACTCTCGCAGCGTCGCCGCCCCCAGCAGGAACGACCCGACGAACAGCAGGCTGCCCACCGGCAGCAGCGACGTCAACGAGGTGTTGACCGACCGCATCAACACCTGGTTCATCGACAGGTTGACGATGCCGGTGATCGTCTGGCGGTCGCCGAGGATGTCGACCTGCTCCTCGATCTTGTCGAACACCACCACCGTGTCGTACAGCGAGTACCCGAGGATGGTGAGGATCGCGATGACCGTCGCCGGCGTCACCTCGAGTCCGGTGACCGAGTACAGCCCGGCCGTGATCAGCAGGTCGTGGACGAGCGCGGCGAGCGCGGTGAGGGCCATCCGCCACTCGAACCGGATGCTGATGAAGATCGTCACCACGATGAGGAAGATCACGAGGGCGCGGGCGGCCGACTCCGCCACCTGGGCGCCGAACGTGGGCCCGACCTCCTGGGAGCTGATCTCCGCGGCGGGCACCCCGGCGGTGGCGGCCACGGTGTCGACGAGACGCTGCAGCGCCGCTTCGCTGAGCTCCGTGGTCTGCACGCGGATGCCGTCGCCGCCGCCCGTGAGCTGCACGCGGGCACCCGCCTCGCCGATCCCGCTCAGGTCGGAGCGCAGGGTGTCCACCGACACGCCGTTCGGGTTGGCGGCCTCCACCACCGTGCCGCCGACGAAGTCGACCCCGAGGTCAAGCCGCAGGAACACCAGCGACAGGATCGCGATCAGCATCATCGCGCCCGACACCCGGAAGAACTTGTTGCGGTTGCCGACGAAGTCGAACGTCGTCGTCCCCTGGTACATGCGGGCGAAGATGCTCATGCCTCGGCCCCGGCCGGGTCGGTGGCGGGCTCCATCCCCACCGCACCGCGGATGCTGAACCGCCCGCCGTCGCCCAGCTTGGTCCGGACCAGGTACGCGGTGGCGAACCGCGTGAACAGCGCCGCCACGATCACGTCGATCACGGTGGCGAGGCCCAGCGCCACCGCGAAGCCCTTCACTGCGCCCACCGCCAGCAGGAACAGCAGGATGGCGCCGAACAGCGACACGGCGTCGGCCGTGAGGATCGTCCGGAAGGCACGCCGGAACCCGTTGTCGACGGCCGCACGCACCGAGCGGCCGTTGCGGACCTCTTCCTTGATCCGCTCGAAGTACACGATGTACGAGTCGGAGGTGATCCCGATCGACACCACGATGCCGGCGACGCCTGCCAGCGTGAGCGTGACGCCCTGGGTCTCGCCGAGGAACGAGAACAGGAACAGCAGCAGCGAGCCGAACACCGACAGGCCGGCGATCGCGATGAGGCCCAGCGCCCGGTAGTACAGGAGCAGCGCCAGGCCGACGAGGATCAGCCCGCCGACGCCCGCGATCAGCCCGGCCCGCAGCGAGTCGTCGCCGAGCGACGCGGACACTGCCTCGACCCGGTCGGTCTCGAACGTGGCCGGCAGCGCGCCGTAGCGGAGGACGGTGGCGAGGTCCTCGGCTTCGCCCTGCTGGTCGTCGCCGCCGCCGATGGTGATCGTGACCGCCGACGGCGACAGCCCCTCGGTGCCGACGCCCTCGGCGACCACCGGGGCCGACACGACCTCGCCGTCGAGCACGATCGCGAAGCGGCGCCGGGGGTCGGCGATGTTGAACGAGGCGAGCGCGCCGGTGGCGCAGCGGAACTTCTCGCCGCCGTCACCGGTGAACGAGGGGTCGACCACCCACCCGCCGGCGCCCACCGAGCCGCCGCCGAACTCGGCGCTGGCCCCGCTGAGGTCGGCGCCGGTGAGCAGCGCCGGCCCCACGTGGTAGATCAGCCCGCTGTCCGGTTCGAGCAGCCACGCGTCGGCGGCCGGGTCGTCGATCAGGGTCAGCCCGGTGTCGGGGTCGACGGTGTCGAAGGTCTCGACGGGCAGGACCGCCGCGGTGTCGATGCCGGCCGGCGACCCGCCGGAGCAGTCGATGGCGACGGTCAGCGCCGGGGTGGTCGGCACCAGCGCCTCGTCCGGCGGCGCCGTCGTGGTGGTCGTGGTGGTGTCTTCCCCCTCGCCTTCGCTGACGATGGGGTCGAGGTCGAGCCCGGGCGGGTCGAGCCCGAATTCGGCGTACACCGGGCTCACGCCCGGCAGCGGGCCGATCTGGATGACCTGGCGGAAGCTGAGGTCGCCGGTGCTGCCGATGGCGGCCAGCGCCCGGTCGCGGTCGGTGACGCCCGGGAGCTGCACCTCGACGGCGTTGTCGCCGGCGACGGCGATCTCGGGCTCCTGCACCCCGCCGAGCGCCTCGATGCGCTGGCGCATGATCTCGACGGCCTTGTCCAGGACGTCGGTGTCGGTGCCTTCGGGCGCCACGAGCCGGACGGCGAATCCGCCCTGCAGATCGAGGCCGAGGCGGGGCGTGGCGCCGGCCGCGAGGGTCGCGCCGAGGAGGCCCCAGGCGACGGCCATCGTCACGAGTGCGCTGACCAGGGCGCGGCGCTTGTTCACGTCAGGTGGGCTCGCCCTCGCGGTCGCCGCCGCGGGCGACCACCATCACCCGCAGCACCCGGAGCAGGCCGCCGTCCTCGACCTCCAGCACGACCGTCTGGTCGTCCATGCGCCGGATCACGCCGATGATGCCGCCGGCGGTGCGCACCTCGTCGCCGATCTCGAGCGCCGCCGACAGCTCCTGGCGACGGCGCACCTGGTTGCGCTGCGGCCGGATGATGAGGAACCAGAAGAACCCGCCCAGCACCGCGACGATGACGAGGAAGCCGAACAGCCCGCTGCCGCTCCCGCCGTCGGACTGGGCAAGGATCAAACTCTGCACGGTGAATCGCCTCTCTGGAACCGGGAGCCCGGCGCGCATGGCGGCACCGAGGACGGGACGCCGGGCCGGTCATGGTAACGGCTCGTGCGGGCCGCGGGAAACCCTCCCGGCGGCCACTTCGGCGCGGAACGCGGCGAACCGGCCCGCCGCGATCGCGGCCCGGGCCGCAACCAGCAGGTCGAGGGTATAGGTCAGGTTGTGGATGGTCAGCAGCCGGTGCCCGAGCAGCTCGCCGGTGAGGCGCAGGTGGCGGAGGTAGCCACGGCTGTAGCGGCCGCAGGTGAAGCAGCGGCAGTCCGGGTCGATGGGGCTGCCGTCGCCGGCGTGCTCGGCGCGCCGGATCGCGAAATCGCCGCGGGCCGACAGCACCTTGCCGTGCCGGGCCAGCCGGGTGGGCCACACGCAGTCGAACAAATCGGCACCCTGGGCCACCGCGGCCAGCACCCCGCCGGGATCGCCCAGGCCCATGACGTAGCGCGGCCGGTCGGCCGGGAGCTCCGCGACCGAGGCCTGCAGCGCCGCAGCGCGTTCCGGCTCCCCCTCACCCACCGACAGGCCGCCGATCGCGTAGCCGGGGAAGTCGAGCGCGGCGGTGGCGCGGGCGCTCTCAGCGCGCAGCTCGAGGTCGACGCCGCCCTGGACGATGCCGAACAGCGCCTGGTCGGCGCGGCGGTGGGCGGCGCGGGCGCGCTCGGCCCAGCGCAGCGTGCGCCGCATCGCGCCCTCCACGTCGGCACGCGCCGCCGGGAGCCCGACCAGCACGTCGAGCATCATCGCGATGTCCGGCCCGAGGCGTTCCTGGATGGCCACCGCGTCCTCCGGCGTGAGCCGCACCCGGCTGCCGTCGTACGTCGACCGGAACGTGACGCCGTCCTCGTCCACCCGGGCGTCGAGGCTGAAGATCTGATAGCCGCCCGAGTCGGTGAGGATCGGCCCGGGCCACGCCATGAAGCCGTGCAGCCCGCCGAGGCGGGCGACCTGGTCCGCGCCCGGGCGCAGCATGAGGTGGTAGGTGTTCGCCAGCACCAGCGTGGCACCGGCCTCGGTCAGGTCGCGGGAGTCGACGGCCTTCACCGTCCCCCGGGTGCCCACCGGCATGAACGCCGGCGTGGACACCGGGCCGTGCGGGGTCGCGAGCACGCCGGTGCGGGCCAGCCCGTCGGTGCCGTGCGGTTCCCAGCGGACCGCGGCCGTCACGGCGCGCGGTCCAGCAGGGTGGCGTCGCCGAACGACAGGAAGCGATACCTGCGCGCCAGCGCCGTCTCGTACAGCCGGCGCCAGCCCGGACCCATGAACGCGGCCACCAGCACGACGAGCGTCGAGCCCGGGACGTGGAAGTTGGTGACCAGGCGGTCCACCACGCGGAACCGGTAGCCGGGCCGGATGAACAGGTCGGTGGCGCCGGACCGGGCCGCGACCGTGCCGTCTGGGAGCGCCGCGGCCTCCAATGCTCGTGTCACGGTGGTGCCGACGGCGACGATGCGGCCGCCGCGCCGGCGGGCCGCGGCGATTTCCTCCGCAGCCGCGGCGGGCACCGTGTAGCGCTCCGAGTGCATCTGGTGCTCGTCGAGCGTCGAGGAGGCGATGGGGCGGAACGTGTCGACGCCGACGCGCAGCTCCACTTCGGTGAGCGCCACGCCGCGCTCGCCGAGCCCGGCCACCACCTGGGGCGTGAAGTGCAGGCCGGCGGTAGGCGCCGCCGCCGACCCGAGCGACTTGGCGAACATCGTCTGGTAGCGCTCCGGGTCGGCGAGCGCGCCGTGGAAGTAGGGAGGGAGCGGCACCTCGCCGGCCGAAGCGAGCAGGTCGTCGAGCGCGCCGGGATCCAGGTCGAACCGGAGCCGCGTCACGCCGTGGTCGGGATCGTCCTCCAAGGTGGCGCTGGCGCCCGGGAACTCGACCACGGCCCCCGCCCGCAGCCGCCGGGCGGGGCGCACCAGCGCCTCCCACGCGCCGGTCGCGTCGACGTCGAGCAGCAGCACCTCCACGGCGCCGCCGGTGTCGGGCTTGCGGCCGCGCAGCCGTCCCGCTCGCACCCGGGTGCGGTTCACCACCACCAGGTCGCCGGGGTCGAGCAGGGCCGGCAGCTCCCGGAACCGATGGTCGGCGAGGCCGGTGGCCACGAGCAGTCGCGCCGCGTCGCGCGGCTCGACCGGAGCTTGGGCGATCGCCGCCTCGGGCAGCTCGTAGGTGAAGTCCTGGGTGCGCACCGCCGGAAGGTTAGGTTTCCGCCGCTCCCGCCGACCCGGGCGCGCGGGTCGCCGCGGCCGCGTGCGGCCGGGACCCGGCTGGGCGTCAGGCGGCCGCGGCCAGGCGGGTCCCGGCGACGACGACGTCGGCCGGGCCGTCGATCACGAGCCGGTCGATCCCGGGGCGTCCCTCCCGGGGCTCGACCACGATCCGCCCACCCCCCGGCCAGGTCACGCCGCCGAGATCCGCGGTGCCGCCGAGCACGTCCGTGAAGAAGGCCTCGGTGGCGGCCGGGTGCGGCGAGCCGAACGCCACGTGCAGCAGCCGGGCCCGCGCCGGGGCGGCGGGCGGTGGGTCCCGCCACCACTGCGTGCCCCACGGAGGCGGCTCGTCGCCCAGCAACGCGAGCACCTCGGGGTCGCCCTCGCCCGACTGCGCGATCTGGACCACCGTCCCGTGCGCGACGTCGGGGGTCAGGAAGCATTCCTTCCAGAACGGGTTGGCCAGGTCGATCTGCGCCGGCGAGTAGCCGAGGGCGCGCAGCCGCTCGATCTCCGCGGCCAGGTCGGGAACCTTGAACGTGAGATGGTGCGGGCCGGCGCCGTGGCGGGCCAGGAAGCGAGCCATGAAATCGTTGCTGTCGACCTGGTACGGCTCGATCAGCTCGATCGCCATGTCGCCGAGCATCACCTGCATCGCCCGGAACCCCAGCGACGCCCCGCCCCCGCGAACGGCACCGCCCAGCGCGCCGACCAGCACATCGAGGTGCGGCTGCGCGTCAGCGGACGCCAGCGCAACGTGGTCGAGGTCGACGGCGGGGTCGGTCGGGGCGGCCATGGGCGGCGGGATGATATATCGACAGGGAGTCGCGCTACGCGAAGTCGGAGACCAGCTCCCAGCTGCGCAGGTCCGCCACCGCCACCGCTGCGAACGGCAGCGCGCGCCACGCCTCGAAGGCGCCGCGCGGCTCCCCCAGCAGGCTGGCCCGCAGCTCGTTGAGCACGAGCCCATGGGACACGACCGCGGCTGGCAGCTGCCCGTTTGCGACCACGTCCCTCACGAAACGGATCGTGCGGTCGCGGGCCGAGGACAGCGGCTCCCAGCCGTTCGCCGGCAGGTCCGGGGCAGCGAAGGCGCGCCGGACCACACGCCCGTAGTCGGGGACGAACTCGGCCCGGTGCACCTCGTCGAGGTCGCCGTGCGCGCTCGCCGGGCAGCCGTAGCGGGCGACGACCGCCTCGCCGACGGCGACCGATTTCGGCTCGGTGCTCGTATAGACCTGCTGGACGGCGGGCCACCAGGGGGCGGTCAGCAGGCGGTCGAGCTGACGGCGCCCGTCGTTCGAGAGCAGCCATTCGGCGGGGGGGCGACCGGGGTCCATCGCCGTCATGGGATGACGGATGAGGTACGCGACCGACATCGCCGCCAACGTACCCCACCGCGCCGTCCGTCACTCCCGGCCCGAGTGCCCGCCGCACAGGGCCGAACGGCCCCTCGAACATCGGCCCGAGCGGCCCCTCAGGTGTCCAGCAGCGTGGGCTGGCCGGCGCCGGCGGGCACCTCCATCCCGAGGTGGGCGTAGGCGAGCGCGGTGGCGATCCTCCCGCGCGGGGTCCGTTGCAGCATGCCGAGCTGGAGCAGGAACGGCTCGTAGGCGTCCTCCACGGTCTCCGGCTCCTCCCCCACCGCGATCGCCAGGGTGCTCAACCCCACCGGCCCGCCCCCGAACTTGTGGACCACCGACTCGAGGATTGCCCGATCGACCTTGTCGAGGCCGATGCCGTCCACCTCGAACATCCGCAGCGCCGCGTCGGCGGTGGCCTCGTCGACCACGCCCTCGGATCGGACCGCCGCGAAGTCACGGACGCGCCGGAGCAGCCGGTTGGCGATGCGGGGCGTGCCGCGACTGCGGCGCGCGATGGCGGCCGCGCCCGCCGCGTCGGCGGTGACGTCCAGGATCCCTGCCGAGCGGTGGACGATCGCCTCGAGCTCGGGTGTCGTGTAGAAGTCGAGGCGCGAGACATAGCCGAAGCGGTCCCGGAGCGGCGGCGCCACCCGGCCGACGCGGGTGGTCGCCCCGACGAGGGTGAAGGGCGGCAGGTCGAGCCGGATCGACCGGGCCGCGGGGCCCTTGCCCACGACGATGTCGAGGTGGAAGTCCTCCATCGCCGGGTACAGCACCTCCTCGACCACCCTCGGCAGCCGGTGGATCTCGTCGATGAACAGCACGTCCCCCCGCTCGAGGTTGGTGAGGACCGCCGCCAGGTCGCCGGCGCGTTCCAGCGCCGGCCCGGAAGTTGCCCGGAACTGGGCGTCCATCTCGGTGGCGAGGATGCCGGCGAGCGAGGTCTTGCCGAGGCCAGGCGGGCCGCTGAAAAGCACGTGGTCGAGCGCCTCGCCGCGCCCGCGGGCGGCCTCGACCAGGATCGCGAGCCGCTCCTTCAGCTCCTCCTGGCCGACGAACTCGGCCATCCGGCGGGGCCGGAGGCCGACCTCGATCTCCCCGAGGTCGGCGGTGTCGTCCGGCTGCGCAGTCCCGGCGAGCAGCCCCTCCTCCCTCATGACTCGATGCCTCGATCGCAGCCGACCCGGGCGGTCGCCGGGCCTGGCGGGGAGTGGGGCCCTCTCGGCAGCGGCTGCCGGCGCGTGCTGAGCGTCGTCGCGGCCCAGCCGCGGGCCGGGCCTGGTGCCAACCACGTACCGCAGGCGAGGTGATTCGACTGCCTCACGATTGTCGTTCCCTCCCCAGCACTTGCAGGGCGGTGCGCAGGAGATCCTCGACCTTGCCGTCGGCATCGAGGTCGCCGACCACGGCGCGGATCTCGGCCGGCTGGTAGCCGAGCCCCTCCAGCGCCTCCCGTACCTCGGCGAGCACGCTCCCGGAGCCTCCGGGCAGCTCGCCGTCGGGCACGTCCAGGCGGGGTCGCAGCTCGAGGATGAGCTTCTGGGCGCTCCGCTTGCCGATGCCGGGCACGGCCTGCAGCGCGTCCGTGTCGTCGGCCAGCACCGCCCGCCGCAGCTCGTCAGGGGCGAAGGTGGCGCAGATCGCCATCGCCACCTTGGGCCCGACGCCGGACGCGCCGAGGAGCAGCCGGAACAGGTCGCGCTCGTCGGCGGCGGGAAAGCCGTACAGCGCGAGCTGGTCCTCACGCACGTGGGTGTGGGTGTGGAGGACCGCGTCCTCGCCGATGCCGGGAAGCTCGACCAGGCCTCTCGGGGTGACCGCGATCTCGTATCCCACGCCGCCCACGTCGAGGACGACGGCCGCGGCGGCCTTGGACACCAGCGTCCCGCGCAGCCGGCCGATCACGTCGCCCGCTCGACGGCTCGCCGCATCCCGGCCGACTGGAGGTGGCACAGCGCCACCGCCAGGGCGTCGGCGGCGTCGGCAACCCGGGGCGGCGCCGGCAGCCCGAGCCGGCGGGCGACGACGACGGCCACCCGGTCCTTGGCGGCCCGGCCGTCACCGGCCACGGCGAGCTTCACCGCGGTGGGCGTGTACTCGTGCACCGAGCATCCCGCCCGGGCAGCGGCCAGGATCGCGACGCCCGACGCGCGCCCCACGCTGGAGGCGGTCTGCAGGTTGCGGTTCACGAACACCTCCTCCACGGCGGTCTCCTGCGGCTCGAACTCGGCGATGAGGGCGCTCAGGTCGTCGTAGAGCACGCGGAGCCGCTCGCCGATCGTGTTGATGGCATCGGTGCGGATGACACCCGCCGCCACGGCACGCGGGTTGGCGGCGCGGTCCTCGAGGACGGCGTAGCCGGTGACCGATAGGCCCGGGTCGATGCCCAATACGAACATATGTACGGGCAGGCTAGCCGGAGGGGCCGGCCGTTCCAAGGATCAACCCATGTTCACGGCACTCGTGGCCCGAAGGTAGCGAGGGCCGACATCGTGTGGGCAGATCTCGGTGGCGAGCTTGGCCGCCGACCCGTCGTCGTACTCACCCGCGACGCCGCCATACCGGTGTTGCGAGCACTCACGTGCGCCCCGCTCACGATGACGGTCCGCAACATCGCGTCGGAGGTAGAGGTGGGACCGGAGGAGGGCGCGCGTCCCAGCGTCGTTCCTGTGACAACGTCGTGACCGTGCCGCGCACCGCACTCGACCCGGTGCCCATCGGCCGGCTCGGGCAGGCGAAGCGCATGCTCCTCGACCAGGCCCTCCGCTACTCGCTCGACATCCGCTACTAGTCGGCCGCCACATGGCTGCGGCCTAATCGGCCGCAGCTGCTGCTGCCATGACGTCGTCGCTGATGTCGAAGTTGGCGTAGACGCTCTGCACGTCGTCGAGATCGTCCAGCAGGTCGATCAGCCGCAGCACCTTGGGGGCGGTGGCCTCGTCGACCGGCACCGAGGCCGAGGGGATCTGGGTGAGGTCGGCGGTCTCGATTACCAGCCCGGCCGCCACCAGCGCGTCGTTGACCTTCTTGAAGTCGCCGAGCGCCGTGGTGATCTCCCACTGGTCGCCGGACGGGACGACGTCCTCGGCGCCGCCCTCCAGCGCCGCCATCATCACGTCGTCCTCCTCGCCGGCGACGAGGAAGTAGCCCCTCGGCTCGAAGAGGTAGCCGACGCTGCCGGGCTCGCCCAGCGACCCGCCGTTGCGGGTGAGGGTCGAGCGCACCTCCGACGTGGCTCGGTTGCGGTTGTCGGTCAGCGCGTGCACGTACAGCGCCACGCCGCCCGGCGCGTACCCCTCGAACCAGATCTCGTCGTAGACGGCGCCCTCGACCTCGCCGGTGCCCCGCTTGATCGCCCGCTCGATGTTGTCCTTGGGCACGCCGGCCGACTTGGCCTTGTCGATCATCGTCGCCAGCGTGGCGTTGGCGTCAGGGTCCCCGCCGCCCTCCTTGGCGGCCACCTCGATGGCTCGCGCCATCTTGGCGAAGACCTTGCCGCGGGCGGCGTCCTTGGCGCCCTTCTTCCGCTTTATCGTCGACCACTTGGAATGACCCGACATCAGCGCTCCTCGACTGCTGCGACGAACATCCTATGGATGCGGTCGTCGTCGGTCAGCTCCGGGTGGAACGCCGTGGCGATCACGTTGCCCTGGCGCACCATCACGGGATGGTCGCCCGACCGGGCGAGCACCTCCACCCCGGAGCCGACCTTCTCGATCCACGGGGCCCGGATGTACACGGCGCGCACCGGCTCGTCGAACCCGTCGACGGCGAGGTCCTCCTCGAAGCTGTCCACCTGGCGGCCGAAGGCGTTGCGCTCGACCACCACGTCGAGGACACCGAGCAGCGGCTGGTCGTGCCCCGCCGCGTCGTGAGCAAGCAGGATCATGCCCGCACAGGTCCCGAGCGCCGGCATCCCACCCGCGATCGCCGCCCGCAGCGGCTCGACCAGCTCGTAACGCTCGGCCAGCTTGCCGATCGTGGTCGACTCCCCACCGGGGATGACGATGCCGTAGACCCCGGCCAGCTCGTCACGGGTGCGCACCGGGACGGCGTCGACGCCCATGCCCCGGAGCACGGCGAGGTGCT
>JBFKDA010000007.1:0-26778 GCA_041619955.1 Acidimicrobiia bacterium | reverse complement strand
GACATGATGTGCTCCTTCCGAAGCGTTGAACCGTCAGGGGCTGACACCCCGCGGATCTGCGTATCGGGAGCCGGCGCCGAAGGCGCCGACGAGAACAAGCATGTCCCACGGTGCTCCGCCAGACGGAATAAGGATGCGGAGCGGGCGCTGTACGCATCAGGCGTACGCTGTGACGCTCAGTGTAGCTCACAACGGCGCCTACCGGGGCGCCCGATCGAAAGGGGGCCCCGGCCGGTCGGACTCCCGGCCCTCACGCCTCCTGCTGTTGCAGCCACATGATGACGGCGCTGACCCGCCGGTCGACTGCGGCGTCGGGTGGCAGGTCGAGCTTGGTGAGGATGTTGCTGACGTGGGTCTCGGCGGTCCGTTGGTTGACGAACAGCCGCTCGCCGATCGCCGCGTTGGAGTGACCCTGGGCCATCAGCGACAGCACCTCGCGCTCCCGTTCGGTGAGGCGCACGAGCGGCCCGCCGTTGCGGGGACGGGCCACCAGCCTGGTCACCACGTCGGGGTCGATGGCGCTGCCGCCGTCCGCCACCCGCCGCAGTGCGTCGAGGAAGCCGTCGAACTGCGTGACCCGGTCCTTGAGGAGGTAGCCCACCCCGGCGGCGCCCTCCTCGAGCAGCTCCACCGCGTAGCGGGTCTCGATGTGCTGCGACAGCACCAGGATGCCGGTCTCCGGCGTCCGGCGCCGCGCCGCCAGCGCACCCTCGAGGCCCTCGGTCTGGAACGACGGCGGCATCCGCACGTCGATGATCAGCACGTCCGGCCGGTGCTCCGCCACGGCGTCGACGACCTCGGTGGCGTCGGCGAACGTCGCAACCACCTCGATGCCCTCGTCGGCCAGCAGGCCGGCGAGGCCGTCGCGCACCAGGGCGGAGTCGTCGGCGATGATCACGCGCACGGGATCGTCGCCTCCAGCGTCGTCCCGCCGGGCCCCGACGAGATGCGGAACGCACCGCCGGTGGCGGCGACCCGGTCGTTGAGGCCCTCCAGGCCGGAGCCGGGGGCGATCTCGGCGCCGCCCCTCCCGTCGTCGCGGATCGTGACGCGGGCACTG
The DNA here is from genome assembly GCA_041619955.1 of Acidimicrobiia bacterium. Classification (GTDB taxonomy): domain Bacteria; phylum Actinomycetota; class Acidimicrobiia; order Spongiisociales; family JAOTWH01; genus JBFJZV01. The sequence continues at coordinate 25,718 of JBFKDA010000007.1, read as the reverse complement.
CCGTCGTTGCGGCTGATCGACACCTCGGCGCTGGTCGCCATCGCGTGCTTGGCCATGTTGGTGAGGCCCTCGGCGACGACGAAGTAGGCGGTGCGCTCGGCGCCCGCGGGCAGCCGATCCGTCGTCACGTCCACGGTCACCGGCACCGGCGCCCGTTCCGCCAACGCGACGACGGCCGGGGCGAGGCCGCGCTCGGCCAGCAGTGGCGGCAGCCCGCCTCGGGTCACCGCCCGGATGTCCTCGATCGCGTCGCGCACCTCGCCGGTCGCGCCCTCCAGCAGGTCCGCGAGCTCGGTGGAGCCGGAGAGCCGGCGAGCACGCTGCAGTTGCATGCCGAGGGCGACGAGGCGCTGCTGAGCGCCGTCGTGGAGGTCGCGTTCCACCCGGCGGCGCGCGGCGTCGCTCGCCTCGAGGATCCTCGCCCGGGACGCGCCGACCTCTTCGAGCTGGGCCACCAGCGAGATGATCGACCGAACGACCACGGTCGCGCCCGCCACGGCCAGCGCAGACCAGATGACCGCCGTCGCAGGCCCGGCCGCGACCGTCCCGTCACCGACGCCGAAATCGACCGCCGCGGCGAGGGCGGCGACCGCCCAGGTGGCGGCGATCGCGGCGGCGGCCCACAGGGTCGGCCGACGCCTCTCCCCGGCACCGCCGATGCGCCGGAGGTTCCGGGCGGCCACGGCCCCCATCGCCACCGCACCGAGCCCGCCCGACGACGCCAGCAGCACGCGGTAGGGCGCCTCGGCGTCGGCGAAGGAGCCCACCACTTCCGGGTGGCCGATCAGCGTTGCGTCGCGTACGAACGGCCCCAGCGCTCCGGCGGCGGCCGCCCCCAGCGCGGTCGCCAGCAGCCATCGGCCCGGCGCGGCGCGTTCCGGCGGCAGCAGCAGCACGACCGCGGCGATCACGACGAGCGGGGGTATCGCGCGGCCCATCGTGTAGAGGACGCTCGCATCGCTCAGCACCAGCACGCCGGCCAGCGTCGGCACGGACGCGGCGAGCAGCGTCCAAGCGGTGCGCGCCGATCGATACATCCACGCTGCGGCGGCGGCACCCACCAGCACCCACCCGGCCACCAGGATCAGCGCCGCCGCCCACGTCGGCACGCGCCGGGACGGGCCCGACGGCACGACCAGCGCCAGCGAGATCCTGCCGTCGTCGTCCACCTCGATCGCGAGGTCCCCGGGTGTCCCGTCCTCGGCGATGCCCAGGACCATGGCGCCCTGGGGCCCTCGATCGCGGACGCGCACGAAGCTGATCGCACCGGAGCCCGCCAGGATGAGGTCGGTCTGCGCGTTCAGCTCCTCAGGGGTGAACTGCTCGCCGAAGGCGGGTGCGAAGCGGGTGGCGAGGTCGGCCTCGGTGTAACGGCGGGACCCGTCGAGGATTCCGGCGAAGTACCGGAGCGCCTCGTCGAGCGGCGACCCCTCCTCGCCCGGGACCGGTTCCACTCGCAGCAGCTCGCCCACCGGGAGCGAATCGCGCGGCCCTTGGGAGATCGTCGCCGCCGTCCCCGCCACAGCCATGGCAGCCACGACGGCGAGCGCAAGGGCGAAGCGGCCCGTGTTCGGCATGGCGCGATTGTCGCGCTGCCGCTCCCCCGCTGCCTCCGTGCGTGCACGTATTCGGTTCACGTGGCTCCCCCCAGCCAGGTCGCGCGCTCGCCCCGATGATATGCGCGCACCCCTCTGGCACGGTTCCAGAAACGACCAAGGAGCCAAGCCATGAAGCACCCACTCGCCATCCGCATCGCCGGACTCGCCGTCGTCGCCGCACTGGGAGCGAGCGCCTGCTCGTCGGCCGGCGCGTCGACCTCGGAGCGCCCGCTGTACGAGCCGCCGCCGCCGACGACCGCCGCCCAGCCCGCCGACGCCAGCCCGACGGCGCCCGCCACGAGCTCCAACACCGAGCCGTGGGCGCCGCTGGACGGGACGCAAGGCATCGACCTCGTAACGGCCAGCATCGAGGACCTGGGCATCACGACGGTCGCCCCGCAGGGTTGGGGCCAGACCTACGACGGGCGCTTCATCGGAGCGGACGGCACGCTCGCGTTCGACGCACTGCCGACCTGGGCAGGACTCGACCCGGTGGACATCGGCTACCAGGCGCCCGACCGGGTCGAGCTCGGCGGCCGGGAGTGGCAGCTCTACACCGCCGAAGCCGGCGGCATGGCGCAGTTGCTGGCGACGACGCCGATCGGCGCCGACACGTACCTCGTCTGGCTGGGTGTGCCACCGCAGCAGGGGGACCTGTACCGCGCCGCGGTCGCCGTCCCGGTGCTCGAGGCCTTCGACGTCGACGCGGCGCCCCCGACCGGTGACGAGATCACCCGCCACCGCGCCACCATCGACGGCCGAGCGATCGCCTACGCCACCGGCGGCTCTGGCAAGCCCACCGTCGTGTTCGAGTCGGGCCTCGGCGACTGGATGATCGGCTGGTCGGGCGTGGCGCCCGCCGTGGCCGAATCGGCGCAGGTGTTCTTGTACGACCGGCCTGGCTACGGCGGGAGCGACCCCACCACGACGCCCCGCGACGCCGCCACCATGGTGGAGGAGCTGCGCGAGCTGCTGATCGCCACCGGCCGCGAACCGCCGTACGTGCTGGTGGGGCACTCGCTCGGCGGCACGGTGATGGACCTGTTCGCCCGCACCCACCCGGACGAGGTCGCGGGCCTGGTGCTCGTCGACTCACGTCACCACACCTACACGGCCCGCTGTGTGGCGGCACTGGGCGAGGTCCCCGACTGCGTCGGCGGCGAGCCGCCGGCAGGGGTCCCCAACCCGCCGCACATGACCGCCGAGTGGCGTGACTTCCCGACCACGGAGCAGCAGCTCGCGGCCGCGCCCGAGTTGGAGAAAGACCTCGGCCTCGTGGTGGTCACCGCCGGGATCGACAACGAGGGTCTCTCGGCGGTGGGGTGGGAGCTGTGGCAGGAGACCCAGCGGGAGTATGCCGCGCTGGTCCCGGGTGCCCGGCACGTCGTCGCCGGGCACAGCGGCCACCTGATCCCCCAGGAGCAGCCGGAGGCGGTCATCGACGCCGTCACCGGGCTGCTGGGCGGCTGACCGTCCAACGACGAGAAGGGAGCAACCGATGATCACCCAAGTTGCCGCCTCTCCGGCCCAACCGCCCACCGCACCCAACGACGGGCTCCGGGTGGCCGGGCTGGAGAAGCGCTTCGGCGACACAGTGGCGCTGCGTGGCGTCGACCTCGCCGCCCCCCGCGGGCACCTCGTGGGCCTGCTGGGCCCGAACGGCGCCGGCAAGACCACGACGATGCGCTCGATCCTCGGGCTGGTAGCGACCGACGCCGGCTCGGTCACGTGGGACGGGCATCCCGTCACCGCCGCCGACCGCCGCCACGTCGGCTACATGCCGCAGGAGCGGGGCCTCTACCCCCGGATGAAGGTCCACGAGCACATCGCCTACCTGGGCCGCCTGGCGGGGTTGGATGGCGCCACCGCGGACCGGCGTGCCCAGCACTGGGCCGAGCGGGTCGGCCTGGCCGACCGCGGCGACGACCTCATCCAGACACTGTCCACCGGCAACCAGCAGCGCGTGCAACTCGCCGTCGCGCTCGTTCACGAGCCGGAGCTGATGGTGCTGGACGAGCCGTTCGCCGGGCTCGACCCGGTTGCGGTGTCCGTGCTGTCCGGCGTGCTCGCCGAGCAGGTGGCGAAGGGCGTGAGCGTGGTGTTCTCCAGCCACCAGCTCGAGCTGGTGCAGGACCTCGCCGAGCACGTGGTGATCGTCGCCGCGGGCCGGACCGAGGCCTGCGGCACGGTGGCCGAGCTGCGCGGCAGGTCCCCCGACCGGTACCTGGAAATCCAATGGGGCGGGCCGGCACCGTGCTGGAGCCCGCCCGGCGGCGAGCCGCGCGACGCCCCGGAAGGGGTCTCCCGCTTCGTCGTCCCCGCCCACCGCGATCCCGCGGCGCTGGTCGCCGACGCCGCGGCAGCCGGCCCCGTGTCGGCCTTCAGCTACGAACCCCCCGGCCTCGACGAGGTCTTCCTGAAGTTGGTGACATCATGAGCTGGTACCTGATCAGAGAAGTCGCGTGGCGGGAGATCCGGACCCGGGCGCGCACCAAGGCCTTCCGGGCCGTCACGATCCTGTTCGTCGTCGCGGCCGTCGCCGGTCCGATCGTGGCGGCGGCGTGGCCCGACGGCGACGACGACGACCTCCGCACGGTGACCATCGGCGTCGTCGACATGGACCCCGAGCTGCGAGCGGAGATCTCGGCGCTGGCCGCGGGCGCCCTGGAGATCGACTTCCGGGACCTCGGCTCACCGGACCAGGTGGCACCCGCCATCCACGACGGGGAGATCGACCTGGCAGTGGAACCGGGACCCACGCTGGTGTGGGACCAGGTTGCGGACGTCGAGGTCGCCGCCGTCGTCGGAGCTGCCCTCCGGCAGCGGGACGCCCTCGGGAAGGCGCGTGACCTGGGTCTCGACGACCGAGAGGTGGCCGCCCTGCTCGCCCAGCCGCAGGTGCAGGAGCGCTTCGTGGACCCGCTCGACGAGTCGGACGAGGTCGCCCAGACCCTGGCCTTCCTCGGGCTGATGCTGGTTTTCGCGCTGCCGCAGGCCTTCGGCCAGCTCGCCCTGCTGAGCGTGGTCGAGGAGAAGTCCACCCGCGTCGTCGAGGTGCTGCTCAACCACCTGCAACCGCGGGCCCTGCTTCTGGGCAAGGTGCTGGGGCTGACCGCACTCGCCGTGGCACAGCTCGCCGTCGTGCTCGCCGGGCTCACCGCGGCACTGCTGGCGACCGACACCATCGACATCCCCGCGTCGGCGTGGCGCTTCCTGCCGGTGGTCGCGGCGTCGGTGCTGGGCGGTCTGGTCGTCTACACCACGCTGTTCGCACTGCTGGGCTCGCTGGTCTCCCGCCAAGAGGACGCCAGCCAGGTCACCCTGCCGGCCATGGTCCCCGCCATGGTCGGATTCTTCGCCGCGCAGGCGGCGGTCGCCGGGAACGCGGCGTCCACGCTGGCGCAGGCCCTCACGCTGTTTCCCCTCACGGCACCGTTCATGCTGCCGGTTCGGGTCGCTCGCGATGCGATCGCGCCGTGGGAGGTCGCCGCGGCGTTCTGCCTGCTCGGCCTGGGCGCCCGGCTGCTGGTCCGCACCGCGGGCCGCGTGTACCAGTTCACGCTGCTGCACATGGGCGCGCGGGTCGATTGGTCCCGGCTGCTGCGCCTGGCCCGGCGGGGGGCGCAGCTCGAGGCCACGGCGAGCCGGGGCTGATCGCGGCCCCGCGCCACCTCGCCTAAGGTCCGCGGGGTGGACGAAATCGCTCGCCATTACGGCGATGGGACGCTGCTCGATCGGATCATGGGCGCAGCTACAGCGGATGGGCTCGACCCCGCCGAGCTCACCTTCGCCGACCTCGCCCCGGTCGACGAGTTCCACGTCGGCGGCCGAGCCGCCACCGCGAGCCTGCTGGAGCGAGCTGCGATCCCTCCTGGAAGCCGCATACTCGACGTGGGGTGCGGCCTCGGCGGCACCGCCAGGTACCTGGCGGCGACCGGCTCGCACACCGTGACCGGCGTGGACCTCACCCCGGAGTACGTCGAGGTGGCGCGGTCCCTCACCGCACTGGTCGGCCTCGACGGGTTGGTGACCGTCCGCCGAGGAGACGCCTGCGCCCTCCCCTTCCCCGCCGCGAGCTTCGACGCGGCCGTCATGCTGCACGTCGGCATGAACGTCGACGACAAGGCGTCCGCGTTCGCAGAGGTGGCGCGGGTGCTGGTCGACGGCGGGCGTTTCGCGATGTACGAGATCATGGGCCTGCCCGACGCTGCGTTCGACTTCCCGGTGCCGTGGGCGGCGTCACGCGCCGCGAGCTTCCTCGCCCCCGCAGACGATTACGTGCACGCGCTGGAGGCGGCCGGCTTCACCGTCGAGCACGTCGCCGACCGCACGGAGTTCGCGCTCCGATTCTTCGAGAAGCTGCGCCGTAGAACAGGGCCGCCGCCGTCCCTGGGACTCCACCTGCTGATGGGCGACGAGGCCAGCCTCCGCTACGGCAACATGGTCCGTGCGGTGGAGGCTGGGGAGATCGCGCCGGTCGAGATCGTCGCCTCGACCCGCGGGTAGCCGCCCCGGCAGGCCGGGTCGATCGTGCAGTCGATCGCATCGTCGCCCCGACAGGTACCGTGGCGCGGTGGTTGCGCGGTCGTTCCTGTTCGTGCACAGCCCGCTGGTGGGGCCGTCGTCGGTCCGCCGGCTCGCCCGGCTCGCCGCCGCGGACGCAGCGGCGGTCGCTCTCCCCGATCTGGCCCCGTCGGCTTCCGCCGCCCGGCCACATGAGGACTTCACCGGGCGGGCGATCGAGGCCGCCGCCGACCTCGCACCGCCGGTCGTCGTGATCGGGCACTCGGGCGCCGGCGCCTTCCTGCCGACGATCGGCGCGGCGGTGGGACCGCCTGCGTTCCTCGTCTTCGTCGACGCCGTCCTGCCGCCGCGCGCCGGGCGGCATCGCGCCACCGCGGCCCTGCTGGAGATGCTCGACCGTCAAACGGAGCACGGCGTGCTCCGGAGGTGGCTGGACTGGTGGCCGGCGGAGACCGTCGCCCAGCTCGTGCCCGACCCGGCGGACCGGGAGGAGCTCGCTGCCGACATGCCCCGCCTCCCCCGCTCGTTCTACGACCGCGACGTCGAGGTGCCGTCCGGATGGTCCGACGAGCGATGCGGCTACGTGCAGCTCAGCGGGGCATACGACGCCGAGCACGCCGACGCGGTCGCCCGGGGGTGGCCCACCCGGCGGCTGGCGTCGAACCACCTGGCCATCTTCACCGAGCCCGCCCGGGTGCTCGAGGCGATCCTGCACGTGGTCGAACGGATCGACTCGTCCACCCCGTCGGGGGCAACGAGTGGCCGCGACTGAGGCCACCTCGCCCCCCGCGCAGATGCCAACGGCACGCCCGCGACGCGTCTGGCGGCGGATGGCGCTGAGCCTGGCCGCGGCCATCGCAGTCATCGCCCTGGGCGTCGGGTTCGTCTACAACCGCCAGATCCGGTCGATCCTGACCCACAAGGTGGGAAGCCCGGAGGACGACGTTCCCGTTGCGCCCTTGCCATCCGCCGATCAGCCCGACCAGCGGTGGGCGGTGATCGGGGACGTCGGCGACGGCGGTGATCTCGAGTGGCGGCTGGCCGCCACGATGGACGTGGCGGGGCGGGAGGATCCCTACGACCTGGAGTAGCTCGCCTGGCTGGAAGACACGCTCGCGGCAAGCGACGCACCGTGGAGGATCGCCGCGGTGCACCAACCGCCGTACTCGGCCGGCTATCAGGGGTCAGACCGCGCAGTTCGCGAGGCGTTCTCGCCGATCTTCGAGCGACACGGCGTGCAGCTCGTGCTGTCTGGCCACGATCACGACTACCAGCGCTCGGTGCCCATCGGCGGGGTCACCTACGTCGTGAGCGGAGCCGGCGCCGGCAGCCCACGCACGGGAACCGAGGTTTACACCGCGTACTCGGCTGCCGTCCTCAGCTACGTCGACGTCGGCGTGTACCCCGACCGCCTCCTGCTGCGGGCGATCGACCACGAGCTCATGGTGTTCGACGAGTTCAGCATCACGGGCTAGGCCAGACCGTCGGCGGCGAGCTCGGCGGCGGCCTCCGCCGCCGCGAGCATGTCGTGCCCGACCGGCTGCAGCTCCACCTGTGTGCACAGGAGTCCCGTCGAGACGCGCTCCACCACGCCCCACTCCCAGACGGCGGTCGGGTCGAGCCCGGTCAGGCCAACTAGCCGGCCCACCCGGTTCCAGGGACCCTCCTCCAGCAGCTCTACCGGGTCCTCGCGCATGAGGATGCCGAGGTCGTACTCCGGCTCGGCCAGCAGGCCGTCGGGATCGACGAGCTTGAAGCCGCCGTCGGACTCCAGGGCGTTCCACTGATGGACGTCGCCGTGGACGAGCCGCGCCCGCTCGTCGTCGTGGGCGGCGATCCGCCGCTCGGCGCAGGCCAGCGCGTGGTCGACGGCTCGCTGCGACACGGGCCGATCGAGCGCTTCCCACGTCGCGACGATGAACTCGACGAGCCACCTGCCCTTGTCGGCGCCGGTCGGCAGCCCGCAACCCGGCGCCGGCCGCCACAGCTTCGCTGCGGCGGCGCACAGGATCTCCTCACGCCGGCGCCGCGGCACGGCAAGCTCGCCGAGCGGGCGCCCGAGCCGCTCCATCAGCAGCGCACCTCGGGCGTGGTCGTGCGCGAACAGCCGGGGGCAACCCTCACCGCCCGCGAGCTCCAACACGGTGATCTCGTTGCCCACCGCATCTGCGTCGCGGGGGACGAGCAGTTTCAGCGCCGCCGGCGCGCCGGTGCCGAGACTCACGCCCAGCACGAGCGATTCGGTTCCGCCGTGGAGTGGTGTCCCCGGCTGGAAGCCCCATTCGTTGGCGAGCGCTGCCACCAGCTCGGGGAGCTGGTCGGCCCATTCGGGGACGCCGGCCAGGGCGGCCTTTCGTCTGACGACGTCGGGCACGTCGATCATGGCCATGCGCGGCTATCCGGCCGGCGGCGCGGCGGCGCGGAAGAACACCCGCCCCACCTCGGTCAGGCCGACGTCGCGCCCATCCGTCGCCGCCACGTCGCCGAAGCCCGCGGCCCGGAGCGTATCGGCCACGTCCTCCTCGGCGTGGCAGCGTTGGGTGAGCGGCACGTCGGTGCGCTGCCAGCGGTCGCCGTCCGGGACCATCATCGTGAGGTCGGTGCGGCCGACCTTCGCCTCCTGGTCGTAGCTCGCCCGCGCCACCAACACCTCGTCGTCGCGAACGATGCCGAACGAGCCCCGCCAGCGGGCCAGGTAGCCCTCCTCCACGTTGAGGTCGAACACGAACCGGCCACCCGGCAGCAGCGCTCGCCGCACGCAGCCGAACACCGCCGCCAAGCCGGCAAGGTCCATGACGTGGTTGAGGCTGTCGAACGTCGACACCGCCACCGCCACCGGCGCCGCCACCGAGAAGTCGCGGGCGTCGGCCACGCGGAACTCGGCGCCGGGGGCGTTACGCCGGGCCAGCTCGATCATGGCCGCCGACCCGTCGATACCGACCACCTCGCAGCCCCGCGCCACCAGCGCGGCGGCCAGCCGTCCCGTGCCGCAGCACAGGTCCAGCACCCGCGCCCCGGCCGCCAGCCGCCCGCCGGTCAGCTCGTCGAGCGCTGGCAGCACCGCTTCCCCGAAGCCGCCCCAGTGCCGGTCGTACGCCGCCGCGAACGGGTCGTAGGCGTCGTAGCGCTCCACGGTCACACCAGGCTGAAGGCCCGTCCCAGCCGGGCGAGCGAGCGATCCCTGCCCAGCGCCTCCAGCGACTCGAACAGCGGCGGGCTCACGGTGGAACCGGTCACCGCCACCCGCACCGGCTGGAGGCCCTTGCGCGCCGACAGGCCCAGCTCGTCCATCATCGCCCGCAGCGCCTCCTCGATGGCGGCGGCCGTCCACCCGTCGAGCGCAGCCAGGCGGGATTGCGCCCCTTCCAGCGCGGGCCGGGCCTCCGGCTTGGTCATCACCTTCTCCCAGGACGCCTGGTCGAACTGCACCTCATCGACGAGCAGGAAGCCGACCTGGTCGGGCGCCTCGGTGAGCCGCTTGGCGCGCTCCTGCACCAGCGGCGCCAGCGCCGCGTAGGCCGCCGCCTCGCCGCCGTCCAGCGGCCGGCCGAGGCGCTGCTCGACCAGCGGGCGGGTGCGGGCCGCGAAGTCCTCGGGCGCCAGCTCCCGGATGTAGACGCCGTTCATCCACTCCAGCTTCGCCGGGTCGAACACCGCCGACGACTTCGACACGTCGGTGAGGTCGAACCTGGCCACCATCTCCTCCCGCCCCACGATCGTCTCGTCACCGCCCGGCGACCAGCCCAGCAGGGCGAGGTAGTTGAACAGGGCCTCCGGGAGGATGCCGGCCTCCCGGTACCCGTCCACCGACGTGGCGCCATGGCGCTTCGACAGGCGAGCGCCGTCGGGGCCTTTGATCAGCGGGAGGTGGGCGTAGGTGATCTCCCGCTCGGTGCCGAGCGCCCGCCCCAACAGGATGTGCTTGGGCGTGGACGCGAGCAGGTCCTCGCCGCGAATCACATGGGTGATCTCGAAGTCGACGTCGTCGACGGAGCTGGACAGGTGGTACGTCGGGCTGCCGTCCGACCGGAGCACGACGAAGTCGTCGACGTTGGCGTGGTCGAAGGTCACCTCGTCGCGCACCAGGTCGACGAAGGCAGTCTCGCCGGGCCGCGGCACAGCGAACCGCACCGACGCGGCCTCTCCGGCCGCCACCCGGGCGGCGGCGTCGGCGGCGGTGATGGCGCGGCAGCGCCCGTCGTACCCCGGCGGGCGCCCCGCCTGCTGGGCGGCCTTGCGACGCTCGTCGAGCTCGGCGGGCGTGCAGAAGCAGCGGTACGCGTTGCCGGCGCCGATCATGCCGGCGACAGCCTCGGTGTAGCGGTCGAGCCGCTCGCTCTGGCGGTAGGTGGCGTGGGGCCCGCCCACGATGATCCCCTCGTCCCAGTCGAGCCCCAGCCAGCGGAGCGCGGCGACGATGGCGTCCTGCGACTCCTGGCTGCTGCGCTCCCGGTCGGTGTCGTCGGACCGGAGGATGAACGTGCCGCCGTGGCGGCGGGCCAGCAGCCAGTTGAACAGCGCCGTGCGGGCGTTGCCGACGTGGAGGTGCCCGGTGGGCGACGGGGCGAACCGGACCCGGATGCTCACGAGCGGCTGCCGATCGCGTGGTTGATCAGCACGCCGATGCCCTCGATCTCGACCTCGACCTGGTCGCCCGGCGTGATCGGCCCGACACCGGCCGGGGTGCCGGTGAGGATCACGTCGCCCGGCAGCAGCGTCATCACCGCACTGACGAACGCCACGAGCTCGGCCACCCCGAACACGAGGTCGCCGATCGATCCTTCCTGGCGAACCTGGCCGTCGACGCGGCACACGATGGGCTGGCCCTCCAGCGGGTCGAACTCGGTCTCGATGGCCGGACCGAGCGGGCAGAACGTGTCGAACCCCTTGGCGCGGGTCCACTGGCCGTCGCGCCGCTGGAGGTCGCGGGCGGTGACGTCGTTGCCGGCCGTGTACCCGAGGATGTACTGCGACGCGTCCTCGGCCTTCACCCGCCGGGCGACCTTGCCCATGACCACTGCCAGCTCGGCCTCGTGGTGCACCTCGCCGGACTCGGGCGGCAGCACGATCCGCGCCCCCGGGCCGATCACCGAGGTGGCCGGCTTGAGGAAGATGATCGGCTCGTCGGGCACCTCGGAGGACATCTCGGCGGCGTGGTCGACGTAGTTCTTGCCGACGGCGACGACCTTGGTCGGCAGCACCGGCGCCAGCAGGCGCGCCTCGGTGATCGGCACGACGACCTCGGTCGGCTCCCACGCGACGAACGGGCTCCCGCGGTGCAGGCGGATGCCCTCGGGCTCCACCGCGCCGTAGACGATGTCGTCGCGCTCGGAGTGCACCCGGACGATCTTCACGGGTAGTACTCGCCCTGGGTGAAGCGGGCCAGCCGCTCGCGTGCCTCGGCGGGCACCCCCTCGGCGGCCTTGGAGAAGTGGTCGACGCCGATAGGCACGAACAGGCCGCGGCACTCGACGTAGCGGTTACCGCGCCCGTCCTCCCCCACCGCCTCCACCCACAGCTTGCGGCCCTCGGCCGAGGCCAGCCAGGCCTCGCCGCGGATCGAGATCCCCAGCGGGATCGGGCGCAGGTAGTTGACCTCGAGCTTGGCCGTGACGGAGGGCCGCCGGTGGGCCATCAACACGGTGCCCATGAGGTCGTCGAAGAACGCTGCGGTGGCGCCGCCGTGGACGACGCCGGGGCCGCCCTGGAACCAGGGTGCGAAGTCGAGCTCGCTGACCACCTTGTCGCCCTCGGTGGCGAAGCGCACGCCGAGCGCATGCTCGTTCTGCGGCCCGCAGCCGTAGCACCACGGGGTGTGGAAGGCGGGCAGCTCGGCCCCGGAGGGCAGCGGCACGACGTCACCGCTCAGGTAGCGATACATCAGAGCTCGAGGACGTCGCCGCGGGTCCGGACCTCGTCCGGCCCCAGCGCGAGGGTTTCCCGCGGCACGGCCGCGACCAGCGTCCGCAGTTGATCGGGGCGGTGCGAGATGTTGGCGATCCAGGCGGGCCGCTTCGCGGCCAGGCCGGCCCGCATCGCCTCGGGGATGCCCTCCCCGAGGCCGAGGATCGCCATCGCCACCTGGACGTCCTCGTCGGTGGGGGCGCGCCCGAAGTGGCTCGCCCGGGCCGCGGCGATCGCGGCGAGCGCGACCTCGACGTCGTGGCGATCCTCTCCCTGCGCCGGCTCGAACTCGGCGTGGTGCAGCAGCCGCAGGACGTACCCTGCGTCCGGCCCGGGCGTGCCGAACATGCCACCCCACGGCACGTCGTCGGGCCCGTGCAGCTCGCCAGGCCGGTCGGGCGACCAGCGGCGCGCCGGGTCGGGTTGCGGCGTGGGGCGCGGCAGGTCCTCGATGCGCAGGGGGATGTTCGGCTCCTGGCCCATCGGCGGGGCTCCTCCTAGAGGACGTCGAGCCAGTGCCGGTAGCGCTCGAGCTTCCCGGTGACCGCATCCATGAAGAGCTGCTGCGCCCGCTTGGTCACCGGGCCGGGCCGACCGTCGCCGACCGGGCGGTCGTCGATCTCGCGGATCGGGGTGACCTCGGCGGCGGTGCCCGTGAAGAACGCCTCCTCGGCGTAGTAGAGGTCGGAGCGGGTGAGGTCGGCTTCGACGACCGAGTAGCCGTCGTCGGTGAGCAGCTCGATCACCGATGCCCGCGTGATGCCGTCGAGCGAGCCCGACGTCGAAGGCGGGGTGGTGATGGTGCCGTTGCGCACGACGAACAGGTTCTCGCCGCTGCCCTCGGCGATGAAGCCGTGGGCGTTGAGCATGATCGCCTCGTCGTAGCCGGCACGCACCGCCTCGGCCTTGGCGAGGATGCTGTTGAGGTAGCCGCCCGTGCCCTTGGCATTGGGGATCAGCATGGAGTGGTCGATGCGCCGCCACGACGACACCGTGCAGCGGATCCCGTTCCGCAGGCCCTCCTCACCCAGATAGGCGCCCCATTCCCAGGTGGCGATGGCCGTGTGCACCTCCGCCCCGGCGGGGTTGAGGCCGATGCTGCCGAGGCCGAGGAACACGATCGGCCGGATGTAGCCTGCCGTCAACCCGTTGGCGGAAAAGGTCTCCCGCGCCGCCTTCGACAGGTCGTCGGCGCTCCATTCGAGCGGCAGTCCGTACGCCTTCGCCGAGTTGACGAGCCGCACCATGTGCTCGTCGAGCCGGAAGATCGCCGGCCCGTCGCCGGTCTCGTACGCCCTGATCCCCTCGAATACGCCGGTGCCGTAATGGAGAGCATGCGACAGGACGTGGACGGTCGCCTGCTCCCACGGAACCAGCTCCCCGTCGAACCAGATGTGCTTGGTTGGCTGCATGCGAGAAGTGTAACCCCCACCACCAAGCCCGCTCCTGAAGCCAGCCCCGCGCCACCCCGAACGCCCGGCGAGCCGCCGAACCCGTCAGCAGCCGTCAGCCGCGGTACGTGGTTGGGACAAGGCCGGTGCGCCAGCACCGGCCCCCACGCTGCTCCGACGAGAGCGGCAGCCGCAGCCGGGAGGGCCCACCACGCGCAGCGGGCACGTCACCCGCCCGGCTCGGCTGCCATATGGCGGCAGCCGCAGCCGAGAGGGCCCACGACGCGTGGCGCGGACGTCACCCGCCCGGCTCGGCTGCAATATGACGGCCTAGCCACTCGAGGATCACCTCGAAGCGCTCGACGCGGTGGCGGGGTTTGCCCGAGCGGCTCAGCTCGTGGCTCTCGCCCGGGAAGCGGACCATCTCCGACGGTACGCCGAGGAACTGGAGGAGGGTGAAGAGCTGCTCGCCCTGTTCGATCGGGCAGCGCCAGTCCTCCTCGGAGTGCAGCACCAGGGTGGGCGTCGTGATCTTGTGCGCGGACGCCAGCGGGCTGGCGGCGAGGAACGCGTCGACGTCCTCGGGGAGCTGGGCCCCGAGGTACATCTTCGGGAACCAGGTCCCGATGTCGGAGGTGCCGAAGAACGACGGGAACGTCGTCAGTGCCCGCTCGACGATGCCCGCTTTGAACCGCTGATCGAGCGCCAGCAGCCGCGTGGTCGCGAAGCCGCCGTAGGACCCGCCCATCACGCCCATCCGCTCGCCGTCGAGCCGGGGGAAGCGCTCCAGCGCGGCGGCGACGCACGCCTGGAGGTCGCGCAGGTCCGGGGGGTGCTCCTGCGCCCAGGTGCCGACCACCGCCCGCACGTGGTCGGTGCCGCGGCCCGACGACCCGCGCGGGTTGCACGCCACCACGCCGTACCCGGCTGCGGCATACACCTGGAACTCGTCGAAGAAGCCGAAGCCGTACTGGGCGGCCGGTCCGCCGTGGATGTTCAGCAGCAGTGGCGCCGCAGCGTCGCCGGGCGGCAGGTAGGCCCAGGCGTGGATCTCGACGCCGTCGCTCTGGAACGTGAACGGCTCGGGTGCCACCGCCCCCACCCCCGCCCGATAGTCGGCGTTGATTGCGGTGAGAGGGCGCACCTCGCCGTCCTCCCACCAGCACAGCTCGCCGGGGTCGGTCGCCGTGGTCGCCGTGAAGGCGAACGCCGAGCCGTCGGGGCGGGGGCTGACCCCGGACACGATGCGGTCGCCACCGACCAGCTCGTCCATCGCACCTGAGGGATCGACCCGCACCACCCGCACCCGGCCGGCGTCCTCGAACACGGTCAGGAAGGAGCCGTCGTCCAGCCACTGCGGGCCCGCCGGGGAAACCGTGGGGCTGTTCGGCAGCGGGTCGCGGTCGAGCTTGCCGGTGAGGTCGGTGAGCCGTCCGTCGTCGACGCGGAAGTACGCGCCGACGGCCGGCCAGCTCCACGGGTCCGGCACGCCGTAGACGTGGAGCCGTCCCGCCGGGTCGTAGCCGACCCACCCCCAGTCGCCGATCGCGGTGACGGCCGCCGGCTCGCCGCCATCGAGCGGGAACTCGAACACCTGCCGGCCGGGGTCGATGCCGCGCCGCTCGTGGCGGGCGCTGATCGAGGCGATCCGGTCGCCGTCGGGATGCCAGGCGAGGCAGTCGTGGTTGTGGTCGCCAGGGGTGACGAGCTCGGGCTCGCCGCTCCCGTCCGCGGCGACGACGTACACCGCGGTGCGGCGGTCGTACCACCAGCCCTGGTCGTCGCGCCGCCAGTCGGCCCGGGTCACCCGGACTGGCCGCCGCCGCCGCTCGCCGTCGTCGAGGCCGGCCCATTCGCCGACCCGCGTCTTGCCGATGACTGCGAGCCGGCCGCCGTCCGGCGACCACTCGAGGTCGACCGCGCCGAGGTCGAACGAGGTGACCGGCCACGGCTCGCCGCCGTCGCTGGGCATGACGTAGAGCTGCGACCGCTTCTGGTCGGCGTTGGGGTCGCGCCGCAGGAACGCGAGGAGCGAACCGTCTGGCGACCACCGCGGCCGGGCGTCGCCGGGGCCAGCGGTGAACGGGCGCGCCTCCTCGCCGTCCCACAGCCAGATCTGGCGTTCGTAGTGGTCCTCGACGAGGTCCATCCGGCTCACGGCGAAGGCAACCCGACGGCCGTCGGGATGCGTCTCGGGGTCGGAAACCGAGCGGAACTCGGCCAGTTGCTGCGGCGTCATGGGCGTTCCCCTACTCGCGGACGGGCCGCTCGTCCCCAGGCCGAGCCCGCTGGGAATCTAGCCGATGCGAAGCGCGAGGCAAATGATGGGAGGCTTTACCCGAGTCCGCAGGCACCGATGCCGTCGCCCGAGGGACGCCGTGCGCAACCGGCCCGACCGGTGACGCGAGCACCGCCGCCACGAGAAACAGGCCTACCGTGACCCCACGTGCGACGCAGCCTCCTGAGCCCCCGTCTCCCACCCGATACACGTCCGCCCCCAACGCGGTCCGGCTCGACCCATGCCGGCGCCGGACCGGCGGTGGCGCCGTGATGCGCCGCTTCGTGGCCTCCGGGTTCGGTTTGGGCCTCGTCCCGCGCCGCCTCTGGGGCAGCGACAAGGGCGCCGGGACGTTCGGCGCCGGGCTGGCGCTGGCCGTGGCGGTGCCGCTGCTGTGGGCGCCGTGGTGGGCGGGGCTCGTGGCGTTCCTGGCGGCGCTGGCATTGTCGCTGTGGGCGGCGGCGCCGTTCAACCGCGGCCACGAGGATCCCGGGTGGGTGTGCATCGACGAGGTGGCCGGCACGCTGGTGGCAGTGATCGGGCTGTCGGGGTGGCCGTGGGTGGTTGCCGTGCTCGTGGCGCGGGCGGCCGACATCTGGAAGAAGCCGTTTCCCGGTGTGTACCGGGCGGAGTCGCTGCGGGAGGGGGTAGGCATCACCGCCGACGACGTGCTGGCGGGGTTGTACGGGCTGGCGGTGGGGTGGGGGCTCGAGGTGGCGTTCTTTTAGCGCTAGCCCACTTCGACGAAGCGGGCATCGGCGATGCCCTGCAGCGCGAGGATTCCGGCGACCTGGTCCTCGGTGAGACGATCATCGAGGTTGAGGCCCATCATCGCCTCCCCCTGAGTGTTACGGCCGACCGCCATGTCGGCGATGTTGACCCGCTGGCCGCCGAGGTACGTGCCGAGCCGGCCGATGACGCCCGGCACGTCCTCGTTGCGGACCACGAGCAGGCGGGGGGTGATCGGCAGCTCGATGTCGTACCCGTTCACCTCGATCAGCACCGGTCCCTTACGCTCGGTGATCGTGGCCGAGAACGAGCGGACCTTGCCGCTGACGGTGCCGGCCACGCGCAGCACCGACCGGTACGTGGGCGACTCGGTGGAGGCTTCCTCGCTCCAGCGCACGCCGTGGGCGGCGGCGAGGTGCTGGACGTTGACGAACGAGACGTTCTCGGCGATCCGGGCGAGCGCGCCTTTGAGTGCGCTGAGCGTGAAGGGCCGGACCGGGTTGGCGGCGACTTCGCCCTCCAACCGCACCGTCAGGGTCTCGGGCATGCCGCGGCTGAACCCCATCAGGATGGCGCCGAGGGACTCTGCGACGCCGAGGTAGTCGCGGGCGGTGTCGTCGAGCCCGGTGCCGATGTCGAGATTGACCGCCGACAGCACCAGCTCGCCGCGGAGTGCCGCCGCGACCGCCTTGGCGACCGCGGTCCCGGCCTTGTCCTGCGCTTCCCGGGTCGACGCCCCCAGATGCGGGGTCAGCACCACCTGCGGGAGGTCGCGCAGCGGGCTGTCGGGCAGCGGCTCGTGCGCGAAGACGTCGAGGGCCGCACTGGCCACCTTGCCGCTGCGAACCGCATCGGCAAGCGCCTGCTCGTCGATGACGCCGCCGCGCGACGTGTTCACGATCCGCACGCCGTCCTTCATCCGGTCGAACGCCGCCGCGTCGATGAGGCCCTGGGTGTCGGGGTTCAGCGGGAGGTGGATGGTGATGAAGTCGGCCTCGGCGAGCACCGCGTCGACCTCGGCCGCGTGGGCCACCCCGATGCTGCGCATCCGCTCCTCGCCGACGTAGGGGTCGTGGGCCATCACGTGCATCCCGAACGCGGCGGCCCGCTTCGCCACCAGGGTGCCGATCCGCCCCAGCCCGATCACCCCGAGCGTCTTGTCGTGCAGCTCGACGCCCTGGAAGCGCGACCGCTCCCACTCCCCGGCACGCACGCTGCGGTCGGCCTCCGCCACCCGGCGGGCCTGGGCGAGGAGCAGCGCCAGCGTGTGCTCGGCGGCCGAGATCGTGTTGGCCTCGGGGGCGTTGACCACCAGGACGCCGGCCGTCGTCGCCGCCTCGACGTCGATGTTGTCGACGCCGATGCCGGCGCGCCCGATCACCTGGAGCTGCGGCGCCGCGGCGATGAGCCCGGCATCGACCGTGGTGGCGGATCGCACCACGAGCCCGGCGGCGTCGGCGAGGCGGGCCGCGAGATCGTGGCGGTCGGCGCCGATGGCGACATCGACGTCGCAGTGCTCCTCGAGCGCCTTGATGCCGGCGTCGGCGATCTTCTCGGCGACGACCACCTTGGGACGCATGCCGGTGGCGGCGGGCGGGTCGCCCGCGGTGCCGGGAGCGGCGGCGGTGGCAAGGGTGGCGGGCGGGGTGCCCGGAAGAGAGGCCATGACCGGGCATTGTGGCGCCCCCGCCACCCGACGCAAAGCCCTATCGGGACCGGCGCCGGTTTCGTACGCTGTGCGGGAACGAGGAGGATCGATGGACAGCACCTGGCATCCCCGGTCGGTGGTCGTCGGTGTCGACGGCTCAGAGCAGAGCGGCCGCGCCTCCAAGGTGGCGGCGGCGCTCGCCCGTACCCACGGGGCGGCGCTGTTTCTCGTCACCGTGGTGCGCCCTCCGGAGGGCTGGTGGGGCATGGTCGGCTCACCGCCGCCCTCCGACGCCGTGGCGAAGGCGCTGGCTCGGGCCGCGGAAGAGGTGCTCGACACGACGGTGGCCAACCTCGACATGGAGGGCCTGGAATGGGAGTCCGGCACCGAGCTCGGCGACCCGGCCGAGTCGCTGGCGCAGGTGTGTCGTGAGCGCGCCGCCGATCTGCTCATCGTCGGGCGGCGCGGCGCGGGCCTCGTCGAGCGCATCGTCCTGGGCTCCACCGCCGATCGTGTGCTGCGGCTGGCGCCCTGCCCCGTGCTGATCGTCCCCTGAGGCTGGTCCGAGGACGGCCGGGTGCCGCGGCGGCGTGAGCTGCCGGGTCCTACGGCAGCTCGAACACCGCTTGGCCGAACAGCGCATCGTTGGCCGCCGCCAGCGACGCCCGGCCCGCCGCCGACAGCAGCCAGTCGACGAACTCGTTGGCGGCTGCCTCCGCTCCTCCTGCCACCACCAGGGCCCGGTACGGGTTGGCGAGCAGCGCCGGGTCGCCGCCCAGCTCCACGGGCACCAGCCCCAGCACCGGGCGCGCCGCCAGGTAGCTGCCCAGCTCCGCCAGCACGAACGCGTCGCGCTGGTCGGCGACCTGCATCGTGAGCCCCATCCCCTGCCCGGTCGTCTCGTACCACGGCGCACCGTCGGGCTCGACCCCGGCCGCCGCCCACAGCTCCTGCTCCCGCTCGTGCGTGCCCGAGCCGTCACCCCGGGAGACGAACGTCCAGGCCCGGTCGGCCACCATGCTCAGCGCCGCGGCAGGCGCGAGGCCGGTGAGCTCGGCGGCCTCGGCCACCGGGCCCAGCAGCAGAAAACGGCTGGCGAACACCTCCTCCACCCGCGCGGCGCCATCGTCTGCCAGGAACCGGGCCTCGGCGCGGGGAGCGTGGGTCAGCAGCAGGTCGGCGCCGCCGCGCCGGCCCAGCTCCAGCACCTGCGCGGTGGACTCCCCGACCACCGACACCTCGATCTCCGGGTGGGACGCCTCGAAGTCGGCGACCAGCCGCTCCAGCACGCCGCTGTCGGCGAGCGTCGTGCCCGCCGCCACCAGCACCCGCTCCGACGACGACCCGCCGCACGCCGCGACCGCCACCAGCACGGGCAGCAGCACCGCGACCAGCCGGCCCAGCCCCCGTCGACCCGGCTCGACCATGCCCGCCACCGGCCGGCGCATCACGCCCGCCACCACCGGCCGGCGCCTCACGCCCGCACCACTCGGACCGCCGTCGCCTTCACCGCCACGGTCACCGGCGACCCCACCCTCAGGGCCAGCGCCTCCAGCGACCCCGGCGTGACGAGCGCGGCCACCCGGGCGCCGCAGTCGACGATCACCTCCACGAGCCGCCCGGCGGGACGCAGCTCGGCCACGGTGCCGGACCAGGCGTTGCGGGCCGAGCCGGCGTCGTCGTGGGCGCCGGCATACACGGTCGCGGCTTCGGCGCCGAACAGCGCGATCGCTGCCTCGCCCGCCACGGCGCTGCCCAGCCCCCACACCACGAACCCGCCGGCGTCGACGGCGACGAGGGTGTCCTCCACCACGGCGGCCGTGCCACGCAGGAGATTGCCGACGCCGACCACCGCCGCCACCTCGTCGTCGGCCGGCAGCGCGAACACCTCCGCCGGCGGGCCCACCTGGCGGACCGACCCGTCGACCATCACCGCCACCCGGTCGCCCAGCACGGCAGCCTCGTCGTGCTCGTGAGTGACCACCACGGCGCTGCGGCCACGCAGGCCGGCGGCCACCACCCTGGCCACGGTCGCTCGGTCGCGCGCGTCGAGCGCGGCTAGCGGCTCGTCGAGCAGCAGCAGTGACTCCGGCCGAGCCAGGACGCGTGCCAGCGCCAACCGCTGGCGCTCGCCACCGCTCAGCGACCTCGCCGGGCGGCCGAGCACCGCCGCCACCCCCAGCGCCGCGGCCAGCTCCTCGGCCCGCCGGGCGCCGGCGCCGTCCAGGCCGAGCCGCAGGTTCCAGCCCGCCCCACCCCGGAACATGTAGGGCCGCTGCGGCAGGTAGGCCGACGACGCGACCTCCCACGTGGCCGCGCCGGGTGCGGGCAACCGGCCGGCGAGCATCCGCAGCAGCGTCGACTTGCCGGCCCCGTTCGGGCCGAACAGCACCACCCGCTCGCCCGGCGCCACGGCGAGCGACGGCACTGCCAGCTCCCGTCCGTCACCGAGGCGGCCCGCCACTTCTGCCAGCACCACGCTCATGCCGGCGAGTCCCGGAGCTGGAGCCAGGTGAGCACGCCGTTCACCGCGAGCGCGATGAGCAGCAGCACGACGCCGAGCGCCAGCGCCGCCCCGAACCGGGCCTGGCGCGCCTCCTGCACGATCGCCGTGGTCAGCACCCGGGTCTCTCCGACGATGTTGCCGCCCACCACCAGCACCGCCCCGACCTCAGACACGACCCGGCCGAACGCGGCTGCCACCGCCGCGGCGATGCCCGGCCACACCTCCCGGGCCGCCACCAGCCCCGCCGTCCGGCGGGGCAAGCCGAGCGCGGCGAGCTGCTCCTTGGCATCGGGCGGAAGGCCCCGCACCGCGCCGGCGGTGATGCCGGCTGCGATCGGCAGCGCCAGCAGCGCCTGGGCTGCGACCATCGCAGTGGGGGTGAAGAGCAGCCCCCACGAACCGAGCGGACCGTCCCGCCACAGCAGCAACAGCAACAGGAGCCCGGCGAGCACCGGCGGGATGCCCATGCCGGTGTTGACCAGCACCGTCGCCAGCGTCCTGCCGCGGAACCGGCCCAAGCCCAGCGCCAGCCCGAGGGGGACGCCGAGCACCACCCCGATCACGGTGGCGAGGCCCGACACCACGAGGGTGAGGCCCAGCACCTCGCGCAGCTCGGGGCCGAAGTCGGCGAGCAGGTCGAGGGCATCGCCGAGGACCTCGCCGAGGAAGCCCATTCAGGCGCTCAGGCGGCGTTGAAGAACCAGAACCAGGCGGCCGCGGCGACGACGCCGAAGAACAGGGCCGCCTTGATGGCGCTCTTCACGATGCCGTACACGAACCCCGCGGCGGCGAGCAGCCCGACGATGACGAGGACGGCCAGCAAACCCGGGTTCGCCGCCGCCGACTCCAACAGGCCGTCCGGGATCTGGTTGACCACCGACTCCGGCAGGCGGTCGACCACCTCCTCGGGGATCTGGTCGATCACCCCGTCCTGGATGCGCTCGACGACATCGTCGGGGAGGCGGTCGAGGACATCGCTGGGCACCTGGTCGATGAGATCCTCGGGAGGGATCGTGGTGTCCTGGGCGAGTTGCACGGTGGTCATGCTAACGACGGGCGCCGACCGGGCGGCGGGTACGCTGCGCCGTACTGGCTGCCCGGAGGGAAGAAGCACATGCCGTTGAGCGCAGTGGTGGGCGCCAACTGGGGGGACGAGGGCAAGGGCCGCCTCGTCGATTACCTCGCGGCCCGGTCCGACTTCGTGGTGCGGTTCCAGGGCGGCAACAACGCCGGCCACACCGTGCACAACGACCTCGGCGTGTTCAAACTCCACCTTGTCCCCAGCGGCGTCTTCTACCCGGACGTGAGCAACGTGCTGGGGCCGGGGACGGTGATCGACCTCGGCGGTCTCGCCGGCGAGCTGGCCGAGCTCGAGGCGGGCGGCATCGACACCTCCCGGGTGCTCGTGTCCGACCGGGCATCGGTGGTGTTTCCGTTCCACCGCCAGCTCGACGTCTGGGAGGAGGAGCGGCTCGCCGGCAACCAGATCGGCTCCACCAAGCGAGGGATCGCGCCCGCGTACGGCGACCGCTACCTTCGCAAGGCGGTGCTGATCGGCGAGCTGGTCGAGCCCCGCGCCCGCATGATCGAACGGGTCACTGCGACGGTCGAGTGGGTCAACCTGCTGGCCACCGGCGTGTACGGCAAGCAGCGGTTCGACGTCGCCGACATCGTCGACTGGGTGGATGCCGCGATGGAGACCATCGCGCCCCGCATCGTCGACGCCACGTCGCTGCTCGGGATGGCGCTGGCCGGAGGCAAGCACGTACTGCTGGAGGCGCAGCTCGGGGCGCTGCGCGACCTCGTGTTCGGCATCTACCCGTTCACGTCGTCCAGCAACTGCCTCGCCGGGTTCGGGCCGATCGGCGCCGGCGTCCCCGGCGCTCGCGTCGATCGGACGATCGGCGTCGTCAAGGCCTTCTCGACCTGCATCGGCGCTGGCCCGTTCGTCACCGAGGTGCACGGCGACGACGCCGACGAATGGCGGAGGGCGGCCGGCGAGTACGGCGCCACCACGGGCCGCCCCCGGCGCATCGGTCACTTCGACGCCTTCGCGACGGGCTACGGCCTGCTGATCCAGGGTGCCACCGAGGTGGCGCTCACCAAGCTCGACAGCCTCAGCGGGCGGGAGAAGCTGAAGATCTGCACCGGCTACCTCGTCGACGGCGAGCCGGCCGGCGCGTTCCCGCTGGCCTCGACGCTCGACCGGGCCGAGCCGGTCTACGAGACGTTGGCCGGGTGGGACGACGACATCCAGGCGGTGCGCAGCTTCGACGCGCTGCCGCAAGCGGCCCGCGACTACGTCGCGGCGATCCAGCAGCTCGTCGAGACCCCGATCACGTACCTGTCGGTGGGACCGGAGCGCCATCAGATGATCCTGATGGACTGAGGCCGGCTGCCGCGTACGCGCGTACGGCGAGCGCGCGATCCAGGTCGTCCAGCGCCTCGCGCAGCATCCGGGTGAGCCGGGCGTCGTCGCTGGCAGCCAGGGCTTCGGCGGTGAGCCGCCTGGTGGCGTCGTCGACGAGATGGTGGGGGTAGAGGCCGTAGAAGTAGGTGCGGGCCTCCTCGAACTGCCATTCGGCCACGACCCGATGGACCTGGCTGAAGAAGTCGACGCTGTACGGCGCCAGCAGGTCGCGCTGCTCCCGCCAGCCGAACCCGGCCATGGCCGCCTCCCGCTCGTAGAGCGAGCCGTACTCGCGCTCGTGGATGCGGCGCCACGCCTCCTCCTTGACCGCCGGGTCCGGCCGGGACACCTCGGCCCGCAGCACGGCGCGCTTGCCCCGGTCGGAGGGATCGCGCTCGAGCTCGGCCGCCACCCGCGCGGCGGCGCCGGGCACCCCATAGGCGCTCCATCGCACCGCCAGCGCCCAACGCATGTCCTGGTCGATGGTCAGCCCGTCGGCGGCTTCGTCGCCGTCCACGATGCGCCCCGCCAGCGCCAGGTCGTCGGGATGGGCGGCGATGCCGATGAGCGTCGACGCCCAGTAGCGGCGGATGTCCCCGGGCGGCGACTCCCCGATCGCGGCGCGGGCCGCCGCGAGGAGGCGGCGGCGGCGCGCGGCGACGTCGGTATCCGGGACGAACCGGGCGATCGCGCCGGCGGCGCGCCGCTGCGTCGACTCCAGGATCGCAGGGTCGCGCTCGGCCGGGAGCTGGGCCTCGACCAGGTCGAGGAAGTCGAGCGACGTGAGCCGCCGCTCCCGCACCATCTCCCATAGCGACGACCACACGAGCTGGCGCAGCAGCGGGTCGTCAAGCCGGGACAGCGACGTGCGGGCGAAATCGACCGACACCGCGTCGAGCGCGACCTTGGCGTAGGTCAGGTCGTCGTGGTTGGGGAAGACCATGGCGGGCACGGGGCGGCCCACGACGCCGGCGACCCGCGCCGCGGCCCGCTCGATCTCGGCCGGCACGGCCTCGACCCGCAGGCCGGCACCGTCGTCGTACACCATGCCGACGCGGACGCTGTGCGGCCGCAGGGTCGGGTGGTCTGCCGGGGCCGACTGCAGCAGGCGCATGTCGACGATCTGGCCGTCGTCGGCGTTCCAGTCCACGTCGAGCGTGTTGACGCCCGTCGTTCGCAGCCAGCGCGCCGCCCAGCCGGCCAGGTCCTTGCCGCTCCCCTCCTGGAGCGCCGCGAGGAAGTCCACCAGCTCGGCGTTGCCGTACGCATGGCGCCGGAAGTACGTGTGCAGGCCCTTGCGGAACGCCTCGTCGCCGATCGCGGCGACGAGCTGGCGGAGCACCGATGCGCCCTTGCCGTACGTGATCATGTCGAAGTTCAGGAACACCTCGTCGGTGGTGTCGAACTCGTCGGCGACGGGATGCGTGGTCGGGAGCTGGTCGGCCCGGTAGGCGGGCGCCTTGTCACGCGTGTTGAAGAGCTGCCACGGCGACCCGAAGTCGGTGGCGCGCTCGATCGCCAGGTACGCGGCGATGGTCGCGAACGACTCGTTCAGCCACAGGTCGTCCCACCACCTCATCGTCACGAGGTCGCCGAACCACATGTGGGCCAGCTCGTGGAGCACGACCTCGGCCCGCCGGGTGAGCTGGTTGCCCGTGGGCGGGTCGCGGAACACGAACACGTCGGTCATCGTGACCGTGCCGACGTTCTCCATCCCGCCCCAGTTGAACTCCGGCACGAATATCTGGTCGTACTTCGTGAAGGGGTAAGGGCGCCCGAAGTAGTCGGTGAAGAAGTGGAGGCCCTGCTCGGTGACGTCGAACAGCGCGTCGGCGTCGAGGTGCTCGGCGAACGTGCGCCGGCAGTAGACGCCCAGGGGGACGCCGGCCCGCTTCTCGTGGACGGCGTGGAACGGCCCGGCCACCACCGCCACCAGGTAGGTGCTGAATGACAGCGTCCGCTCGAACCGGGTCCGCAACCGCCCGCCGGGCTCGGCTTCCTGGTCCTCGACCCTGCCGTTGGAGATGACCTCCCATTCGCCGGGGGCGACCACGGTGACGTCGTACGTCGCCTTGAGGTCGGGCTGGTCGAAGCACGGGAACAGGCGGTGGGCGGCGTACGGCTCGAACTGGGTGTAGAGGTACTCGCTGCCGTCCTGGGGATCGACGAACTGGTGGAAGCCCTCGCCGGTGTGGTCGTACTCGTTCTCGTACGTCACCCGCAGCTCGTTGGAACCGGCCAGCCGGTCGGCCGGCAGCACCAGCCGGGCGCCATCCCAGCCCGGTTCCAGCGGCTCGCCGTTCAGCTCGACGGATTCGATGATCCCGCCCGCGAATTCCACGAACGTGTCCTCGCCGGTGGTCGCCGAGAACGACACCGTGGTGTCGCCTCGGTAGGTCTTCGCGCCGGCGGTGAGGGTCAGCTCGATGCGGTAGGCGATGTCGGAGATGCGGGCTGCCCGTGCCTCCGCCTCGCCCCGGTGGAGCACGCTCCGCGTGATCGTCTCGGTCATGCCGGCCGGATGCTAGGCCGGTCAGTACCGGAAGATCGCCGCCACGTCGCCGCCGCCCGGCACCAGGTCGGGCCCCGGCGGCACGAAGACCCTCCCGCCCATTCGCCACGTGGCCGTGGCGGCGGCGTCGAGCAGGTCGCGATCGCCCGGCCGGCGCTCGTCGCTGGGCTCGGCGACCCGCGCCGCGGCATCGAACTTGCCCCAGGCGTGGCTCCCGG
>JBFKDA010000006.1:0-27391 GCA_041619955.1 Acidimicrobiia bacterium | reverse complement strand
CCGGTTTGCTAGATACCGCCCTCGAACTCGTCCTCGAACGACACGACCTTGCGGCCGGCCTTGGCGGGCTGGCGGTCGCCACCCCGGTCCCGGTCACCGTCCCGGCCGCCCGTACGACCGCCGTCCCGGCCGCCGTCCCGACCGCCGTCACGACCGCCCCGGTCCCGGCCGCCCTCGCCGCGCGGCTCGCGCCGCTTGCGGTCCCGACCGCCGTCCCGGCCACCGTCACGGCCGCCGCGATCCCGCGACTCGCCGTCCCGGCCGCCGCCGTCGCGGCGCTCCTGGCGGGGCTTGCCGCCGCTGTCACCGCCACGGTCGCGGGAGCCGTCGCCGCTCGGCTCGCTCCCGGCCAGGTCGAGGCTGACCTTTCCGCGGTCGTCGATCTCGCGGACCACCACCGACACCTTGTCGCCGAGGCTCAGCTCGTCCTCGACCCGGTCGATGCGCCGCCCGCCGCCGATCTTGGAGATGTGCAGCAGTCCGTCCCGTCCCGGGAGGATGTTGACGAACGCGCCGAACTTGGTGATGTTCACCACCTCGCCCTCGTACTCCGCACCCAGCTCGGGCTCGGGAGGGAAGCCGATGTTCATGATGATCTCGCGGGCCTTCTCCATCGACTCGCCGCTGGTGGCGCCGATGCGGATGGTCCCGTCCTCCTCGATGTCGATGGAGGCCTCGGTCTTCTCCTCGATCTCGCGGATCATCTTGCCCTTGGGCCCGATGACCTCGCCGATCTTGTCCTTCGGGATCTGCACCGCCACGATGCGCGGTGCGTTGGCGTTGAGCTCCTCGCGGGGCCCGTCGATGGCCTGGCGCATGGCGTCGAGCACCTTGAGCCGGGCCTCCTTGGCCTGGTGGAGCGCCCCCGTCAGCACGTCGGCCGGCAGGCCCGAGATCTTCGTGTCGAGCTGGAGCGCGGTGATCACCTCGGCCGTGCCCGCCACCTTGAAGTCCATGTCGCCGAGGGCATCCTCGGCGCCGAGGATGTCGGTGAGCGTGACGAAGCCGCCGTCATGGGCGATGAGGCCCATCGCGATGCCCGCCACCGGCGCCTTGATCGGCACTCCGGCGTCCATCAGCGACAGCGACGACCCGCAGACCGACGCCATCGACGACGAGCCGTTGGACATCAGCACCTCGGACACCAGGCGGAACGCGTAGGGGAAGTCGTCCTCGCTGGGGATCACCGGCAGCACGGCCTTCTCGGCGAGGGCGCCGTGGCCGATCTCGCGGCGCTTCGGCCCCCGCATGAAGCCCGTCTCGCCGGTGGAGAACGGCGGGAAGTTGTAGTGGTGCATGTAGCGCTTGGACTCTTCGATGCTGATCGTGTCGAGCATCTGCTCCATCCGCAGCATCCCGAGCGTGGCGACGTTGAGCACCTGGGTCTCGCCCCGCTTGAAGAGGCCCGAGCCGTGGGCCCGGGCGACGACGCCGACCTCGGCCGACAGCTCGCGGATGTCGGCGGGGGCCCGCCCGTCCAGCCGGACGCCGTCGTTGATCACGCGGTCCCGCATGATCTTCTTCGACGCGGCCTTGAACGCCTTCTTGGCGGCGTCGTAGTCGTCGGACTCCTCGGTGATGCCGAGCGCGGCGAAGGTCTCGTCGCGGGCGACGCCTTCGGCGGCCTGGCGCTCCATCTTGTCGGAGATGCCGAGCGCGGTCTGCAGGCGGCCGGCGGCTTCCTGGGAGACCCGGTCGTACAGCTCCTGGGTGTATGGCACGACCCGCGGCCAGTCGACCGGGGCGGGCTCGCCGAGCTCGCGGCGCAGCTCGAGCTGGAGCTCGATGAGCTCGCCGAGGTAGCGCTTGGCCTCCTCGAGCCCGCGGGCGACCGTGTCCTCGTCGCTGGGGGCGGCGCCCTCGGCGATGAGGGCCATCGCCTGCTCGGTGGCACCGGCCTCGACCATCACCAGGTCGACCCCGCCCGCGTCGTTGCGGCTGCCGGCGACCAGCAGGTCGAACACGGCCGTCTCGAGCTGCTCGTACGTCGGCATCGGGACCCACTCGCCGTCGATGAGGCCCAGCCGTACGCCGGCGAGCGGCCCCTCGAACGGGATGTCGCTCACCGAGAGCGCCGCGGAGGCGCCGTTGAGCGCGAGCACGTCGTAGGGGTTGGCCTGGTCGACCGACAGGATCGTCGCGATCACGTGGGTCTCGGACTTGAAGTCGTCCCGGAACGACGGCCGCAGGGGCCGGTCGATGAGCCGGGCGCTGAGGATGGCCTTCTCGGTGGGGCGGCCCTCCCGGCGGAAGAACGAGCCGGGGATGCGTCCCACGGCGTACATGCGCTCTTCCACGTCGATGGTCAGGGGGAAGAAGTCGATGCCTTCCCGGATCTTGCGGCTGGCGGTGGCGGTCACCAAGACCTCGGTGTCTCCCGAGGAAACGACGACGGCCCCGTCAGCGAGTTGCGCCAGCTTGCCGGCTTTGAGGACGATCTCGACCTCGCCGATCTGGCGGCGTACCGTGACTTCTGACACGGTGTCTCTCCTTTGTGTGTGGAGAGCGCCAATTACCAGTCGTCACGCCTCGAGATGAAGCGAGGGGTGGCCACTGACAACTGACCTCTCCAGTCGATATGGCTGCCGACCGGTCGCTACCGGCGCAGCCCCAGTCGGGAGATCAGGTCGCGGTACCGGTCGACGTTCTCACGCTTGAGGTAGTCGAGCAAACGTCGGCGCCGGCCAACCATCATCAGCAGACCGCGACGACTGTGGTGGTCGTGGTCGTGCACCCGGAGGTGCTCGGTGAGGTGGTTGATGCGTTCGGTGAGCAGCGCCACCTGGACCTCGGGCGAGCCCGTGTCGGTGTCGTGCGTGCCGTACTCGGCGACGATCGTCTGGGTGTCCTTCAACTGGATCTCCAAGAGGGGAGCATTTCCCCCGAATCGAGGCTGTGCGCGGGACGACCGTCCCGGCGAGGCCGTAGTGTAGCAGTTGGTTCGCTGGGACCAACTCGGCGGAGGCCGGATGAGTAGGGTCGGCGTCATCGCCGAGCAAGGGGGAGACCGATGACGGTCGCAGGTCGCGACGCCGACAGCCAGCCGGGGAGGGCGTTCGCCGGGTTGGGGGCCCGCGTGTTCGCGCAGGTGTTGAAGGAGCAGCTCCGGTCCGAGGGGGTGTTGCAGCCCCGTGACGGCGGCGGTCAGCAGGCGTCGCACGGCGAGGTCTCGGAGGAGATCGTCGTCTACGGCGAGCGCGATCCTGGTGGCGGCGGTGTCGACGTCATCCAGATCCCGATCGAGATGTTCATGGTGTACATCGAGAACATCCCGATCCTCGACATCCCGCCCGGCTGGCTGCCGGGGCCCGGCGGTGGCGACGACACCCCCGACCCCCCGCCCGACCCGTGCGCCGGCCAGCAGAACACCGTCGACACGCTCGAGGCCGTCCAGGCGGCGGATCAGCTGGCGCTCGACGTCCTCCAGGAACAGCTCGACGGCATGCAGGCGGGCACGGAGAAGCGCGAGCTGCGCAGGGAGATCAGGGAACTGAAGGACAGCCTCGCCGAGACCGCCGAGGCGCTCGAGAACGCCGGTGAGCTGCTCGACGACTGCCGCGAGGCCAATCCGTAGCCCCGACCGTGATCCGGGTATCCCGGCCCGGCGACCGGAGACGCCTGGCGGCATACTGCGAGCTCGAACTCGGCGATCACACGATCGCCTCGACCTCCAGCTCGACCTTCCAGGCCGGGTCCAACAGTGTGGCGACCACGACCATCGTCGCCGCCGGGGCCGCCGCCCCGAACACGTCCCGGTGGGCCCGGCCCACCTCATCGGCGTCGGCGGCGTCCACGACGAACATCCGGGTCCGGACCACGTCGGCCAGGCCGGCGCCGAGCTCGGCGAGGGCGTCGGCGGCGATCTCCCCGCAGCGGAACATCTGGCCGTAGGCGGTGTCGGCGAGCTGGCCGCCAGGGGGCGGGATGGGCGCGGTGCCGGCGACCAGCACCCGCTCCCCCACCCGCACGGCCCGGGAGAAGCCGTAGGCCTCCTCGTAGGGCGAGCCGGATCGGGCGGTGCGGCGCTCCATGCGCGCCACGCTACCCGTCGTCGTCGTCGTGGAAGGGCGTCCCGGTGAGCGGCGCCGACCGGGCCGACACCTTGTCCCGCAACGCGGCGGCGATGCTCGCGTGGCGTGCCACCCCGGTCGGCTCTTCCGCGCCGGACAGGAATTCCCCGCCGGCGCCTGCCCCGGCGGCGACGAGCTCCACCCGCAGATGCTCGAGCCAGGTGCGGAGGTGCGCCACGTGATGCTGTGCCTCCACCGTCTTCTGTCGCATCGTCGCCAGCGCGCCGGCGATGGCGCCCATCGAGCGGGTCAGCTGAGCCGTGTGGCTGATGAATTGGACGAGGGCGTCGTCCTTGCCGCACGGCTGCTCGTTGAGCATCCCGAGGAAGTTGCGGAACATGCCGGTGGATTCGTCGGCGAGCTGCTCCATCGCCGACTTGAGACGCGCCGGGTAGCGATTGAGCTTCCCGAGCAGGTCGTGGATCGCCTGCTCGGCCCCGGCGAGCATGCCCAGGCTCTCGACGACGTGGCGGTGCGCCGCGTCGATGCCCTCGGGAGCACCACCGGTCGCAGATTCGAGGCGGCCCGCCACCTCGGTCAGCTCCGTCGTCATCCACTCCTGGAGCTGCGCGAACTCGGGCCAAAACGCCTCGACGTCGGCGATGACGCCGTCGAACGCGGCCCGGACGTTGGTCCGGAAACCGGCGAAGTCGACCTCGTACTCGAAGGAAACGGCCTCGCGCGTGCCGACGATGCCGGACCCGGTCGAGCAGTTGACCTCCACCATCCAGGGCCCGAGGGCGGCGAGCGACGCATGCGCGGCGGCGCGCACCAGCCGGGGATAGCCCGCCAGGCCGGCGACGGCCTGCTCCAGGGTCGCGTGATCGGTCACGTCTCGTGCCTCCTATGCCGCCTGAGCGAAGACGCGCTCCGCATGCTGCACTGCCACCGAGCGATCGACTCCCGCCCGGACGAGCTCGTTCACCAGCGCCGCCTGCCCGGCGCCGAGCTGCTGCTTGGCGTAGTCCGCCAGCCCCTGCCACTGGTTCGCCGCGATCGTGAGATCGAACTTCTGGAGCACGGTGCCGAGCTGCGCTCCCTGGGCCTTCTGGACCCCGGCGATCACCGGCGTGTACTTGCTGATGAAGTTGACCACGGTGCCGAGCAGCACCGAGACGGCCCGGTGCGCGGCCGTCGACTGGCCGCCGAGCGTCGTGAAGATCTGCTGGAACGACGCCGTCGCCGAGGAGAGCTGGCCCTTGAACGTGTTGTATTGGCGCATCGCGTCGTCCTGCCCGCACGGGTATTTGGCGATGTCGTTCTTCACGGCTGCGAGCGCCTGGCTCGCGGCGGCTTCGAGGTTCCCGCGAGCCGTGCCGATCTCGGCCTCGTACTTGCTCAGCTGCTGCTCCCAGGCGCTCAGCGCACTGTTCCCCTTGGTCAGCTCCTGCTTGCTGGCGTCAAGCACGGTGAGGAGCGCGGCGAGCGAGTTGTCGACGGCGGCCCTGGTCGCAGGGGACACCTGGCCGTTCTGCTGCAGCTCCCGCACCGCCTGGGCGACGGCCGCTTCGGCGGTGTGGAAGTCGGCGGCCATCTGCGGAAGGGTCTGCGCCATCCACAGGTTGACGAACTCCCACTCGGCGTTGAACGTCTTCGCGTAGTTCTCCGTCTCGACGAGGACCGCCTGCAGCATCCCTCGCGGCCCCGAAAAGTCGACGCGGCCACTCGCCCTGAAGTCTTTCCCGCAGCTGTAGCTGCAGCTCACCGAGAAGCTCCAGGGCCCCATCGGCACGTTCGCCGCCGAGGTCGCCGCAACGTGAATCTTCGCCGGGTAGTCGGTGAGGGTGCTCACCGCCTGCTTGGCCGTGCCGAGGTCGAGCAGTTCGTCGGTCACCACGCACCTCCGTCGCCAGTGGACTCGACGAGCGCCCGCTCCGTGAAGCGCTGCGCTGCCGCCGCGAGGCCCGGGAATGCCGACAGGTCGACGGCCCGCTCCAGCCAGGCCGCGTCCGTGAGCTGCTCGTCTGTCGCCAGGTTGCACGCTCCCTCGATGCGCTCGGCGGCCTGTGAGAACTCGTTGCTCACGCTGCGGATCGCCGACGTGAGGTCGGCGAGCGAGCGGATGGCCTGCGTCCCTTCCGCCTCGAGGCCGGCGGTGTCGTCGAGGAGCCGTTGGGTCTTGGCGAGCTGCTCCTCGTCGGCGGTCACCTGCTGGCGCAGCGTCCGGTACTTCTTGGCGGCGGCCTCGGACTTCCTCCTGTCGAGGAAGCCGTGGCGGACCTGATCGTCCTCCAGCGGCGGGAGCGGGCCCTCGTCGGCGAGTGAGTGGCCGGTGGCCGTCTTCCAGTCGTCCTCCGCCTGCGACCTCGCCGCCGGGATGGCTGCGGTCAGCTTGCCGCGGAGTAGTCCGGCATCCGTCAGCGCCTGCGAGCCGGCCAGCCGGCTCACCGGATCGGTGATTTTCTGGCTCGCGTCGCCGACCTGGTCGGCGAGCTTTTCCGATTCGAGCGCCGCCGCCGTGGCCACCGACTGCATGCCCTGCGGACCGCAGAGGCTCGACCTCACGGTGTCCGCATCCGTGCCGCCGGCTTCGAGCCGGGAGCGGAGGGCGTCCATCGTCGAGGAGAGGGTGGCGGCGGCGTTGGCGACCTGCCCTGCCCACCAGATGGACTTCGGGTAGGCCGGCGATGGCGGCTGCGGGCCGGTGAGGTAGCCGCCGTCGTCGGCGAGGGAGCGCTTCGTGGCCGCGACGCTGCCGAGCGAGCCCGCCACTGCGCCGGCGTCGGCCACGGCGGATGCCAGCGCGCCGACGGCGCGCTCCTCGGCAAACTGGCCGTACTCCTCGACCAGCGCAGCGGGCGTGGCCGGCAGCTTCTGCACCCGGTCGACCCAGGCACCGATCGAGTGCCACGCCTGGCGGATCTGCGCGAATAGGTCGTCGGCCATCAACAGCTCCTCTCGCCGCTCATGCTCTGAACCGCGGGTTCACGACGTGCTCCGGTACGCCACCCGCAGCTTCATCCGCAGCTTCTTCGCCCCGCTCGGATCGCCACCGTCCGGGTCGAACGTCATCGTCCACTGCGTGAACGGCGTCGGGGTCATGTAGACCTCCGGCGCGACCCTCCACTGGTTGTACACCTCGCCTCCGTTCACGATGTAGGCATAGTCGCCCACCATCGGCTTCGTGACGAACGCATAGTCCACCTGTGGGCCGAAGCCGTTCTGATATGTGCCGGACGTGGCGACGGACACCATCACCCTGCCCCGATCGTTGGCCTGGACGCCGTCGACGAAGAACTCGGCCTCGGTGATCCACACCGCCACGTTGCCACCGTGGGGCAGCACGCCTTTGAGCTGGTCCGTCCCCATTGGGATCGTCCACGTGAGCGAGGCCGGCTGGGAGCCCTGCGCCGCCGCCAGCAGCGCAGTGTTCACTGTCGTCAGCTCCGCCGACGGCGGGAGGATGTCGAACTCGAAGTCGATGGCGACGTTCTCGTTGGGCAGCTCCACCGTGCCGGTGCCCGGGTCGTCGCCGATCAGCTTGCCGATCCACGTGTCGACTTTGCCGAACGCATCGCGGAGTTGCGCCGCGCTCATGTCGAGGTCGACGGTCACCGGCGGCTGCTCGAAGTAGAGGTAGAACCACGCCGCCTCGTACCTCGTCCAGGCGGCGAATGCCGTCCGCTTGATCGCATCGGCACGAGCCTGCAGCACGCCGATCAGGCCGTCCAGGCGCTCCTCGTCGGAGCTCGCCGACTCGGCGAGCTGCTTCCAGCGCTCCTGGGCCTGCTTGGCCGCCGCGATCTGCGCCCGTACGACGGAGGCGCGGGCTCGCTGCCCTGCGTAGGTCGCGACCTTGGCGTCGACGGCCTTGGCGAAGTTGATGAGGATCAGCAGGCTCACCTTGTAGTCCGAGGCGACCGAACCGACCCCGTCGAGCGCCGCTTCGACCTCGATGGCGTAGTTGTTCCACGCCAGCGTCGGGTCGACGGCGAACTCGCCGAGGTCGTCCGGTGCCGACTCGGGGACGTCGACGGCGATGCTGTGGAGGAAGTTGGTCATCAGCGCCTGCTGCATCGTGACCAGCTCCTGCGCACGCTTCAGCAGGGGCCGCTGGCCCTCCTGGGGGTCCTTCATGACGTCCGAGATCGCCTTGTAGGCCGTCCCGATGAGGCCGAAGCCCTCCTTGGCGATGTCGCCGATCTTGCCCTTGCCGTCTTCCTTCTTGTCGCCGCCGCCGCCTGCGGCCGCGTCTGCGGCCGCGCCGGCACCGCCGCCGGCGCCCGATGCCGCGCCGGCTGCGCCGGCCGCGGGTGCTCCCGCCCCCATCGACGCCACCGCAACGGCGATCTTGGCGATCGAGATCGCCATCTGGACGCAGGCCTTCAGCCAGTCGATGACCTGTTGGTTGGCGATCTTGTTGATCATCATCGTGTACTTGAGGTTCACGTCGATCGCCTGGAGATCGAACTGCTGGTTGAGGTCCCGAACCGCGGTTGCGAGGTTCTCGAGG
Organism: Acidimicrobiia bacterium; assembly: GCA_041619955.1. Lineage (GTDB taxonomy): Bacteria > Actinomycetota > Acidimicrobiia > Spongiisociales > JAOTWH01 > JBFJZV01. The sequence goes on along the minus strand of JBFKDA010000006.1, from coordinate 18,868 downwards.
TTGGTCTCGAGGGTCTTCAGATCGGTCTCCAGCGGCTTGACCTCGTCGCTGGCGATGCCCTGGAGGGTCGACGACACCGACTCGACCGCCGTTTTCAGATCGCTCGCGCCCCGGAGTGTCGCGATGCCGTTCTCGTAGCTCTCCAGCGCATTGACGAGCTGGTCCACCTGCGACTTGTAGAACTCCCTCGACAGCACGGGCACGAAGCGGGCCCCCGGGCGCACGTTGAGCGTGACGAGGAGCGAGGCCGCCTGGTCGTACAGCTCGAGGAACGCCCCCGGCGGGTCGCTGGACCGCTTGACGGCGCCGGTGGCCGCGACCACCCACGCCAGCATGCTGTGCGCCGCCTTCAGGTCATCCGCCGACGTGGAGCTCATCAGCCACGTCGCGGCGGTGAAGCTCGCCAGCAGGGCGCTGAGCGGCCACGGCCTGCCGACCATGTCCTCGACGTCCGCCGGGGCGGCCGTCACGTCGGTGGTCGTCGTGCCGTCCTCGGCCACGAAGTAGTAGACCACCTGCAGCGGGGCGGTGCCCGCCGGCACCGTGAAGGGGGCCTGGTCGCCCCCCTCGGTGACCAGCTGCAACAGCCCGCCGGTGACGCCGCCGGCCAGGATCGAGACGGCTGCCGTGTCGGTCGCCGGCACCTGGACGGTGAGCGGCGCCGGCGAATCCTGGTCGATCTCGATCCGCCGGGCGCAGATCGCCACGCCGCGTGCCGAGAAGGACGGCGCGTCGACCACCAGCGTGTCGGCGTACACGCTGAGCGTGGCGCCGCTGTGGTCGGGGAATTTCGCCACCAGGTCGCTCAGCTTCACCCGGAGGCCGGTCGCCACCACGTCGACGATCCCGCCGCCGGGATCGGAGGTGACGCGCACCGAGTCGTAGTTCTTCGTGCGCGCCGCCAACTTCGTCCAGTCGATGCTCACAGTCCCTCCTCTGCCCCGCGTCGCATGCGGTACGGCCTTCGGCTCAGGCGGCGATCTGCTGCCCGAACTGGGTCTCCAGGCTCATGTCCACGAGCGAGTTCTGCGTGAACTGCGACGCCGTGGTCGAGATGCCCTGCCACTTGTGCTGGGCGTCGCCGATCTTCATCGCCTGCTGCACCCAGAAGAGGTCGCTGAGCTGGTCCACGCCGTAGTTGCTGACGATGTACTGGAGGTTGCCACCGATGTTGACCCACACACCCTGGATCTCACCCAGCTTCGTCCGGAAGGCCGAGAGGGTGCCGGTGATGTCGGGCAGGGTGCCGTTGAGGCCGGTGAGGTCCGACACGAGCCGCGTCTTGAGCTGAAGCTTCTGCTGGTCCTTGGCGATGTCGCCCATCAGCCGGTTGTACTCCTCCTTCATCTTGGCCGCTGCTACGCCCAGCCCGACGCCGAGCCCCAGGGCGATGGGCCACGCCAGGCCTGCCGTGAGGATCATCAGACCGACCGACGTCGTCACGGCCGCAATCGTGTAGTCCCGCCACTTCTTGTAGGCGTCGGCCGCCGCAACCTGCATGTCCTGGATGCTCTTGGTGTACTGGCCGACCAGGTCCTCGGCCTTCTTGCGGATCTGCGACGACTGCGCCGTGTACGTCAGCATCCCTTCGCTGGCCGACGACACGTCGCCGTCGAACTTGGCGAGCAGCGACGAAAGCGTGTCGGTCTTGTTCTTCATGTCCTCCGCCAGGGACACGAGCCCGCCCTGGCCGACGAGGATCAGCTTCAGGTTGTTGGCCCGCTCCTCTTTGCTCCCGGCCCCGGGGCCGATGATGTCCTTGAGGCTGGCGAACGTGTAACCGAAGGTGCTGGCGGCGTTCTCGATCTGGAGCGCCAACCACACGATGTGGCCGTACAGCTCGGGGGGCGGGGTGGCTCCGGTGAGGTAGCCACCGTCGTGGACGATCTTCTGCTTGATCGTGATCGGGTTGCCGAAGGTACCGGACAACTCCTGCAGGTTCCGCATCGAATCGACGCAGCCCTTGACCATCGCCTCGTCGGTGAACGAGCCGTACTTGGCCTCGAACTCACCGACGCTGATCGGGAGCTGGAGAGCGGTGCCGATGAAGGTCTGAAGCCTCAGCCAGTCCTGACCGAACAGGATGAACCGCTCCGCCGGGGTCGGCGACGGCTTGTCCGGAGGCGGCGCCGGATTCCGCAGTGTCAGCGTGCTCGACGGGACGGCAGATGTGCTGGCCATGGGAAATACCCCCTACTCGAAGCTGGCCCAGTGCTGCGGCGGAATCTAGCCAGCACGAACAGGGGTTCGGGGGAAGGCTGAGGGATGGATTTCGCGACCCGCCTGTGACGAGCCGGGGCGGGCCCGCCGTCGCTACGATGTCGCGATCGGCGACGAAGCGGAGGTGCACCTTGGAAGAGCACGGGTTCGGCCCAACCGGGATCCCCAGCGTCCCCCCGACCGAAGCGCAACGGATGGTCGAGCAGGGGGCGCTCCTCGTTGACGTGCGGGAGATCGACGAGTTCCAGCAGATCCGCATCCCCGGGGCCACACTCATGCCGCTCTCCACGCTCGGCACCACCTACCGCCACCTCCCCGACGACCGGCCGGTCGTCCTCTACTGCCGCTCCGGCGCCCGCTCCGCGAACGCCGCCGCCGCGCTCATCCACCAGGCCGGGCTCACCGACGTCCACAACCTCGAAGGCGGCATCCTCGAGTGGTACGAGGAGGGTTTGCCGATCAGCACCGAGCACGTCGCCGTGCCGTCCGAGTACCTCCCCTTCGATGTGCTGGAGCCCGACGTCGCCCAGAAGAAGATGGAGAACGGCGAGCTGCGGTGGGCCGTCGACGTCCGGCGGCCGGAGCAGTACGAGACCGGGCACGTGCCCGGCGCCCGCAACATCCCCATCGACCAGCTCCCCTACCGCCACAACGAGCTGCCCAGAGGCGAAGCCGTGCTGGTGACGTGCGACCGGGGCGAGGTGTCCACGATGGCGGCGCGGCTGCTCGTCGATCTCGACTTCTCGGAGGTCGCCGTGGTCGACGGGGGCCTGGAGGCGTGGCGCTACCACGACCTCCCGTTGGAGAGCTGAGCCGCATCTCGGTCGGCTGGGGGGACTGGGGGGTCCGGACGCTGGCGCCCGGCGCGGCGACGGTGGTCATCGTCGACGTGCTGTCCTTTTCGACCTGCGTGTCGATCGCGGTGCGGCGCGGCGCGACGATCGTGCCGTGGCCAAGTGACGATCCACCGCCGGCCGATGCGGTCGTCGCAGTCCGCCGGGAGCAGACGGCGCCCGCGCACCCGTTCTCGCTCTCGCCGGAGTCGCTGCGACAGGCGCGGCCGGGGATGGAGATCGTGCTGCCGTCCCCGAACGGGGCGGCCCTGACGCTCGCCGCCGCCGAGTCGGGCGTCGCGGTGGTCGCCGGCTGCCTGCGCAATGCGAGCGCGGTGGCTGCCAGGGCGGCGACCGAGGCCGGCCCGGTGGCCGTGATCGCCGCCGGGGAGCGCTGGCCCGACGGCTCGCTCCGCCCGGCGCTGGAGGACTGGGTCGGGGCCGGAGCCATCGCTGCCGCCTTGCCGGCGGGCTGGACGCGCTCACCCGACGCGTCCGCCGCCGAAGCGGCGTTCATGTCGGCGCGGGCCGACCTGACCGGCGCGCTGGGGAGCTGCGCTTCGGGCATCGAGCTGGCCGAGCGCGGCTACCCGGAGGACGTGGCACTGGCGGCCGAGTTGGACGCCGACGACGCCGTGCCGCTGCTCGGCGGCGACGAGGACGGCCGGCGATACGCAGCCGCGAGCTGACCACCCCCTCCATCCCGGCGTCCGCCCATCATTTCCCTTCGACTGCTGTGCGTGGCCGGATGGCACAACGCAGCGCGCGTAAGTACCCTTGCTCTGGAGCAGGAGGAGGTGCCGTGGCGGTCGTTCTGGCACTGGTGATCGGCGTCAATATCGCGCTGTTCACCGCACTGGCGTGGCAGGGAGTGCGCGCCGCGCGGCGGGATCCGTCCCCGCGCCTTCGCACCCTGTCCTGGGCGCTGGCGGCGGTGGCCGGGGCGTTCGTGCTCGGGGCCGGGTCCCGGCTCGCCACGCTGGGGGTACGGCAAGGCTGGCTGCCCGGAAGGCTGGGCGACTTCCTGATCTCGGAGTGGCTGCTGCTCCAGGCGCTGGCAGCCACGGGCTTGGGGGTCGCCGGGCTGGTCCTCTTCCACCGGCTCGCCGAGCCGCTGCGGACCGCCGACCGGATCGCCACGGCGCTCGGCGACCGGATGCCGACCGGCGGCAGCCTCGCCGACCTCGGGCTCACCGCCCGCGAGCTCGACGTGCTCGCCGTGCTGGCGCGTGGCCGCACGTCCGACAAGGACATCGCCGAAGACCTGTTCATCTCGCCGGCCACCGCCGGCACCCACGTCAAGAACATCATGCGCAAGGCCGGCGTGAGCAGCCGGCGCGATCTCGTGCTGCTCACGCTCGGCTCCCCCGACGAGGCGGCTACCGGGTCCCGGTAGGCCGGTTTTCCCGGCTCCCGGTAGCCCTGTTACCCCGCCGCCGGTATCGACAGGCGGCCTCCCCAGGCGTACAAGCGCGTCGTCAATCCGTTTTTCCGGGCGGGGGCGTGCGCAGCACGGCCCGGAGCACGCAGGCAGTCCGCCCGGGGGAGGACCACGGGTGAGCGGGAGGAAAGGAACCTTCGCAGTGAATCGCATCCTTGGAGATGTGCTCGGGCGCCGCCAACGGCGCCTCTCGACGTTCTCGGGGCTCGCCCTCGGGATCGTGATGACCCTGATCATGGCCAACGTCGCGCTGGCCGACAACCTGGAAGTCGACGGTGACGGGCTGATCCCGGTGGCGACCAGCCCGATGAACCTCGGCAACGTCTGCGTCGGCCAGCAAGCCGGCGGGACCGCGTTGCTGGCAATCCGGCGGACCGGGGGCGGGGCCAACGTCTACGCCAACGGCGCCAACGTCGCCGTCAGTGCCGGCGCGCCGAGCTCCCCGACCGTGTCCACCTCGTTCGGCGACCACGTGATCGGCCTGCCCGGCAATTGGGTGAGCTTGGGCAACAACACCATGAGCAGCGACACCGCAGCGTCCACCGTCACGGTGACCGCGACGCAGCCGCCCGGCGCCAAGTCGGCGACGGTTGCCTACACGGCGACCGGAGCAGCGAACGCCGGCGGCGAGATCACGCGCTCCGCGACCCTGACCATCAACTGGACGGTCGTCAGCTGTGACACAACGCCGCCGGTGATCACGCCCAACGTCAGCGCCACGCTCGGCAGCAACGGCTGGTACACGAGCGACGTGACGGTGGCGTGGACCATCGTCGATCCCGAGTCGCCGGCCACCCCGGGCGCCGGCTGCGCATCCACCACCCTCACGACGGACACCGCGAGCCAGGCCTACAGCTGCACGGCGTCGAGCGCCGGCGGAGAGGCCACCGGCTCGGTCACGGTCAAGCGGGATGCCACGGCCCCGACGATCAGTGGCTCGGCGGCGCCGGCCCCCAACGGCAACGGCTGGAACAACACCGACGTCACGGTGAGCTTCGAGTGCACCGACGGTGGTTCCGGCGTGGGCTCCTGCGGGCCCAACCAGACGCTGAGCGGCGAAGGCCCCGGCCAATCCGCAACCGGCACGGCGACCGACAACGCCGGCAACAGCGCCTCGACCACCGTCTCCGGCATCAACATCGACAAGACGGCGCCCGCCGCCGACCCGACCGCCAGCCCGCCGCCCAACTCGAACGGCTGGAACAACGCCGACGTCACCGTGAACTGGAACTGGGAGGACACCGGCGGCTCCGGCATCGACACAGGGAACTGCACCACCTCGACCACGTCCTCCGGCGAGGGTGAGCTCACGCTCGGTGCGTCATGTTCGGACGGGGCCGGCAACACCGGCAACGCCAGCCACGTCGTCAGGATCGACAAGACCGCCCCGACGATCAGCGGCTCGGCCAGCCCGGCCGCCAACGCCGCCGGCTGGAACAACACCGATGTCACGGTGAGCTTCGCGTGCGCCGACGCTGGTTCCGGCGTGGCCTCCTGCGGACCCGACCAGACGCTGAGCAGTGAGGGGGCCGGCTGGTCCGCAGAGGGCGAGGCGATCGACAACGCTGACAACCGCGCCTCGGCGGCCGTCTCCGGCATCAACATCGACAAGACCGCGCCCTCGGTGGCGGTGACCGGCGTCAGCAACGGCGCCCACTACTACCTGGGCTCGGTGCCGGCGGCCGGCTGCGACACGACCGATGGGCTGTCGGGCGTCAAGACCCCGGCATCGCTGACGTCGAGCGGCGGCACCGGCCCCGGCGTGGGCACCATCACGGCGACCTGCTCCGGCGCCACGGACGATGCCAGCAACACCGCCGCGGCGGTGAGCGTCACCTACACGGTGGGCTTCCACTACAGCGGGCTGTTCCGGCCGGTCGACAACCTGCCGACCGTCAACCGGGTCAAGGCGGGCAGCGCCGTCCCGGTGAAGTTCAGCCTCGGCGGCAACTACGGGCTCGGCGTGCTGATGGCCGGCTTCCCGAAGACCTCGTCGATGACGTGCAGCAGCACGGCGCCGGTCGACCCGATCGACGAGATCGTCGCGGCCAGCAGCAGCGGCCTGCAGTACGACGCCGCCAGCGACCAGTACACCTACGTCTGGAAGACCGACCGCAGCTGGTCGGGCTGCCGGGCGCTGGTGGTCAAGCTGATCGACGGCACCGAGGTGCGGGCGAACTTCACGTTCACCAAGTAGCCACGTCCTCCGGCCCAGCCGCGAGGCTGCCGGATTGACCGGGCGGGGCGCCACAGGCTTCCGGGGCGCCCCGCCCGTCAGGCTCGTCGAGAACCGGACAACGCGGAGCGGCCCGCCTCGACGTCACGCCCGATCTGGGCCACCAGGTCGTCGACGCCGCCGAACTTCATCTCGTCCCTGATCCTCGCCACGAACCGCAGGCGCAGCTCCCGCCCGTACAGGTCGCCCTCGTAGTCCAGCAGATGGGCCTCGACGACCTCGCGGTCGCCGCCGAAGGTGGGTCGCACCCCCACGTTGACGACCGCCGGGTGGGCGGTGCCACCCGCGATCGCCCAGGCGGCGTAGACGCCCCGCCCCGGGAGCAACAGCTCGGCGTCGATGGCCAGGTTGGCGGTGGGGAACCCGATCGACTTGCCCCGGGCGGCACCCTCGACCACCTCGCCGCGCAGCTCGAACGGGCGGCCGAGGTCGGCGGCCGCCGCCGCGACGTCGCCGCCGCCGATCAGCGCCCGGATGCGGGTCGACGTCACCGGCGCACCGTCGCCGAGCAGCGGCACCTCCTCGACGTAGTAGCCGAGGCCGAGCCCGTGCTCCCGCAGCTCGTCGACGTCGCCGGCACGGTCCTTGCCGAAGCGGAAGTCGGATCCGACCGCCACCAGCGACGCCCCCATCGCGCCGACGAGGACATCGGCGGCGAAGTCCTCGGGGGTCAGGCCGCGGGTCCGCTCGTCGAACGGGAGCACCCCCACCACGTCGACGCCGGCGGCGGCGAGCAGCTCGATCCGGTGGTCGAGGGAGGTCAGCAGCCGTGGTGCCCGCTCGGGGGCCACCACGTGGAGGGGGTGCCGGTCGAACGTCAGCACGCCGGTGGGCAGGCCGCCCACCTCCACGGCCCGGCGGGCGAGCCTGGCGAGCACCGCCTGGTGGCCGCGGTGCACGCCGTCGAAGACGCCGATGGCGAGCGCCACGCCGCCCTCCGGGGGCACCCAGTCGTCGTAGTCGCCGCGCAGGACCCTCATCCCAGCACCACCTCGGGCTTCGCCTGGCTGCCGGCGGCACGGTACACGGCCCGCAGCCGCCCGTCCCCGTCGAGGACGCAGAACGGCCCGTCGCCTGGCGGGCCGTCGAACGCGGCCAGCGGGAACCGCATGCCGTGGCCGGCGCCGCGCAGCACGTCGGGCCCGGCGACCACCGCCGGCAGGTCGCCGAGCGCCCGAGCCGGGTCGGTCAGCGCCTCGGGAAAACGGCCCTCCCCCGCCAGCGCCTCCAGGTCGCCGATGGTGCGGGCGTCGTCGACGTGGAGGGGCCCGGTCGCCAGCCGGCGCAGCGCCACGAGGTGGGCGCGCCCGCCGAGGGCGCCGGCGATGTCGTCGGCGAGCGAGCGCACGTAGGTGCCTTTCCCGCACCGCACCCGTAGCGTGGCCAGCGGGTAGTCGGAGGGTGCGAAGTCGACGAGGTCGATGCCGTGGATCGTCACCGGGCGGGCCTCCCGCTCGACCTCGACCCCCTCCCTGGCCAGCTCGTACAGGCGCCGGCCTTCCCTGCGGATCGCCGACACCATCGGCGGAACCTGCGGGATCGTGCCCACGAACCGGCCGAGCACCGCCCGCACGTCGGCCTCGTCCACCGGCATCGGCTCGCGGGACAGCACCGCCCCGTCGGCGTCGAGCGAGTCGGTGGCCACGCCGAGCTGCGCAGTGGCCAGGTACTCCTTGGGGGCCTCCTGGACGTAGCGGATGAGGCGGGTGGCCCGCCCGAGGGCCAGCACCAGCAACCCCGTCGCCATCGGGTCCAGCGTGCCGGCGTGGCCGACCTTCTTCTGCCCGGCGAGCCCGCGCACCTTCGCCACGACGTCGTGCGACGTCCAGCCGCCGTCCTTGTCGACCAACAGGAATCCGTCCATCGCCGCCCGCGCCTAGGGTGCACACCGCCGCCGCTCGACGTTACAGGAGCCCCGCCCTCCCTTGACCGCCCACCCGCACCCACTGATCTGGATCGACCTCGAGATGACCGGCCTCGACCCCGAACGCGACGTGATCATCGAGATCGCGTCGATCGTCACGACCGGCCGCCTCGACGACGTCGTCGAGGGGCCGTCGATCGTGCTCGGCGCGACCGACGAGCAACTGGCCGGGATGAGCGACGTGGTGCGGGAGATGCACGCTGCCTCCGGCCTCACCGATGAGGTGAGGACGGCGACGGCGACGGTGGCCGAGGCCGAGCGGGCGACGCTGCGGTTCATCCGCCGCCACGTCAGCGCCCCGATGACGGCGCCCCTCGCCGGCAACAGCGTGCACGCCGATCGGGCGTTCCTCGCGAAGTACATGCCGAAGCTGGCCGCGTTCCTGCACTACCGCAACATGGACGTGTCGACGCTCAAAGAGGTCGTCCGGCGCTGGCGCCCCGACCTGCTGCCGGGCCGTCCCGAGAAGCAGGCCGTCCATCGCGCGATGGCCGACCTCCACGAGTCGATCGCGGAGCTCCGCTACTACGTCGAGGCGCTGGGCCTGGACGTCGAGCCGCTGGTGGGCGAGGACGAGTAGGGCGAGTAGGCCGAGGTCATGAACCCCCCTCCCCGCCTGCGGCGGGATTCGCCCCAGAGGGGGGAGAGGCATCTTCGTCTGTGTGGAGATCCCGCAAGATCTGCTCCATCCGCATCCCGCGCTCCACCGAGTCGTCGACGACGAACGTGAGCTTGGGGAGGTACTTGAGCCGCACCTGGCGGCCGACCTCGGCCTGGAGGTGGGGGGCGGCGTGCTGGAGGCCCTCGCGGGACTGCTCGACCTCTTCGGCGGTGCCGAGGACCGAGAAGTAGACCCGGGCGTTGCGGAGGTCGGGCGCGGTGTCGACGCCGGTGATCGTGACGAAACCGATCCGGGGATCCTGGAGGTCGGGGACCTCGTCGGCGATCACCTCGCGCAGCAGCTCGTTGACCTTGCGCATGCGGGGCGTGCGGGCCGGCTTGCTCACGCCGGCTCCATCCAGCCGATCCCGACCTCGAGCACCTCGAAATCGGGCTGCGCGTCGATGAGCCGCTCGAGCGAATGCAGCAGGCGCTCGAGCTGGCCGTGCTGGGCGGCCACGACCGCGACCCCGATGGTGGCGCGCCGCCACTGGTCCTGGTGCCCCACCTCGGCGGCCGCGACCGGGAACTTGCGGGTCAGCAGCGACATCAAAGCCTTCACCTTCGAGCGCTTCTCCTTCAGCGAGTTGACGCCGGGGATACGCAGTTCCACCCGCATTGCGGCGGCGTGCATGGCTAGGTGCGGGCCACCTCGCGCACCTCGTAGGACTCGAGCACGTCGCCTTCCTTGACGTCGCGGAAGTTCTCGAGGCCGATGCCGCACTCGAAGCCGGAGGCCACCCGCGGCACGTCCTCCTTGAACCGCCGCAGCGACCCGATCTTGCCGTCGTACACCACGACGCCGTCGCGCACGAGGCGGACCCGGGCGTTGCGGACCATCTCGCCCTCGGTGACGTAGCAGCCCGCGACCATGCCGTACCGGGGCGCCCGGAACGTCGCCCGCACCTCGGCGGCGCCGAGCAGGCTCTCCTGCTCCTCCGGTGCGAGCTGGCCGACGAGGATCGCCTCGACGTCGTCCAGCAGCTCGTAGATGATGCGGTACGTCCGCAGCTCGACGCCCTTCTGCTCTGCGGCGCGCCGGGCTGGGCCGTCGGGGCGGACGTTGAAGCCGAACACGAGCGCCTCGGAGGCTTCGGCGAGCACGATGTCGTTCTCGGTGATGCCCCCGACCGCGGCGTGGATGACCTCGACCGTGGCGTCCTCCCGGCCGATCTTGCGGACTGCGTCCCGGATCGCCTCGAGCGAGCCGTGGGCGTCGGCCTTGATGATGATCCGCAGCTCGGTGACGTCGTCGGCCCGCAGCTGCTCGAGGAGCTGGGTGAGGCGCTCCTGGGCCGTCGGGACGACGAGCTCCGTGGCGCGCATCTCGTCGAGCCGCTGCTGGGCGATGTTGCGCGCTTCCTTGTCGTCGGCGGCGACCTCGAACCAGTCGCCGGCGGTGGGCACCTCCGACCAGCCCATCGTGAGCACCGGGGTGCTGGGGCCCGCCTCCTTCACCTGCTCGCCGTTCTCGTCGAACATCGCACGAACCCGCCCGGCGACGGCCCCGGCCACCAGCGAGTCGCCCACCCGCAGCGTGCCGCGTAGGACGATGACCGTCGCCACCGGGCCGCGACCCTTGTCGAGCTGCGCCTCGATCACCACGCCGGACCCGGGAGCCTCCGGGTTGGCCCTGAGCTCCTCCAACTCGGCGACCAGGTCGACGGCCTCCAGCAGGTCGTCGATGCCGAGGTTCTCCAGCGCCGACACCTCGACGCTCACGACGTCGCCGCCCAGCTCCTCCACCACCACTTCGTGCTCGGTGAGCTGGGCGCGCACCTTGTGCGGATCGGCGGCCGCCAGGTCGATCTTGTTGATGGCGACGACCATCGGCACGCCCGCGGCGCGAGCATGGCTGATCGCCTCGGCGGTCTGCGGCATGACCCCGTCGTCGGCGGCGACCACGAGGATGACGATGTCGGTGACGTTGGCGCCCCGCGCCCGCAGCGCGGTGAACGCTTCGTGGCCGGGCGTGTCGATGAACGTGAGCCGGCCACCGCCGGCACGCTCGACCTGGTACGCGCCGATGTGCTGCGTGATGCCCCCCGCTTCGCCGGCGACGACGTTCGCCTCGCGAATCGTGTCGAGAAGCTGGGTCTTGCCGTGGTCGACGTGGCCCATGACCGTCACCACCGGGGCCCGGGGGCGGAGGTCGGCCTCGTCGTCCTCGTAGACGGGACGCTCGGGCGGGGCGGGGGCCTCCTCTTCGACCTCGGGGGCCGCCACCTCGGTCACCACGTAGCCGAACTGCTCGGCGAGCGCCGGCAGCGCCCCCGGCGGCACCGGCGCGTTGGCGCTGGCCATCTCGCCCATCTCCATCAGCGCCTTCACCAGACCGCCGACCCCGCGCTTCATCTGGTCAGCGAGGTCTTTGACCGTGATGCCCTCCATCACCTCGAGCGAGATCAGCCCACCCGGCTCCGCGTCGGCGTCGGCATCGGCGACGGCGTCGGCGACGGCGTCGGCGGCCTCGGCGGCGGGCGCCTGGCCCGCCTCTTCGACCGGCGCAGCGGCGGGCTCGTCGGCAGCGGCGGGAGACGTCGCCGGCTCCGGAGCCGGCTGCGGGGCGGGCTCCTCGGCTCTGGGCGGCTCGGCGACGGCGACCTCGCCGTTGGCGGTGCCGCCGGCGTCCTCGAACGCCAGGCGGATGAGTGCCTCGGCGTCCTCGTCGAGGCCGGAGGACGCGGTCTTCACCTCGATGTCGAGTTCCAGGGCGCGCTCCAGCACGTCCTTGGACTCGACGCCCAGGTCGCGGGCCAACTCGTAGACACGGGTCTTCGCCATAACTCCGGGGATCAGGCCCCCGCCGACTCCTTCTCTTGCTCTTGCTCGCCACGCACGTCGTCAGCCGCTGCTGCTGCATCGCCGGCCTCTGGCTCGCCGGCTTCTGCGTCGTCGCCAGCGCTGCTGTCAGCCTGGGCCGTCGCCGCCGCGATCTCCTCGACCGGCGTCTCGACCTCGGTGGCGGCCGCGACGCTCTCGACGTCCGTCTCGGTGCTCTCCTCGGCCGTGGCGGCGGCAGGCTCGGCCGGCGCCTCCTCGGTGCTCTCCTCGGCCGTGGCGGCGGCAGGCTCGGCGGTCTCTACGGCGGTATCGGCGGTCTCGGCGGTCTCTGCGGTGCTCTCCTCGGCCGTGGCGGCGGCAGCCTCGGCGGTCTCTGCGGCGGTGTCGGCGGTCTCGGCAGTCTCAGCGCTCTCGGCGGCGGCCTCGCTCGTCTCAGCCTCGGCGGCCTCGGCGGCTTCGGTGGCGGTCTCTGCGGCAGCCTCGCTCGCCTCGGCCTCGGCGGCTTCGGCGGCAGCCTCGGCAGGCGCCTCCTCGCCGGGCTTCGGCACGGGCTGGCCGGAGGCGTCGACGAGGCCGAGGTCCTGGCTCTCCGACTGGATGTCGATCTTGTAGCCGGTCAACCGGGCGGCCAGGCGGGCGTTCTGGCCCTCCTTGCCGATCGCGAGCGAGAGCTGGAAGTCGGGCACGATGACCGTCGCCTGCTTCTCCTCCTCGTCGATCCGGACTTCCTTGACCCGGGCGGGGCTCAGCGCCTCGGCGATGAACTGCTGGGAGTTCTCCCGCCATTCGACGACGTCGACCTTCTCGCCGCGCAGCTCGTTGACGACCTGGCGCACCCGCGAGCCGCGCGAGCCGACGCAGGCGCCGACGGGGTCGACGTTGGCGTCGCTGGAGGCGACGGCGATCTTGGTGCGGTGCCCGGGCTCGCGGGCGATGACCTTGATCTCCACCACGCCCTCGGCCAGCTCGGGCACCTCCAGCTCGAACAGCGAGCGGACGAACTCGGGGTGGCTGCGGCTGACGACGATCTGCGGTCCCTTCGCTTCGCCCCGCACCTCGAGGATGAAGGCCTTCACGCGGGCGCCACGCTCGAGGCGCTCGTACGGGATCCGCTCCGACGAAGGCATCAGCGCCTCGGCGTTGCCGAGGTCGAGGATCGCGTAGCGGTGGTCGGACTGCTGGACGATGCCGGTGACCAGGTCGCCCTCGCGGCCCTCATAGAGGTCGAACACCTGCTCGCGCTTGGCGTCGCGCAGCCGCTGCATGATCACCTGCTTGGCGGTCTGGGCGGCGATCCGGCCGAAGTCGTCCGGCGTGTCCGGCCACTCCCGGGTGACGTTGCCGTCCTCGTCCAGCTCCTGCCCGTACACCTGGATGTCGCCGGAGTCGGGGTCGATGGTGACCCGGGCCTCCTCGGCCGCGCCCGGGGTGCGCTTGTAGGCCGAGACGAGCGCGTTCGCCAGCGCGTCGAGGATCGTCTCGGCCGGCACGCCCTTCTCGCGCTCGATGAGCTCCAGTGCTTCGAGCAGGTTGTAGTCCATCACGTCACCTCATTCGCGCCGCCGGCCGGGCTTCGGCGCCTTCTCCCAAGTGAAGACTGTTTGCGCCGAAGCGACCTCTCCGAACCCGATCCGGCGGTCGCCATCGTTCAGTTGTAGGACGAAGCCGTCGTCGTCGACCTCGTCGAGGACGCCGGTGTGCACCTTGGTGCCGGCGACCGGGGCGAAGGTCTTCACCTTCACCTGCCGCCCCACCGACTTGCGGTAGTGCGCCGGGCGCCGGAGCTTGCGCTCCAAACCCGGCGACGACACCTCGAGCCGGTACGAGCCGGGTACCGGGTCCTCCTCGTCGAGGAGCCGGGACAGACCCTGCGCCAGCCGGGCGATCCGGTCGACGTCGATGCCGCCGTCGGCATCGACCGTCACCTGGAGCAGCCGGCCACCGCCGGGCCCGCCGAGCCGGAGGTCATCCAGCTCGACGCCCTCGGCCGCGAGGTACGGGTCGAAGAGCTTCCACAGCCGCTCCACGACGTCGCCCATCGCAACTCCTCAGCAAAGAAGGCGGGCCCGGGCCCACCTCCACAGTGCGTCCTTCAGTTGGCGCAAGTATACACCGGCGGTTGCCGTCACTCACCCCCGGTGGAACAGGGCGCTAGCCGCGGTCGGCGGCCACCCGATCCGCGATGTGACGGGCAACGGCGTCGATGGGCACCTCTGCGCCGGCACCGTCGCGGCGGGCGGTGACCTCGACCACACCGTTCTCGAGCCCGCGCGGCCCGACCGTGATGCGGTAGGGGATGCCGACCAGCTCGGCGTCGGCGAACTTGACGCCGGGCCGCTCCTCGCGGTCGTCGAGGAGGACGTCGATGCCGAGCTCCTGGAGCTCGCCGTACAGCCGCTCGCCGGCCTCCAGCGGCGGCCCGGTCTCGGCCCGCAGCACCGTGATGACCACCTCGTACGGGGCGACCTCCACCGGCCAGACGATGCCGGCCTCGTCATGGTGGACCTCGACGATGGCCGCCATGCTGCGGCCCACGCCGATGCCGTACGAGCCCATCCAGATGACCCGTTCCTCGCCGTCGGGATCGAGGACGGTGGCGCCCATCGCCTCGGAGTACTGGGTACCGAGCTTGAAGATGTGGCCGACCTCGATCACCTTCTCGACGATCAGCGGTTCGCCGCAGTCGACGCACGGCTCGCCCGCCTTGACGGCGCGGACGTCCAGCCAGCGGGCGACCTTGACGTCGCGGGCCACGTCGACGCCGCGCAGGTGCCAGTCATCCTCGTTGGCGCCGGTCACCAGGTTGTGACGGCCCTCCAGCGCCGGGTCGGCGATCACCGGGAGGTGGTCGACACCCACCGCGCCGAGGCTGCCGGGCAGCGCACCGAGCGCGATCTGGATCTCGTCGGCATGGGCGGGGCGGATGTGGGCGGTGCCCAGCCCGTCGACCAGCTTCTGCTCCATCAGCTCGTGGTCGCCTCGCAGCAGCACCAGCGTGAGCTGGCCGTCGGCGACGTAGGCCATGGTCTTGATCTGACGGTCGGCGGCGGCGAAGTCGCCGACCTCGGCGAGCGCCGCGATCGTGCGGATGCCCGGCGTGGGGAACCGCTCGGGCTCGCCGTCCCACGCTTCGTCGTCGACCGGAGGAACCCGGCTGGTCGCCCGCTCGACGTTGGCGGCGTACCCGCACGAGCACCGGGCGATGTGGTCCTCACCGGCGTCGCTGGGCACGGTGAACTCCACCGATTCCGATCCGCCCATGGTGCCCGAGCTGGCCTCGACAGCGGTGGCCGCCAGGCCGAACCGGTCGAAGATGCGCGTGTACGCGCCGCGGTGGCGCTCGAACTGCACGTCGAGGCCGGCTGGGTCGATGTCGAGGCTGTACGAGTCCTTCATGATGAACTCCCGGACCCGCAGCAGGCCGCTCTTGGGCCGGGCCTCGTCCCGGAACTTCGTCTGGAGGTGGTACCAGAGCTGCGGCAGCTCCCGGTACGAACCCAGCTCGGTGGCGAGCAGCGCGAACACCTCCTCGTGGGTGAACGCCAGCGTCAGGTCGGCTTCCTTGCGGTCCTTGAACTTGACGAGGATGCCCTCGACGTCGTCCCAGCGGCCGGACTTCCTCCAGACCTCGGCAGGATGCACGACCGGCAGCAGGAACTCCTGGCCGCCGATGCGGTCCATCTCCTGACGGATGATGTTCGACACCTTGGTGGCGACCCGATGTCCGAGCGGCAGCATCGAGTACGACCCCGCCATGAGCTGGCGCATGAAGCCGCCCCGGACGAGCAGCTTGTGGCTGACCGCCTCGGCGTCGGCCGGGTCGTCGCGCAGCGTGGGGATGAAAGCCTGGGACCAGCGCATGGTGGGCGAGGATACCCGGCAGGGCCGGGACGACCAGCGTGCCGCGCGAGTTGGAGGCAGGGCGGCGAGTACCGAGCCGCGGGCCGTCAGGGTGGTTGGCCGCTGGTGGTGTAGCGGTGGCCGAGTCTGGAGGTCCAGAGGTAGTCGGTGTCGCCGTGGGGTTGCCAGGTCCAGCCGGCGCGATGGCGGAGGACGTGGTCGGGCCGGTCGAGCGGCGCGAGGTTGTCGGCGTCGGTTGGGCCACCGTCGGCCCACGGGATGCGGTGGTCGAGGTCGCACCCCGTTGACGGGGTCACGCAGCCGGGGAAGATGCAGGTGGGGTCGCGCAACTCGACGAAGCGGCGTTGGGGAGCGCGCGGGCGGCGGCGAGTGGTCCCCGTCGCGATCAGCCGGCCGGAGTCGGGGTCGGTGACGGCGTAGCGCCAGGGCACGTCGGGGTGGCGCCCGGCGACTTGGCGGGCGAGGTCGGCGACGATCGGGCCGTACCCGCCGAGGTCGCCCGGGAGCTCGGCGAGCCCCGCAAGGGTGGCCAGGTCGGCGTGGAGGGTCACGGTGCCCCGGCCGGCGTCGGGGGCGCCGTGGCCGGCCAGCAGGTCGAGTAGCACGTCGGCCCGGAGCTGGTCCATGGTGCGCGTCTCACCGTCGCGGCGCAGGGACCGGGCGAGCTGGTTGACGTGGGCGATGGCTTGCTGGACCCGGTCGGGCGGAAGGTCGAGGCCAAGCAGGTTGGCGGTCCCAGCCGCTTCGCGCTCGGTGACGACCCGCCGGTCGGCCACGGAGTGGTCGTAGCGAGCCCGGGCATCGTCGGGATCGGCGGTCAGGCACAGCTTGCGGAGGCGGCGGCGGAGCTGGGTGGTGGTCTTGGTGCCGGCGACGCCGACGACCTCGTCGATGACCGCCATTGCGGCGCGCTCCGGCAGGTGGCCGGTCTCGTCGAGCAGGACCCGGGCGCGCGCCACGTCGATGCTCCCCCGCCGCAGCGCCGCCAGCACCGCGGGCTGGCCACACAGCCGGTGGGCGAAGGCGAGGTGGTAGTCGGCGGTACGGCGGGTGAGCCGCAGGGCCACCCTGATCTCGGCGGCGGCGGCCTCCTCGTCCCACCCGTGCGCCTCCTGGGACGGATCGTGACAGCCGGAGTCGTCGTGGAGCGCCTCGGCGATGGCCGCCATCGCGTCGTACGACTGCGCCGTGGCCCAGGCCCGCATCCGCTCCCAGGCGGCCAGCACCACCACCCGGTCGTGACCGGAGACCTCGCGGATGTCCACGTCCGCCAGCACCGAGGCGAGCTGCGGCCCGGGCGGCAACGTACCGACGCCCGGCGGCAGGGACTCCAGGCCAGGCGGGAGCGACACGACGCCCGGCGGCAGGGACTCCAGGCCAGGCGGGAGCGACACGACGCCCGGGGGCAGCGACTCCACGCCCGGCGGCAGGGGCTCGGCACCCGCAGGCCGGGGCTGGACGGCCGGCGCCCGGGTCTGCACCATTGGGATGAGCGTATCGAACATGTGTTCGATCGTATCTCACCGCAACCGTGAATTCAACCCCTTCGTTGCTGCCAACCGGGGCTTGCTGCAGGCGCCTCCCGCCCGTCGGTCAGGCGGCCGGTGCGTCGCCCTTCCACGGGTCCTTCTTCAGCTCCGGGTCGAACGCTCGCAACGGATGCCGATCCGGGTCGAGCTCCCCCACGTCCCACGGCTCGAAGGCGTTCTTGACGTTGGCCAGGCCGGACGACCTCAGTTCCGGGTAGTGGCGCAGGATCACGTTCTTGAAGCTGGACCGGTCGACCCACTCCATGCCCTCCTTGGAGTAGATCTCCTCCCGGTAGTCGTCGGTGTAGAAGCGGTCGGACTGGAGGCGGCGGGTGGCGTTGAGGATGAAGATCTGGAACATCGTCTCGCCGAAGCCGAAGCCCGTGGGCCGCTGCGACTCGGCGAGCGTCCCGACCAGCAGGTCGACCTTCTCCACGTCGCCGCCGTAGATGTCGGACAGCTTCGCCGCGTAGTCGGGGTTGAGGTCCTCGAACGTGCGGATCGGGTTCAAGCCGAGCTGACGGCGGAACTCGTTGTACCGGGGCACGCCCCGCTCGCGGGCCCGCAACACGTCGATCGCGCCCATGTCGAACACGGGGTTGCCCGGGATGCTCAGCTCCTGCATGAAGCGGGGGAAGTTGTTGAGCTCCAGCTTGCCGGGGTGCTGGTTGCCGAACGAGTAGAAGAGGTCGGCCATACCGACCCGGTCGGTCACCTTGCCGGAGCCGGCCTGGCGGGTGGCGGGGAACGCGACCTCGTCGATCTCCTCGCCGGTGTCGTGGCGGCGGAACCGGAGCGTCTCGGGGAGCAGCGAGTGGAGGCGGTAGACCTCCACGAACTCCTGGGTGAGGCCGTAGGGCGAGCCGTGCTTGTTCAGCGGGTTGCCGACCACACCGCCCAGCTCGGGGTTGCGGACGTTGACGTCGGACACCGTCCTGCGGTCCTGCTCCTTGCGGAAGCGGTACGTGAGCATCCCGTACCAGTTCGAGTTCAACCCGAGTGCGAGGCCCGGGTTGGGCAGGATCGCCGGGGTCCACTCGATCGAGTGGATCTTCGCCATCACCGCGGCGTTGACCAAGCGGGCGACGTTGAACAGCCGGTCGTCGTCCCAGTCGGGGTGGTGCTCCTTGAGGTGGTCGCAGATGGCGTTGTGCTCGCGAGCGAAGAGGTTGTGGAGCATCGCCAACCCCACCCACCAGTTCCGCACCATGCCCGACTCCTCGACGCCCTTGCGGTCGCGCGGCAGGGTGCCGCCGTCGTCGAGCCGCAGCTTGCCGTCGACGCCGCTGCGGAGCCGGTCCTGGGTGGCCTGGTCGCTGCCGTAGATCTGCGACCCGTCCCACCAGTGGGTCACCTCGTTGATGAACGTCAGCGGGGTGG
>JBFKDA010000005.1:0-28501 GCA_041619955.1 Acidimicrobiia bacterium | reverse complement strand
GTGTAGTCGAGCGCCTCGCCGGGCACGGGCGGGTAGGTGAGCTGGTTCTCGTGCATGTAGAGAACGGCCGGCGCGTGGCCGACGACGGAGCGGGCCGCGCCGAGGAACCCGGCCAGGTCGAGCATCGACGACGCCAGCACCGCGTCGGGCCGCCGGCCCGCGAGGCGCGCTGCAGCGGCGGCCGCCAGCGTGACGTGGCTGCCGTGCATGCGCCACTTCCAGAAGCGGGCCTCGTGGGTGACCAGCACCACCTCGTGCGCGCTGTGTCGGGCGTAGCCCTCGGCCCAGGCCCGATGCGAGCCGCCGAAGTAGGGCTCGACCAGCAGGATCAGCATGGACCGGGCCGTGGCCTACAGCTCCTGGCGGCCGGCCAGCGCCCGGCCCAGCGTCAGCTCGTCGGCGTAGTCGAGGTCGCCGCCCACCGGCAGGCCGCTGGCGAGGCGGGTGACCTTCACGCCCAGCGGCTTCAGCAGCCGCGCCAGGTACATGGCGGTGGTGTCGCCCTCGACGGTCGGGTTGGTGGCGGCGATGACCTCCTTGACGCCCTCGGCGTCGACTCGGGCGACCAGCTCGCGCATACGAAGCTGGTCGGGACCGATGCCCGCGATCGGTGAGATCGCACCCCCGAGGACGTGGTAGCGGCCATGGAACTCCTGGGTCGACTCGACGACCACGATGTCCTGCGGACGCTCCACCACGCAGATCGTCGCCGGGTCGCGCCGCAGGTCGCGGCACACCGAGCATTCGACCTCCCCGGTGACGTTGAAGCAGCGAGCACACAGCTTCACCTGCTCCCGCAGGTCGACGATCGCCTCGGCCAGGCGCACGGCGTCGGCCTGCTCGACGGCCAGGAGGTGGAACGCGAGCCGCTGCGCGCTCTTGCGGCCGATGCCGGGGAGGCGGGCCAGCTCGTCGACGAGCCGCTGGACCGGCGGCTCGAACATCAGCCGCCGAGCAGGCCGCCCAGCCCGCCGAGGTCGCCGAGGTCGAGACCGGCGGCGCCACCCATGGCGTCCATCGTCGCCGACTGCGCCGCGGCGAGCGCCTGGTTGACGGCGGCCACCACCAGGTCGCCGACCAGTTCGGCGTCGGCGGGGACCAGCAGCTCGGGGTCGACGAACGTCACCGAGACGACCTTGCCGTCACCGGTGACCGTGGCGGCCACTGCGCCGCCGCCGGCGGTCGCCTCGAACTCGCGGCTCGCCAGCTCCTCTTGGGCCTGGGCCACCTGGGCCTGCATCTGCTGCGCCTGCTGCAGCAGCTTGCGCATGTCGGGTTGGGGAGGCATGAGCGGAGAGGTTACCAGTCGCTCGCCGCCATCCCGGGCACGGCGTCAGCCCTCGCCGGGCGCGCCGTCTTCGACCACCTGGCCGCCGAGCATGTCGACGACGAGCTCGGCGGGGTCGATCCCGCCCTCCCCGGCGTCGACCAGCTCGTGGGCGGCCGGGATCTCGTCCTCGCCGAGCAGCGACGGCTGCTCGGCCACCTCCTCCTCCCGGTACTGGACCGTCACCCCGCCCCCCAGCAGCTCGGCCGCCTCCCGCTCGACGACCTCCCGCAGCTCCTCGTCCGCCTTGAGCTGCTCCAAGTGGAACTTCATGTGCTCCGCGACGGACAACACCACCGTCGCCCCCTCCACGCTGGCCGGCTTCGCCTCGCGCAGCAGGGCGTTGCGGCGCGGGCCGACGGCGTCGCGCACCCGCGTCACGAGCGCCGGCCAGACGGTCTCGACGGCAGCCAGGTCCAGCCCCTCCACCGGAGCCAGGTCGGGCCGCTCCTCGGGGGGCGCCTCCGGGGCCGGCTCCTCTTCTTCGGCCTTCGGCTCATCCGAGGCGGCCGCGAACGGTGCAGAAGGGCTGACAGGCGCGGCAGCCGCCGCCGGAGGCGGCGCCTCCCGCTCCGCCGCCTGCGCCGGAGCCGCACTCGCCAGCCTGCGCAACCGGTCCTCGACGCGGTCGAGCCGAGCCGCCAGCGCCCCGGTGTCGGAGGCGGTCTCGGGGCGGACCAGCCGCAGCAGGGCGAGTTCCAGGACCAGCCGTTCCTCGCGCCCCTCCCGGAGCTGGGTGAGCGCGTCCCCCAGCTCGTCGAGGGCGCGTAGCACCTGGGCCGACGACAGCCGGGCCGCCTGCTTGCGCCACTGCTCGATGACGTCGGTCCCCTCGTCGACGATCTCCTCCATGTTGGGCGCGTAGTGCGCCAGGAAGAGCCCGCGGAAGAACTCGAGCGAGTCGGCCACGAAACGGCGCAGGTCCGCGCCCTCGGCGGCCAGCGCGGCGACGAGCGCCAGCGCCCCGGCTGCGTCGCCTTCGTCGATGGCGCCCACCAGCCGCTCAAACGCCTCCCGGTCGGCGAGCCCGAGCGCTCGCCCGACGCCGCGGGCGGTCACCGCTCCCCCGCCCAACGCGGCCACCTGTTCCATCAGGCTCAGCGCGTCACGCGCCGAGCCGCGGGCGTGGTGGGTGATCACCGACGCAGCCTCCGGCGCCAGCTCGTAGCCCTCCCGCCCCGCCAGCTCCCCGAGGTAGGCGGCCAGCGTCTCACCGGGGATGGGGTGGAAGTCGAAGCGCTGCGCGCGGCTGCGGATGGTGTCGAGCAGCTTGTAGGGCTCGGTCGTGGCCAGGACGAAGATGACGTGCTCGGGCGGCTCCTCCAGGGTCTTCAGCAGCGCGTTGCCCGCGGCTCGCGACAGCATGTGGGCCTCGTCCAGGATGTAGACCCGGTGCGCGCCGCCCACCGAGGCGACCGTGCCGACGTTGACCCGGATCTCCCGGATGTCCTCGACCTTGTTGTGCGACGCGGCGTCCAGCTCGATGACGTCGAGCGAGGTGCCGTCGGTGACCGCGACGCAGGAATCGCAGGTGTTGTCGGGCTCGCCCTCGGCGGTGCGGTTGGGGCAGTTGAGCGCCTTGGCGAGGATGCGCGCGGTGGTGGTCTTCCCGGTGCCCCGCGGCCCTGCGAACAGGTAGGCGTGCGCGACCTTGCCCTCGGTGACCTCGTGCGCCAGCGTCTCGGTGACGTGCCGCTGCCCCACCACCTCACCGAACGTCTGCGGCCGATACTTCCGGTACAGCGCCTGATATTCCACCCGCCGCATTGTATGAGGAGGCAACTCGCGATGAACAGCCCGGTCTCACATGGCAGTTCGGGCGAGCGTCGGGTTGCGGTGCCGGATGTTGCAGGCTCGCCGAACTGCGGCTGCCGCGCTCGTCGGAGCTTTGCGCGTGGCCGGCGCTAGCGCGCCGGCCTGGTACCAACCCCGTACCGCGTGTTGCGCGGCTCGGGTTCTCCGTCTCGGATCGCCTCTGCGTCTTTCCGGCGTCGCTAAGTTGCGCCCCGTCATGAGGTTGGGTATCGATCTGGACGGCGTCGTCGCCGACTTCAACGCCGGTTGGATCGAGCGATACAACGAGCAGTTCGCAGCGGACCTGCCGATGGACGCGGTTCAGCAGTGGGACGGGCTGCACCAGCTCACCCACTTCCCCGACATGGATGCGTTCTGGGCATGGGCGCGCGACCACTTCGGCGACGGCAGCCTCTTCCGCAACCTCGACACCTACGCCGACGCCGTACCGGCGCTGGAGCGCCTCGCCAAGGCCGGCCACGAGATCGTCGTCATCACCACCAAGCCGGACTGGGCCGTGTCGGACACCTTCGCGTGGATCGCCGAGCACCGGCTGCCGACCAGGGAGGTGCACGTCACGTGGCGCAAATGGCAGGTGCCGTGCGACGTATACCTGGAGGACGCTCCCCATCAGCTCCGGCGCATCCATCGGGCACGCCCCGAGGCGGTGGTGTGCCGCTTCATCCGGCCGTGGAACGACCCGATCCCCGGCGTGCGGGACGTGCAGAGCTGGGACGACTTCCTGTCGGTGGTGGAGGGCCTCGCCGAGGAACCGGCCGAGCACTAGGCCGAGGAACCGGCCGAGGAATCGGCCGAGGAGTCGGCGGGGCGGGCCACCGCTACCCTGGCGCCGGCTCACTGCCTGTCGACAGATGAGGACCCCCATGACCACCAAGCATCTGCTCGTCGCGCTCGCCACGATTGCCCTGCTCGCCACTGCGTGCGGCGACTCCACGAGCACCACCACGACGTCCGCCGGCGTGGTCGACGCCACCACCACGACCGCCGAGATGGTCGACGAGACGTCGACGACGGCCGTCGCCGAGACCACCACCACCGCCGTCGAGGGCGGCGTGCCGGACGATTGGCCGGAGAAGATCGTCGTCGGCTTCATCCCTTCGGAGCGCCAGGAGACGCTGGAGGACAACATCCAGCCCTTCATGGACGCGCTCGCCGAGCGCCTCGGCATCGAGGTCGAGGGCATCGTGACCAGCGACTACAACGGCCTCGTGGTCGCCCTCGGCAGCGGCCAGGTCGACTTCGGCGCCTTCGGCCCGTTCGGCTACGTCCAGGCGAAGCAGCAGTACGACGACATCGAGCCCCTCATTCAGTCGATCCGCTTCGGCTCGGCCACCTACCACGGGCAGTGGTTCACCCAGGCCGAGCTGGCCGACGAAGTCTGCAATGTCGAGCCCCCCCGGGTCGGCGCCCTCGAGAACGAGAACGGCGACGTCGTGCTGAAGGACCCGGCCGACGTGGTGGCGCTCCAGGTGGGCTGGGAGCCTGGCAACACCGAGCCCGAGCTGCTCGAGGACGGCACCGCGGTCGCGCCCGGCATGGCCTGTATCGGGTCGCTGGAGCAGATCAGGGGCAAGCGGGTGGGCTTCGGCAGCCCCACGTCGACTTCCGCATCGGTGTTCCCCCGCCTCCAGCTGCTCGAGGGCGGCTTCGACCTCGAAGCCGACATCGACTTCGAGTTCCTCGGCTCCCACACCGACACCGTGGCGTCGGTGTACCAGGACGACTTCGAGGTCGGCGTGTCGTTCGACGACGCCCGCCGGTCGCTCCGCGAGGAGAGCCCGGACGTCGGTACGGAGGTGGTGGTGTTCAACATCACGCCCGAGATCCCCAACGACGTCGTCGCAGTGCGCGGCGAGCTGCCGGACAGCCTCAAGCAGGCGTTCTTCGACGCAGTCGCCGACTACCTCACCACCGAGGAGGGCCAGGAGGTGCTCGACACGGTGTACGGCTGGACCGACATCCGCCCGGCCGTCGAGGCCGACTTCGACATCGTGCGGCGCGCGGCCGAGCAGCTCGGCGTCACCGAGGACTAGCGGGGAGCCCGCGACCGGGACCGGGACCACCCCCGGCGGGTGGCTCCCGCTCCGTATGCTCCCCCCGCATGATCGAGATCCGCAACCTGTCTGTCGTCTACTCGGGCGGCCTGCGCGCCCTCGACGGGGTCAGCCTCGACATCGCCGCCGGCGAGTTCGTCGTCGTGGTGGGGCTGTCCGGGGCGGGTAAGTCGACCCTGCTGCGAGCGATAAACGGGCTGGTGCCGATCACGGAGGGCTCGGTCCGGGTGGCCGGACGGGAGGTGCGGGGCGCGTCGCCCCGGGAGCTGCGGGAGATCCGCTCGGATATCGGCATGATCTTCCAGACGTTCAACCTGGTGAACCGGTCGCCGGTGATGACGAACGTGCTGATGGGCAGGCTGTCGATGGTCCCCCGCTGGCGGTCGCTGCTGGGCCTGTGGCCGGAGGGCGACCGCGAGCTCGCCCTCCAGTCGCTGGAGCGGGTCGGCATCGTCGACAAGGCCTACGTGCGGGCGAGCAATCTCTCGGGCGGGCAGCAGCAGCGGGTGGGGATCGCCCGCGCTCTCGCCCAAGACCCCAAGGTGATCCTCGCCGACGAGCCGGTGGCGTCGCTCGACCCGGTCACCTCGCACATGGTGATGGGCGACCTGCAGCGCATCAACCGGGAGCTGGGAATCACCACGCTGGTCAACCTGCACTTCCTCGACCTCGCCCGGCTGTACGGCAAGCGGCTGATCGGGCTGCAGGGCGGCGAGCTGGTGTTCGACGGTGACGTCGCCGACGTCGACGACGCCGTGTTGCGCCAGATCTACGGCCGAGCCATCACCCCGGACGACCTCCTGGAAGTGTGACCTCCCCGACGCCGCCAGCGCCGGCCGGCCGGCCTCGCCCCCCGGCGCGGTCCGGGCCCTTCCTCGTCCCATTGCTGGCGATGGTCGTCGGCGCCGCCGTCGCCGGGCTGGTCGGTGAAGACACGGCGTTCCTCTGGGGTGGGTTGACCGGGTGTGCCGTCGCCGCGGTGCTGTGGTGGCGAGGTTTGCTCGCCACCTGGGGCGACGGGGCCTTGCTGGTGGTGGCGTTCGGCGCCGGGTTCGCGCTCGTCGACGTCGTGCTCGACGGGCGGGCGGGGCCGGTGTCGTTGGCGGAGTCGCTGGCTACCGCGCCGGGGTGGCTGGTGGCCGGGGCCGGGCTGGCGTTCGTGCTGTGGCGGCGGGACCGGGCGCTGGGCTGGGCGGTGGTGCCGGCGGCGTTGGCGTGGGCGGCGGCGGGCGTGTTGGTGCTGCAGTGGGGGGAGGGGATCGGCTACCTGGAGGAGCTGGGCAACCGGGCCATCGAGGCC
Organism: Acidimicrobiia bacterium; assembly: GCA_041619955.1. Lineage (GTDB taxonomy): Bacteria > Actinomycetota > Acidimicrobiia > Spongiisociales > JAOTWH01 > JBFJZV01. Next base: position 22,005 of record JBFKDA010000005.1, on the reverse strand, counting down.
GGCGAGACCCAGCCGCTCGACGCCGCGTTCTTCGCCTGGGCCGGCGGGTTGGTGACGCTGCTGGGTGCGGGCGCCGGACTGGCGCTGTACGTCGGGTCGCCCGCGCTGGTGGCGGTGGGCGTCGCAGCGGTGGCCACGCTGTTCAGCGCCAACAAGATCGGGTTCTCGTTCGTCGAGATCGTCAACCAGTTCGACCGGCTCGGCGAGCTGGCCCGGGAGTTCTGGCCGCCGCAGTGGACGTGGCCCGACGTGCTGGGCGCGCCCGACGAGCTGCAGATCCTCGACCCCATGATCGAGACGATCCAGATCGCGATCGTCGGGGCCACGCTGGGCTGCCTGATCGCCCTGCCGGTGGCGTTCCTCGCGTCCCGCCCGACCTCGTACAACGGCCCGGTGTACTGGGTGGCGCGCACGGTGATGAACGTGCTCCGCACCATCCCCGACCTCTTCTGGGGCATCTTCTTCGCAACCGCGGTGGGGTTCGGCCGCCCGTTCGCCGGCGCGCTGGCGATGGTGATGTTCTCGATGACGATCATGGCCAAGCTGCTGTCCGAGACCGTCGACACGATCGACCTCGGCCCACTCGAGGCGGCGCGGGCGGCCGGCTCCCGCCACTCGCAGGTCGTGAACTACGCCGCGTTCCCGCAGGTGTGGCCCAACTACGTGGCCTACGCGCTGTACATCTTCGAGCTCAACATCCGAGCGTCGGTGGTGATCGGCCTGGTCGGGGCGGGCGGAATCGGGCTGCTGCTGAACGAGCAGCGGTCGTTCTTCCAGTTCGACCGGGTGATGGCCATCGTCATCGTGATCTTCGTGGCGGTGATGCTCATCGAGCTGGTTTCCGTCACGATCCGGAAGCGGATCGTATGAGCACGGCGGTGGCCGCGGCCCGCCCTCCGCGGCCGGTCGCGCCCCGGGTGATCCGCTGGGTGGCGGCCGTGGTGATCGTGGTGCCGTTCGTGTGGGCCGCGCTCGGCCTGGAGATCTCGCCCGACCGCATCTGGGACGCGCTGCGGCCCGGTGGGACGGTGTGGAGCCTGCTGGCCGCGATGTTCCCGCCCGACTGGGCGAAGACCGGCAGGACCATGGACAAGATCCTGGAGTCGGTGTACGTGGCGTGGGTCGGCACGATCATCGGCGCCGCCTTCTCGTTCCCGCTGGCCTTCATGGCTGCCACCAACATGGCGCCGCGCTGGGTGGCGACGCCGGTGCGGAGCCTGCTGAGCGCGATCCGAGCGTTCCCCGAGCTGGTGCTGGCGATCATGTTGATCCCTGCGTTTGGGCTGGGCCCGTTCCCGGGGGCGCTTGCGATCGGCATCCACTCGATCGGCACGCTCGGCAAGCTGTCGTCGGAGGTGATCGAGGGCATCGACGCCGGCCCCTTGGAGGCGATCCAGGCTGCGGGCGGCACCACGACTGCCACGATCAAGTTCGGGGTACTGCCGCAGGCGATGCCCAACATCATCGCCTACTGGATCTACCGTTTCGAGATCAACATCCGCGCCTCGGCGGTGCTGGGCGTGATCGGCGCCGGCGGCGTCGGCAACGAGCTGGTGCAACGGCTGCAGCGCAGGGAGATGCCGGCGGCCGGCACCGTGCTGCTGCTGACGATCGTCACGGTGCTCGCGATCGATACCGTGTCGGGCGCAGTGCGGCGGCGGATCATCACGGGCGAGAAGGGCGAGGGCGCGCTGGCGCGCCTCGGCACCCGCTTCACCCGCGGCCCGGCGGCGGAGGCCTGACGGTGGGCGTGTTCGTGCATCGGACCCGGGAGGAGGCCGAGCGCCTCGAGGACGAGCTGCTGGCACCCGGGGCCACGCGGTCGAGCCGCTCGCAGGGTCGCGAGCAGCGCGAGACGCCCGACGCCCATCGCACCGCGTTCGAGCGCGACCGGGACCGCATCATCCACTCGAAGGCCTTCCGGCGGCTCAAGCACAAGACGCAGGTGTTCATCAACCCGGAGGACGACCACTTCGTCACCCGGCTCACCCACACCCTCCAGGTCACCCAGATCGGAAGGTCGCTGGCCCGCTACCTGGGCCTCAACGAGCCGCTCGCGGAGGCGATCTGCCTCGGCCACGACGTCGGGCACTCGCCGTTCGGCCACACCGGGGAGGAGGCGCTGTCGGCCTACGTCGACGGCGAGTGGCTGCACTCGGAGCAGAGCGTGCGGATCTACCGGGTGCTCGAGCCGCTCAACCTGACCCACGAGACCCTGGACGGGATTCGCGCCCACAGTTGGAAGGTCGACCCGCCGCCGGAGACGCCCGAGGGCGACGTGTGCCGGTACGCCGACCGGATCGCCTACCTCACCCACGACGTGGAGGACGCGGTACGGGCCGGGATCATCCGCTACGACGAGCTGCCCGACCGGGCGAGTGCGGTGTTCGGCGAGCCGGGCCGGGAGTGGATCGACTCGATGATCCAGGCAGTGGTCGACCACGCAGTCGCCACCGGCGAGGTGGCGATGGCGCCGGAAGCGCTCGACGCCATGCACGAGCTGCGCGACTTCATGTTCGACCGGGTCTACCTGCGCGAGGAGGTGCGCTCGCAGACCCGCCGGGTCGTCGCGCTGATCCGCGACCTCGTCGACCACTTCTCGGCCCACCCGGCCGAGATACCGGAAACCTACCGCTCGTACGAGGCGGCCGGGCCGTTGCAGATGGCGATCGACTACGTCGCCGGCATGACCGACCGGTTCGCGCTGCGGGTCCACGACGACCTGTTCCGGCCCGAGGGCATCGTCTAGCGGCCTGCGGCAGCCGTCCCGCCATCCAGGTCGAGCGCCACGTCGAGGATCGGCGCGCTGTGGGTGAGCCAGCCGACCGAGATGAGGTCGACGCCGGTCTCGGCCACGACCCGGATCGTCGCCGGGGTGATGCCGCCCGAGGCCTCCAGCACCACCCGGCCGGCGGCGCGGTCCACCGCAGCCCGAAGCTCGGCGGGGGTCATGTTGTCGAGCATCACGACATCGGCGCCGGCGGCGATCGCCTCGTCGAGCTGGTCGAGCGTCTCGACCTCCACCTCGACCTGGACGAGGTGGCCCACCCGCGCCCGGGCCGCGGCCACCGCCGCACCCACGCCGCCGGCGAGCACGAGGTGGTTGTCCTTGATGAGCACCGCGTCGTGCAGGCCGAAGCGGTGGTTGACGCCGCCACCCGTCCGCACCGCGTGCTTCTCCAGCGCCCGCAGGCCCGGCGTCGTCTTGCGGGTGTCGGCCACCCGCGCCCCCGTGCCGGCCACCAGCGCCACGAGGTCGCGGGTTGCGGTGGCGATGCCGCACATCCGGCCGAGCACGTTGAGGGCGGTGCGCTCCGCCGTGAGGATCGGGGCGGCGGGACCGGCGACCTCGGCGAGCACCGCGCCCGCGGCGACGTCGTCGCCGTCCGCGGCCAGCGGCTTGGCGGCCACGGCCCGGTCGACCTCGGCGAACACGGCGGCGGCCACGTCGATGCCGGCCACCCGCCCCGGCTGGCGCGCCACGACCCGGCCACTCGCCAGCGCATCGGGCGGCACGACCGCGTCGGTGGTCAGGTCGCCGGCGAGGCCGAGGTCCTCGACGAGCGCCCGGCGCACGACCGGCAGGTAGACGGCGGGCGGCAGGCTCACGCCACAGGTTCCACCGGAACCGGCGGCGGCGTCCGGAAGCGCCGCTCCGCCAAGCCCGGCGCGGGGGCGGGATGGTCGCTGCGGAAGTGGGCGCCGCGGCTCTCCCGGCGCGCCAGCGCCGCCTCGGTGATCGAGCTCGCCACGAGCCTCAGGTTGCGCCCGGGAACCGTCGCGTCGAGCGGCGACATCCTGGCGATCTCGTCACGCGCCCGCCGTAGCGACGCTTCGGACCGGACCACGCCGACGTCCCGCCACATGATCTCCCGCAGCCGCCGCTCCAGCTGGGGCTGCGGAGCTCCATCCTCGACGATGCGCGGCGCCTCCAGCCGGCGGGGAGCCGGGCGGCGCTCGCGCCGCACCGCGGACGCAACCCGCGCCCCGAAGACCATTCCCTCGAGCAGCGAGTTGCTGGCGAGCCGGTTGGCACCGTGGAGGCCGGTCGCGGCCGCCTCGCCCACCACCCACAGCCCGGGCACCGAGGTGCGGCCCCGGCCGTCGGCGGCCACGCCGCCCATGAAGTAGTGAGCGGCCGGAGACACGGGCAGCAGGTCCGCAGCCGGGTCCAGCCCCGCCTCCTGCGCCGCGGCGAATGCGGAGGGAAAGCGAGCGGCGAACCGGTCCAGCATCGTGGCGTCGAGGTACGCCTTGCGGCCGTCGGCGAGCAACTGCCAGGTCGCGCGGGCGACCACGTCGCGGGGCGCCAGCTCGGCGTCAGGGTGCAGGCCGGCCAGGTAGCGACCGCCCTCGTCGTCGACGAGCTGCGCCCCCTCGCCCCGCAACGCCTCGCTGAGCAGCGGCATCGGGTCGAGGTCGGCGGCGAGGGCGGTGGGGTGGAACTGCACGAACTCGAGATCGGCGAGCCGGGCACCGGCCCGCGCCGCCATCGCCACTCCGTCGCCCCGCACGTCGGCCGGGTTGGTGGTGCGTGCGTAGACCCGCCCCGCCCCGCCCGTGGCCAGCACGACGGCGGGCGCGGCGTGGAGCACGACGCGGCCGTCGGGATGGCGGGCCACCACTCCGCCGACTGCGCTCTCGTGGCGAGCCAGGTCCACCGCAGCCGCCTCGACCACCTCGACGCCGGGGGCAACCGACACCGCCGCGGCGAGCGCCCGGCTCACCTCGGCACCGGTCGCGTCGCCTCCCGCGTGCACGATGCGCCGGGTGCGGTGACCCGCTTCGCGGCCCAGGGCCAGCTCGCCGCCGACCGAGTCGAAGCGTGCACCCTGAGCGATGAGCCGCCGCAACGCCGCCGGCCCGCCCTCGGCCAGCGCCACGGCGAGCTGCTCGTCGCCGAGCCCTGCGCCCACGGCGATCGTGTCGGCCGCGTGCTGGCGGACCGAATCGCCGTGGCCGACCGCCGCCGCGATCCCGCCCTTGGCCCACGCCGTCGACCCCGCCGCGCCCAGGGGCGCCGCGGTGAGCACGATCGCAGCGCCCAGCTCGAGGGCGACCGTGAGCCCGGCGATCCCTGCTCCCACGACCACCGCCTCGTGATGCTCGACGAGCATCAGGAGACCTGGAGCATGCGCTCGACCGCGCGCCGGGCCCGAGCTGCCACGCCCGCGGGAACCTCGACCTCGTGCCGCATGTGCACCAGCGCGTCGCGGATGCGGTCGAGGGTGATCCGCTTCATGTGCGGGCACAGGTTGCAGGGGCGGACGAACTCGACGTCCGGGTACTCGACCGCAACGTTGTCGGACATCGAGCACTCGGTGACCATCACGACCCGGGCCGGCCGGTGCTCGCCAACCCAGCCGATCATGCCGGAGGTCGAGCCGACGAAGTCGGCCTCGTCGAGCACGTCGGGCGGGCACTCGGGGTGCGCGATGATCTGCACGCCAGGGTGCGACGAGCGGTAGTCGCGCAGCTCCTCCGCGGTGAACCGCTCGTGGACCATGCAGTGGCCCGACCACAGGATGACCTCGACGTCCGTCTGGGAGGCCACCCAGCGGCCGAGGAACTCGTCCGGCAGGAAGATGACCCGGTCGACCCCGAGCGATTCCACGACCTTGACGGCGTTCGACGAGGTGCAGCAGACGTCCGACTCGGCCTTGACCTCGGCAGAGGTGTTGACGTACGTCACCACCGGCACCCCGGGGTAGCGCTCCTTCAACAGCCGCACGTCGGCCCCGGTGATCGACTCGGCGAGCGAGCATCCGGCGCGCACGTCAGGGATCAGCACGGTCTTCTCCGGGCTGAGGAGCTTGGCGGTCTCGGCCATGAAGTGGACGCCGGCCATGACGATCACGTCGGCGTCGGTGGCGGCCCCCTCCCGGGCCAGCCCCAGCGAATCGCCCACGTAGTCGGCGACCGAGTGGTAGATGTCGGGGGTCATGTAGTTGTGCGCCAGCACGATGGCGTTCCGCTCCCGCTTCAGTCGCTCGATCTCGGCGACGGTTGGCGCGATCGCGGCGACCTCGGGCTCGGGCAGGGCGTGCCGCAGCCGGTCGAGTGCCTGCGCCGGCCCGACGGGGATGGTCGTGGTCATGACGGTCTCCTTATACTCACCATGAGTATAACCACGCGCCGGACCGCCCGATTCCCTCAGCGACCGGGCAGCGGCACCCCGGACCGCGGGCGCTCGCGGAGCACCTCGTGCCGGAACGAGAACAGCTCGGCGGGGCGGCCACCGGTGGCGGTGTCGTACCTGCCGGTGCCCTCGACGAGGCCGGCGCGCTCCACCGTGCGCCGGAAGTTCTGCTTGTGCAGCCGCACCCCCGCGAGCGCTTCGACCACCCGCTGGAGCGCCAGCAGCGTGAACGCCTGCGGCAGCAGCTCGAACACGACCGGGCGGTAGCCGAGCTTGCCCCGCAGCCGCTGGACGGCCGTCGCCGCGATCCGGCGATGGTCGAGCGCCATCGGCTGCGACGCCGGGCCCGCCCCGGCCGGTTCGCCCCGATCGACGTGATACTCGGCCACCAGGCCGGCTTCGTACAGCAGCTCGTACCGCTCCAGCGCCCGCACCTCGTCCCAGGCGGCCTGCCCGAGGCCGAAGGCGACCTGGGCCCGCTCGGTCCGGTCCACTCGCTCGGCCTCGTCAGGGGCCGCGGCCGCCCACGCCAGGAGGGCCGGGGCGATCACCTCGGGGATCACGGCCGGCCGGCCCAGCCGGTGGTCCTCCCATGGGAACAGCTGGTAGATCGGCAGCCAGGTGGCGCCGGGCGCGGGCTGCTCCTCCCGGACCAGCGCGAGGTACGCCACCGACAGCAGCCGCCCACCTCCGGCAGCCTGCGCCGCGGCACCGCGGTCGCGGTCGCCGAAGGTGTAGAGCTGTTCGACGTACCCGACTTCGAGCCCGGTCTGGTCCCGCACCCACCGCCGCGCCCCGCGGTCCAGCGTCGAGTCGGCGACGGGGTCGAAACGGCCGGAGGGGAGGCGGGGCGGCTCGCCGGCACGGGCCAGCAGCCGGGGCTGGTCGTTGGTCACGGCGAGGATCACCCCCGCCAGGTCGACGTCGATGGCGGGCCGGGCAGGCACGGCGCCGACTCTACGGCGGGCCGGGAGTCCGGCAGAACCGGTGGCTATGATCCCGCCGATGCCGCCCGGCCGCTTCGTCGTCTTCGAGGGTCTGGACGGCTCGGGTACCACGACCCAGATGCAGCAGGTGACCGAGCTGCTGCGCGCCGAGGGCGTCGCCGAGCACGTCTACATGACGAGCGAGCCGACGTCCCGCACCCTGGGTGCGGCGGCCCGCTTCCACGTCATCGGGGAGACGTCGCTCAACGAGCGCTCGATCGCCCTGGCCTTCAGCGGCGACCGGCTCGACCACGTCGCCAAGGACATCCGCCCCCAGATCGAGCGAGGGGCATGGGTGGTGTGCGACCGCTACTACCTGTCGACCCTCGCGTACCAGGGCGCCCGGCTCGGTGCCGCCGACGCCGCCACTCCCGGCGACATCGACTGGCAGCAGGTGGACGAGGAGCTCGAGTGGCTCTGGCAGCTCAACAAGCACGCGCTGCGGCCGGACGTGACGATCTTCCTCGAGGCCACCCGCGAGACCCGGGAGCGCCGCACGCAGGTGAAGCAGTGGCAGGCCGACCGGTACGACGAGCGGCGGCTCGCCGACGTCATCGAAGCCGTGCACGACCGGGCCGTGGCGTTCCTCGAAGCCCGCGGCATGGCGATACATCGTGTCGACGCCAACCGCGACGTGGGCCGCGTCGCCGGCGACGCGCTGCAGCTGATTCTCGGGCAGCCGGCCGGGCCGGTCGCCTGAGCGTCGGCCGGCTCAGCCTGGCGGCGCGCCCACCCACAAGGCTGCTCCGGCCGGCCCGCGTGGCCCCGGCGGGTTCGCCGCCGCCACCACCACCCGGTTGGTACCCGCGGCCACCGAGACCGGCAGCCCCCTGGCGCCGAAGCCGTCCCGCGCCTGCTGCAGGCGCCAGCGCTCGCCGTCCGGCGAGAACCACAGCGCCACCTCCCCGTTGGGCGGGTACGGGGTGCGGAACGCCTGGCGGATCGCCGTATCCCAGTCGGCGAGCCGGCCCCGCAGCCGGAACATGCCGCTCTCGTCGACGACGATGAACTCCCCGGTCGACGCGGACACCCGGAAGTTGCCCCCGCTGCGGTAGGTACCGGCCACCCGGGACGTGCCGTCGCGCCCGACCACCTCGAACGCGCCGGTGAGGAGATCGATGTGCAGCGCCCCGTCGGTGCCCGGCACCGTCACCGCCGGCGCCACGACCTCGCCGACGTCCGATCCCATCGTGCCGTACGCGGCCGCCCCCACCGCACCGCTGACGACGTGCCGGGCACCCACCAAGTGGCTGCGGGTCGGCGGGAGGCTCACCGCGCTCCAGCCCTCCGCCCCCGCCACGAGCAACGACCGCCCCCCGGTGGCCACCAGCATCCCCGCCGGAGACATCGCGACGTCCCGTCCCGCGAAACCCGTCGCCGCCAGGTCGACTTCGGTCCACCGGACGCCGTCGGCGGAGCGCCACAAGCCGGTAGCGGCCGGCGCCCACCATCCGTCGCCCGCGCCGCGCACCGCGCCGAGGTCGAGCGCGGTGTCGACCGGCAGCGGCTCCCAGCGAAGCCCGTCGGCGGCCAGCCAGGCCACCTGCTCCGGCTCGCTCGTGACGAGCCGGGACGCGGCGCGCTCGTCGATGCCGAGATCACCAAAAGTGGCTCGGCTGATCGGCGCCCCGCCCGGCCCGAGCAGCGTTGCGCCGAACTCGTCGACGCGGTACGTGAGGCCGTCCGGCAACTGGCGGCCGGTGAGGGCGATCTCGGCCCGCGCGGTGACCAGGTAGTCGCCGTTCCCAGCCGTCACCGCCAGGTCGCGGAACACCCAGCGGGTCGCCACCGGGAAACCCATCGGCGCCGTTCGGAGACCGGCCCGCTGCCAGGCCGGCGCGCCCGGAGCCAGCCGCCACGCGGCAGGACGCGCCAGCGCTCCCGGGGTGCCGGGGTGGCGCTCCCCGCCGACGACGACCAGGCCGTCGGCGCCGGCGGCCATCCCGGCGACGACGTGGTCCTGACCGAAGCTGGAGGCGTCCGCAGCCACCGGCGCCCACGTGACACCGTCGGCGGATTCCCAGAACCCGACCGGGGCCACCACCGCCTCGGTCGCCTCCTCGGGCCGCACGCCGAGGGCGACGAAACCGTCGCCGGTGGCGGCCACCCAGCGGAACGCGACGCCGCTGGGCAGCGCGACCTCCTGCCAGGCCAGGCCCGGTCCGGCGGCGGCCGGCTGCGGTTCGAGGGGAGCGGCCGGCGCCGCCAGGATCACGGGCACCGCCGCGTCGACGAGCGCCGGCGGGTCCGGCGCGTCGCCGGCCACGTCCGGCAGCGGCGCCGACACCGCGCCGACCGCCAGCGCCAGGAGCGCCACCAGGGCGCCTACGGCCGCGACCGGCAGCACCGGCGGCCGGCGGCGCGCCGATCGGCGTGGCGGCACCGCCACGGCTGCGGCCCGGCTCTGCAGATATCCGGCGACCTCGTCGTCGGTGGCTGGCAACTGCGCGCGGGCGGCGGCGGCGACCGCCGCCGCCTCGGCCGGCGCCAACCCCAGGGCGGCGGCCACCCGGACCGCGCCCCAATCGAGCCACCAGCGCAGCACCACGGCGGCCCGCCCGGTCGCGTCGAGCGCACCGAAGGCGGCGTCGAGGTGCCCGCCGCCGGCCGGGGGCGCCTCCAGCCGCCGCCATGGACGCGCCTGGCTCCGCAGCGCAGCCCCGATGGCCGCAGCCAGCGGGTCGGTGTCGAAGAGGGTGACCGGGTGGACGGCGGCGCCGGGGAGGGCGGGTGGCGCGATCCGGTCTACGAGCCGCGCGGCATCCCGCCGCTGCAGCGCGAGCGCGACGACGCGCGCCGCGACATCGCGTTGGTCGGCGGCCGACGGGGCCCGCGCCGCGGCGGCGGCCGTGTCGCGGACGGCCATCGTCGGCCGATCGGCGTCCCGGCTCAGCCTCCGTCCCACATCGGTTCGTCCTGTGTCCAACTCGGCGCCTGTCCCCAGTGATTCTCGTAGACCACCTCATGGAGCGGCGGGCGCTTGGCGACCCCCCACTTGCCCTTCGGGTAGCCGCAGGTCACCGACGCAGCGAGGTTCCACCCCTTGCCTTCGGGGACGCCGAGGAGGTCGAACACCTCGGCAGACTTGAAATAGCCGAGGATGGTGGTGAGCGTCGTGCCGACCCCGTGGCCGCGGGCCGCCAACATCAAATTCCACACCGCCGGGTAGATGGAGGCCCCCGTCGGGTCGCCCCGATGGAACACCATCACCACCAGCGGCACGTCGGCGAAGTTCTCCGCCAGCCACTGCGACGACGAGATCACCCGCAGGCTCTGCTCGTCGCCGGACGCCTCGGCTCGCTCGCGCGCCTTCTTGTAGATGGTGGCTTGCAGCGTCGCGAACGCGTCGGCGTAGAGCGGCGCGAGCTTGCCGATCACCGCGGGGTCGTCCACGGGCATGAAGCGCCACTGCTGGGCGTTGCCGCCCGACGGGGCGCGGATGGCCGCGTCGAGCATCGAGCGGACGACCTTCGCGGGGACCGGGTCGGTTTCGACTCGCCGCATCGCGCGCGTCGTGTACAGGGCTTCGTAGAGATCCATGCCGCGAGCGTAGCCCAGTGCCCGCAGTCGGCTCGGGGGCAGTCGGTGATATCAGGTGTCGTGCACTTGAAGGGGGCGCGGCGACCGGTAGTTTGGACGGCGTGCCACACCCGCCACGCCCGCCCGCGCTACCGCCCGAAGCGGCTGCCGAGCCGCGGCGGCCCACCGTCAACCAGACCGTGACCGGGCTGGTGCTCGTCACCGTGGGCGTCACCTGGCTGGGAGCGGTGGCCGGGGTGGCGCACTTCCGGTGGGACGTGCTGTCGGCGCTGGTGCTGCTCATCGTCGGGGGCGGGCTCGTCGCCGGTGCCCGGACCGGGGCGCACGGCGGGCTGATCTCGGTGGGGCTCGTGCTGACGGTCGTGATCGCCGTCGTGTCGAGCATCGGCAGCCTCGCCGACATCCCCTTCACCGGCGGTTTCGGATCGAGGGTGGAGCAGCCTGCTCGCCTCGCCGAGGATTCCGCGTTCCGGCTCGCCGTCGGCGAGCTGGAGGTCGATCTCCGCAGCGCAGCGCTGCCAGCGGGGGGCACCGCTTTGGTGGAGGCGAGCGTCGTGATCGGCAGGCTGGTCGTGCGGTTGCCCGACCGGGTCGACGTCCGGGTCGAGGCCAGCGCCGGGGCAGGCACCGTGCGGTTGCTCGGAGCGTCGGACAATGGGCTCGACGTCCGGCTCGACGCAGGCGATCCGGACGCCGCCCGGCTGGTGGTCGAAGCCGAGGTGGGGATCGGCGAGGTGGTGGTGGAGCGATGAGGGGCTGGCACCCGGGCGCCCTGGCCATGGGCGTGTTCTTCGTCGTCGTCGGCGCCGTGTTCCTGGCCGAGGCCGCCGGCGTGTGGCAGCTCGGCCCGGGTCAGATCTGGCCGCTGCTGCTGATCGGGCTTGGGGTTGCGGTGCTCGTCAGCGGGGTCGCGGCGGGCGGGGAGTAGGCAAGACATGCGGGCCCCGGAGGGCCCGCATGCCGCCTCGTGGACTACCCGTGTGCGTCAGGGCCGGACGTCGATCCAGACGAGTCGATGGTCGGAGCTGGGGAACGGGAACGTGCCGACCAGCGGGAACAGCGGGTCGGTGCTCAGTGGCCAGAACACCCCGGCATCGAGGATCTTCATGTTCTTGCGGGGCAGCACGTAGTCCACCCGCAGGTTGCCGGGCGCAAAGTCGGAGAAGTCGGCCGTGTCGAAGGCGGGGTCGCCGAGGTGTGACGCGTTGGCACCGCCCTGCAAGCCCGCCTGCTCGGTGCCGCCCGGGCTGGACGGTGTCACCTTGGTGTTCACCTTCGGGTGGTCGAGCAGCTGCTGGATCGCGCCCGGGATGCTGTCACCGTCGAGCGGGTCCGAGTTCTGGTCACCGGCGATCACGAAGCGGGCGTCGGCCGCCAGGCCGCCGAAGTTGTCGTTGTCGTCGTAGATGTACCCGCTCCGCCCCGGGTGGACGTAGTCCGCCCAGAAGCGGATCTCGTCGTGGTTGCGGGTCCCGTTGCGGTCCTCCGGGCCGTCGAAAACCGGCGGCGTCGGATGGCTGACCAGGAAGTGCACGGTGCGCTTGCCGATCTGGATCGGCACGTCCCAGTGGCTCTTCGACGACAGGCGGAAGTCCATGAGCTCGTCTTCGGAGTACCAGTCGGCGGGTTCGGGCGTGGTCGGGTCGTCGGGCAGCAGCGCGCCGGGCATGTCCTTCCACTTGAAGAGCTGGAAGGTGCGGACGCTGGCGTGGTCGATCGGGTACATCGACAGCACCGCCATGCCGAACTGCCCCGGGAAGAACCCGAACCCGAACGCGTCGTTGGGGCCGCCGATCGACCCGTTGTTGTCCAGGTCGTGGTTGGAGGGGATGCCGGTGTTGGACGGCGCGATGAACGAGTGCCCGTAGAAGATGGCCTCGGCGTCGCCGTGGTCGACCTCGAGGTAGTTCTGCTTGAACAGCTCGAGCGCCAGCGGATCGAAGTCGAACTCGTTGATCAGCAGCACGTCCGGGCGGACCCGCTGGATGATCTCGGCCACCGCGTCGGGTTGGGGGCTGCCGGGCACCGCCAGCTCGGCCGCCAGGGCGCCCGCGCTGAACCTGTTGAGCGACGCGTTGAACGTCGCGAACCGCACCTCTTCCGGCGGCCCGCCCTTGGCGGTCGCCGCCGGCGCGAGCCCCAGCGGCAGCAGCGCGGCGACCATCGCCGACACCGCCACGAGGGTCCACAGTCGTTTCCTCGTCATCAGCCCCTCCCGGGAGTCACGCGGGGGCGGGCCCGAGGCCCGCCCCCGACCGATCGTCTCTCCTACAACGCCTTCACGGCGTTGGTCCACGCCTTCTTGTAATCGAGCACCGCGTTGGCGAAGTTGCCGTTGGCGATGTTCGCCGCCGCGTCGGCGAAGTTGCCCTGCGCCTGGGCGATACGGCCGGCGTCACCGCCACCCAGGATCGCAGCATTCAGCGCCTGGAAAGCGAGCTGGAAGTCGGCGTCGAGGATGCCGGCGATGGCCGCCGACACGTCCACCGTCGCCACCTTCTGCAGCTCCACCACCGCCTGATGCTCGCGGTCGAAGGCGTGATTGCCGGTCTTCGGGTCGAGCGCCTCACCCTGCCACCACGCCGGATTCAGGCTCTCGCCGATCCGGTCGATCGCCTTCTGGATGAAGAAGTCGTCCTGCCCGTCGCCGGTGGGCAGCAGGGCCGCCAGCTCGAGCTGGACCCGCTCCTTCTTCGCCCGGGCGCCCATGTCGAGCCCGATCACGACCGGGTCGTGGTCGGACGAGCGGAACTCGTCCGGGTTGAACAGCAACGGCTGGTTGAAGTCGTTGTAGTCCAGGCCCCGCGGCTCGTCGGCGTTGACGTGCCAGAAGTCGGCGCCGGTCACCTGGGGCAGGATCGACGGGCTCGCCATCCCGTGGTCCAGGTAGCCGGACTGGCTGAAGAAGTTGAACGAGTACGCCCCTGCCGAGAAGCCGGCGCCGACGAACGCCTCGATGAGATCCGTGTAGCCGCCGTTCTCCAGCGCCACCACCGGGTCCTCCTGGGCATAGGCGTTCAGGTCGCCGATGACCAGGAAGTCGGGGTCGCCGCTGCCGGTGGGATCGCCCGCCAGGTGGTTGACGATCGCCGTGGCCGCGTTGGTGCGGGTGACGTTGCAGTTGCCTTGCCCGTCGCCGACGTCGGGATCGCCGACGAAGTCGCAGGGTGAACCCTTCGACTTCAGGTGGTTGACCGACACCGTGAACACCGCCCCGGTGGCGTTCTCGACGAACGTCTGGGTGAGCATCGGACGGTTCAGCGTGTCGTCGAACAGCGGGCTGTCGCCCGAGTCGAGCACGTCGAACCCCCCGAGCGGGGTGACGGCCGCCGGCTTGTAGAGAATCGCGACCCGGATGGCGTCCGTGCCGATGGCGCCGGTGGCGATGTAGCCGTACGTCCCCGGCGCGGTGGCGGCGTTGAGGCCCGCCACCAAGTCGGCGGTGGGCACGTCGCCCGGGTGATTCTCGATCTCCATCAGCCCGACGACCTCGGCGTCGAGCTGGGCGATCGCATCGACCAGCTTGGCCCGCTGCCGGCCGAACTCGAACGCGTTGTCGGCGCCCCGGCAGCCCTGGTTGCCCGCCGGGCCGCAGATCGGGCCGGCGTTGTCGAGCGTGGTGAAGTAGTTCAGCACGTTGTACGCGGCCACCTCCATCGTGCCGCCGACGTTGGGCACGCCGGGCCGCACGTTGACCCGGGTGAAGTTCACCGGCTGGGTCGGGTGGATCTCGTAGCTGCCGAAGCTCTCGCTGAGCACGCCGGTCAGGTCGGGGATCGTGTCGCCGGTCCGCAGCGTGCCGCCCGCCCCGATGTACGGCGGAAGCGGCAGCGGGTTCTGCACCGAGCTGCCGTCGTCGAGTTGGATGCGGCTGCGGTTGTTGAGGTCCTGCAGCGCGATCGCCGCCGCCCCGGGCGCGACGACGTTGGTCGGGTTGTCGAGCGGGGCGCCCACCGACAGGTCGACCTCGCCGAAGCGCGCCTGGTTGAAGTTGCCCGACGCGAACAGCGTGTGGGGGATCTTCACCGCCATGCCCTCGACGGTTTCCCACACGGTGAGCGACGCCACCGGCAGGCTCACGAGCACCGTGCTGGCGGTGCCGAGCGTGCCTTCGTCGGCGGTGCAGTTGATCACCTTGGTCACGCTCGCCAGCTCGGTGAGGCCGGAGAACTCGGTGACCGTGCCCCGCACCCGCACCACGTCGCCAACGACGACGCCGGGGCCGAACCCGTTGTTGAAGACGAAGATGCCCTCGGACGTGTTGGTGTCGCCGTCGGCATCGACGTCTTCCTCCTGCAGGAAGAAGCCCCGGAGCTGGCTGCTCGGCTCGAAGTCGCCCACGACGACGCCCTCGATCTCGCGGATGTTCCCGAGGTCGGGGCTGACCGCGCCCGCCCCCTGGATGTCGTGGATGAGGGTCGCGCTGTCACCACAGTCACCACTCGGGTCGGTGAGCACGGAGATGACCATGTTCACGGCGCCCGGCGTGTTCTCGGCCTCACCGAGCATCGGCGTGCCCGGGAACCCGGCGAACCCGAATCCGTCGAAGTCGTTCCGCACCCAGTCGGCGTTGGCATTGGTGTCGGTACCGTTGGGGATGCGAGACGCGCCGCCCGCGCCGAACGGGTTGCCGTCGAAGAACGGCGCCAGGCTGGTGGACGAGTACACCACGTCGGCGCCGCCGCCGTCGGTGGTGGCGACGTCGTCGACGATGCGCGTCCACGGCGTGGAGTCGAACGTGCCGTCGTTGTTGGTGTCGAGATCGTTGCCGATGCCGCCGGAGAAGCCCTCGACCAGGAGAACCGTGAGCGTCCCGTTCTCCATGTCCTCCGGGTCGGTCCAGTAGCCGCCCGCGTTGGTGGTGCCGACCGGCAGCACCGCGTCGATCACGCCGGCGCCGGCGCCATCGCCCTCGATCTCGAGGACGGTCATCGTGGAATAGTCGGTGGACGGGTCGCCGAACAGCTCGACGAACGCTTCCGTGTCGGCACCCGTGTGGTTGGCGACGAACTCGTTGATGACCGGGTCGGCCGTGCCGCTGCTCGCCGGCGAGTACGTTCCGATCGGGAACGGCGTCGCGGCGGAGCCGTTGGTGGTCTCGCCATCCAGCGCGTTCGGTCCGCTGAAGCTCCAGTTGCCCAGGACGAAGGTCGAACCGTCCTGGCCGGTGCCGTCGGCGCGGTACGCCCATCCGTCGAGGTACTCCCACGCTTGGCCGGTGCCGTCGACGTTGATGTCCCCGAACACGTCGACCACGCCACCACTCATGAACAGCTCGATGGCGTCGTCGCCGTTGATGCTCGCGGCACTGCTGGTGTAATCGGGGGGGAACCCGAAGAAGCTCGTGAACCCGGTGCTCTCGGACGCGACGTAGATGAAGTCTCCTGCGTTGGCTGCGACCGCGGGGAACGTGAACTCCTCACCGTCGGTACCGCCACCGTTGTTGGCCGAGCCGACCCCGTAGATCGAGAGGTCGGCGATGTTGTTCACCACGTACAGCTCGATCGCCTTGGGCACTCCGCCGCTCAGCGGCCCGTCGACGACGCCGGTGATCACCAAGTCGCCCGTCGCCGCCGCCTCGGCCCGCGCCGCCATCAGCGGCAGCAGCGCCGCCACCATCGCCAGGAGGGACAACCCGACCAGGAAGCTGCGTCCCCTGGGCATTGCTCGCATCATGTCGCCGTCGCCTCCTGCGTCGTTGCGGTGGCCGTCGGAACCGGCCCCTCACCCTTGGGAGCCACCCTAGCTACGCAGAGTGACACGTGTCCGGCCGAGGCCGGGTGTCCGAGTCGACACCGCAGGCCGGCGGAACGTAAGATCGTCGAGCGAGGGCCACTGCTGCTGGCGAGGCTGCTCGACGAGCGCGGTGAGCGTGGCGGGAGAACTCCGAGGAGGAGCTGATGCGGCGAGTGCGGTTGGCTTTCGTGTTGTTGGCGACCATCGCGTTGATGGTCGTTGGTATGCCGGGCGTGGGTGCGCTGCCCACCCACGACGAGGTGGGGTTGTTCGATCCCGGGCAAGGGCAGTGGCACCTGCGGGACGGCGTGGTGGCGAACCTCTCCGGCGCCGCCGAGGTCCCGGGCCCGGGTGACGCCGATGCGAGCGGCAAGGCGTTCGTCAACCTCGACGCCGCCGGGGGCTGGGTGTGCTTCTCGCTCGAGTTCGGCGGCGTCGACGGCACGGTCACCGGCGCCCACATCCACCGCGGCGCGGCCGGCGTATCCGGGCCCGTGGTGGTCAACCTCGACTGGCCGGCGAACGGCACCGAGGGCTGCGTGAAGGCGGCGCCGGCCCTGATCACCGAGATCGAGGGCAACCTGGGCGGCTTCTACGTCAACATCCACTCCACGACGTTCCCGCCAGGGGCGATCCGCGGCCAGCTCGCCAACGGCACCGCCACCTCCTTCTTCTTCGGGAACCCGGCCGACGTGCCGTTCATGGGCGACTGGGACGGCGACGGCGTCGACACTCCGGGTCTGCTGCGCCAGAGCGACGGCTTCGTGTACCTGCGCAACTCGAACAGCTCCGGCATCGCGGACCGCACGTTCTTCTTCGGCAACCCGGGCGACGTGCCGGTGCCGGGTGACTTCGACGGCGACGGCCGCGACAGCGTGTCCCTCTACCGGCCGTCGAACCAGACCTTCTACATCTCGAACCAGCTCGGGCCCAACGGAGGGTCGCTCGGGCCCGCCGAGTTCAGCTTCGTCTTCGGCAACCCGGGCGACGAGCCGATCGTCGGCGACTGGGACGGCGACGGCGACGACACCATCGGGGTGCGCCGGCCGTCCACCGGCCAGATCCTCCAGCGCAACACCAACTCCGCCGGCGTCGCCGACAACTCCTTCGTCTTCGGCAACCCGGGCGATGCCTGGGTCGCCGGCGACTGGGACGGCAACCCGACGGACACACCGGGCGGGTTCCGCTCGCCCGAGGCCAAGGTGTACCTGCGCAACAGCAACACGGCCGGCCTTGCCGACACGTCGTTCTTCTTCGGCAACAGCGGCTGGCGGCCGGTGGCCGGTAAGCGGGTGCCGGCGGCGCCGGGCCTGCTGGTCGACCTGCAGCTCCTGGCGATCAACGACTACCACGGCCACGTGGAGCGGACCACGCCGGGCATGATCGACGGCAAGGCCGCCGGCGGCTCGGAGTTCCTGTCGGCGAAGCTCACCGAGCTGCGCACCGGCAAGGCGAACAGCCTGACCGTGGCGGCCGGCGACCTCATCGGCGGTTCACCGGCTTTCTCCGGTCTGTTCCACGACGAGCCTTCCGTGGAGACCCTCAACGCCATGAAGCTCGACGTCTCCAGCGTGGGCAACCACGAGTTCGACGAGGGCGTCACCGAGCTGCTCCGCATGCAGAACGGCGGCTGCCACCCGACCGACGGCTGCTACTTCCCCGGAACCCCGTACCCGGGCGCCGACTTCCAGTGGCTCGCCGCCAACGTCGTCGAGACGGCCACCGGCAACACGCCGTTGCCGCCGCACTGGGTCAAGGACGTCGGCGGGATCGACGTCGGGTTCATCGGCATGACCCTCGAGGGCACCGACGAGCTCGTCGCGGCAGCCGGCATCGTCGGCTACGAGTTCCGCGACGAGGCAGCCACCGCGAACGCGCTGGTCCCCAAGCTCAAGGCGATGGGGGTCGAGGCGATCGTCGTGCTGCTGCACGAGGGCGGCTCGCAGACGCCGCCGCCGGGCGCGATCGACGCATGCGTCGGCATCTCCGGCCCGATCGTCGCCATCCACAACGCGCTCGATCCCGAGATCGACGCGCTGATCACCGGCCACACCCACCTGCCGTACAACTGCGTGCTGCCGGATTCGGCCGGCCAGCCGAGGATCGTGACGAGCGCCTACTCGTTCGGTCGGATCGTGTCGGAGATCAACCTGGTGCTCGACAAGCGGACCAACGACGTGCGGCGCGACCTGAGCACGGCGAAGAACCACCTCGTGGAGCAGGCGGCCCTGACGCCCGACCCGGTGCTCACGGCCATCATCGACAAGTGGCAGCCCCTGGTGGACGCCGCCGGCACGACGCCGGTGGGCACGATCACCGCGGACATCAACCGCGGCGGCACCCCGCCGGGGTCGGACCGCGGCGTGGAGTCGCCGGCCGGCAACCTGGTCGCCGACGCCCAGCTGTGGGCGACGTCGTCGAACAACGCCCAGATCGCGTTCATGAACCCGGGTGGGCTGCGGTCGGACCTCACGTTCGCCCAGTCCGGTACCGAGGGCGACGGCGTGGTCACGTTCGCCGAGGCGTTCACGTTCCAGCCGTTCGGCAACACGCTGATCACCTATGCGATGACCGGTGCGCAGATCATCGACGTGCTCGAGGAGCAGTGCCAGCCGGCGGGTTCGAGCCGGCCGTTCTTGCACCTCGGGGTGTCGACCGGGTTCACCTACGACCTCGCCACGACGATCGCCGCCGGCGAATGCGTGGCGATCACGGTGAGCAACGTCAAGCTGAACGGCGTGGCGCTCGATCCGGCGGCGACCTACAACGTCACCGTGAACAGCTTCCTCGCCGACGGCGGGGACAACTTCGACACGCTGGGCACGATCACGTCGCCGCGACTGGACGGCGGCAACGACCTGCTGGCCCTCACCAACTACCTGGGCACGTTCAGCCCCGTCGCCCCTCCGGCGACCGATCGAGTGAACGAGCTGTAGGGCCCGCCAACCCCGACGACCGGCTGCGCCCCCCACGCGGGGGCGCAGCCGCGCCTGCGGTCACTCGCCGATGTCCTCGTCCCACAGCTCGGGACGGGAGGCGACGAAGGCCCGCATCAGCTCCACGCACTCGGCGTCGTCGACGACGTCGACCTGGACGCCGCGGCTCCGCACGTAGTCCTCGGGGCCGCGGAACGTCCGATGCTCGCCGACCACGACTCGCGGGATGCCGTAGAGGAGCACCGCGCCGCTGCACATGTCGCACGGCGACAGGGTCGAGTAGAGGGTGGCCCGCCGGTAGTCGGCGCCGGGGCGGCGCCCGGCGTCCTCCAGGCAGTCCATCTCCGCATGCTTGATCACCGAGCCCTCCTGGACCCGGCGGTTGTGGCCGCGCCCGACGATCTCGCCGTCGATCACCAGCACCGAGCCGATCGGGATGCCGCCCGCGGCGAGGCCGGCGCGCGCCTCGGCGATCGCGGCGGCGAGGAACGGGTCTGCTGCGGTCACCGAGGCTCGATTCTGCGCCGACTTCCTGTAATTGACACCGATATCATCACGAGCAACCCACAGCTAGGAAACTCGGCCCGCGATGTAACGGGTGCCGCGTTTGCTCCCCGTCCGGACGAGCCGTCCGCCCGCGACAAGCCGCCTAAGCAAAGCCAGCGCGGGCCGGTAGTCCATGCCCGTCAATGCTCTGACGTCGCGATTCGCGATCGGCCCCCGTCGGGCGGCCTCGACGACCAGATCCTCGAGTTCGCTTGCCGTCAGCCTATACATCGCTGGGGGGACGATCTCGCGCTGCAAGCTGTACGAGGTGCCCCCGCGTTCGCCGTGCTGGACGAGAAATCCTCGATCCCGAAGTCGCTGCAGCGCGATGCGGGCCTCGGCCCGATCGACACCGAGATTCTCGCGGACCACGGCGTTGGTGAGCGAGTCCCCTCGCGCTGCTAGCACGAGCACGACCCGATCGATGGGTTCGAGGTCCCCGGCGTTTTCGAGGTCTGCGATCCAGACGCGCTCCTGGGGGGTGACAGGGCCGTGCATGGGTAGTTGCACCTCGACTGCCGTGCCGTCGTCTGAGAACCGGGGTGGATCCAGCATCTGGCTGAGCATTGTGTCCTCGATCACGTCGATACCCCTGCCAGCGTCCTCTGCAAGATGGAATCGTCGCAGCGCATCGATGACGTACTGGTTTCTCGCCGATTGGGCGCGTCGAAGGTTTTCGACGGTGACGCCCGGAGGAAGTCCGCCCGGAGATCTCACCGATACCCGGTCGGGGCGAATCTCGATGACGATGGAGGAGCCCTGCTCCTCGTACGACCTGTGCGCCACAGCGTTTGCGATCACCTCACGCACGACCACGGGCGGCAAACGCGGGAGCTCGTGCCGGAACATGCCGGTCACGACGACGTCTTGCCCAACCTCATCCATCACGAATTCCGTCGCACCACGAACCTGATGGTGCAACGGGCCGCCGATCTCGACGCGCCTGTCGTAGTCGACACCGTCGCTGCGGTAGCGCCGAATATCGACCAGGAGCTTTCGTTGCCGGAGCGTGACACCAGGGTCGGTCAACAGCAGCGCGCCGGCGATAGTGAGCTTCCCGTTCCGCCGCAGCAAGCCTCGTTCCGACAACCGCTGGCCGAGATCGGGGGCGCTCGGGTCCCAGCCGAAGGCATCAGAGAGCTCCTCGACGAGGGCCTGATCGACGGCGAGTAGCCCAAGGCCCGAATCGGACGTCTCGAACCGCCGCAGCGCCCGTGAGCTCACGAAGGTTGCCAGTTCCGCTCCCATGAGTGCGACGTTCCGGGGTCCTTTGCGCACGAGGACTCGCCCTTGACTCGTCTGTGCGAAGCCTTCTTCACGCTTGTCGACGACAACGGCCACGACCGGCTTCTGCGCAATTGAGACCTGGCGTAGCAGATAGCGACCGATGTCGTTCGCCGAGGCTGCGACCTCGTGGAGTCTCTCCTCGGTTCCCTTATCGAGCTTCTTGCCAACGATCGTTCCGTCATCCGCCACACCGATGAACACGGCGCCACCGTGGGTGTTGCTGAACGCCACGATCGCGTCCTGCACCTTCTCTGAACTCAGCCCGCGTTTGAACTCGACTCGCTCGGTCTCCCGCGAGATCAGCGCGTCAAACTCGGCTCGTGTGTACCTCTGCGCGATTTGCACGGAGATGAGTATCGCGCATTATCTACCTTTTGACGAGGAACTTCGAGGAGAAACAATCGTGTGGATAACGGCGCGAAAATTGCGGACGGCTCCGGCCCGCGACAACTGCGGACGAACCGGCAGAGGGGCGCGTTGCAACGATGCCCGAACCCCTGCCGATGGCAGGTCAGCTGGACTTCGTGGCCCAGACCGCCACGTGGCCCGCCGGTAATGTACCCGCGATGACCGCCTCGGACCCTGCCACCCCTGCGCCCGCCCCGGCCGGCGGCCGGGCGACCGTGGTCAGGAAGGTCGTGTGGTTCGTCGCCCTCCTCATGCTGCTCGTCGTCAGCTGGGAGCTGTACAAGGCGGTCGCCAAAGGGCTCGACACGACGTGGCCGATCCGGCCCGACAACAAGTCGATGCCGCACGTGTGGGACATCGTCGCCGAGCTGTTCGAGCGGCGGCGCGCCCAGGACGACATCCTCGCGGTGCTCCTGCTGAAGGAGGC
>JBFKDA010000004.1:0-29935 GCA_041619955.1 Acidimicrobiia bacterium | reverse complement strand
TTGCTGGAGGCGATCGACACCGGAGTGATGTTCACGCAGGAGTCCGAATGGTCGTTGGTCGAGGCGCCCGTCGCGGAACGGGCCGGGCATCGGGTTCTGGACGTCGGAGCGGGGGCGGGGCGACATGCCCTTCCTCTTCAAGAATCGGGCCATGACGTCGTGGCATTGGACGTCTCCCCAGGAGCCATCGAGGTGTGTCGGCGCCGCGGGGTGCGGGAGACGTTCATCGGGACGGTCTTCGAGCTGGCCGGGACCGGCCCCGAGCCGTTTGAGACCTTCCTTCTCTGCGGGAACAACTTCGGGCTGCTGGAGAGCCCGGGGAATGGCCCGAGATTCCTCGAGGCCCTACGCGAACTCGCCGCCCCGGGCGCTGAGATCATCGGAACCTGCATCGACCCCTTCGCCTCCGAGGATCCCCTCCATCTCGACTACCACGAAAGGAACCGAAACCGGGGCAGGCATCCAGGTCAGATACGTCTGCGTGCTCGCTGGACGGACATGGCGACGCCCTGGTTCGACTACCTGTTCATCCCGATCGAGGAACTCGAGCGGCTGGCAAAGTCGGCCGGTTGGGAATTGGTGGCGTACCAGCCGAGTTCCCGTCCCTATCTGGCCATCCTCCGCCTCGAGGACGACACCGCAGCTACCCACTGATCGTCGGGCGTCGACAAACCCGGCGCCGGTGATGACTGCGCGGGTGAACCAATGGCAGTCGGCGCTACGTTGGTGCCGTGGCGGATGCTGTTGTCGAGATGCGGGCCGTGACCAAGCGCTACGGCTCGGTCACCGCAGTCGATGCCGTCGACCTCGACGTGAACGAGGGCGAGATCTTCGGGCTGCTCGGTGCCAATGGCGCGGGGAAGACGACTGCGGTCGAATGCGCCCAGGGTCTCCGCCGCCGCGACGCCGGTGACCTGCGGGTGCTCGGGCTCGACCCGGAGCGCGACCGGGCCCGGCTGCGGCCGCTGGTGGGCAGCCAGCTTCAGGAGTCGGCGCTGCCGGATCGGATGCGAGTTGGCGAGGCGGTAGCGCTTTTCGCCGACGGCGGGGGCCGTAGGGGAGAGGCCGCGCTCGAGCGGTGGGGGCTCCTCGCTCAACGCAAGACCCCGTTCGCCAAGCTTTCGGGCGGCCAGAAGCAGCGGCTGTTCGTCGCTCTGGCATTGCAGAACGCTCCTCAGGTGGTGTTCCTCGACGAGTTGACCCAGGGTCTCGATCCGGCGGCTCGCCGCGAGACGTGGGGCATCATCGAGGAGGTGCGGGACGCCGGGACCACCGTCGTCCTGGTGACGCACTTCGTCGATGAAGCGGAGGCGCTCTGCGACCGGGTGGCCGTCATGGCCGCGGGCCGGGTCTCTGCAATCGGCACGCCGGTGGAGCTGACCCGGCGGTTCTCCGACCGGGCGACGGTGTCGTTCTCGACCGACGGGCCTCCTCCCGACCTGGATGGCCTGCCCGGGGTGCTGTCGGTTGGGGGCGGCCACGGCGTGGTCGAGGTCGTCGGCACGACCGACATGATCGCCCACGTCTGCGCGGCGTTGGTCGCATCGGGGTCGGTGCCGGCGGACCTACGGGTGCAGCAGGCGACCCTCGAGGACGCAGTGCTCGCGCTGTTGGGGCGGGCGCCGTGATCCGCACCGTCGGGCGGCTGGCATGGATCGAGACCAAGCTGGTGCTGCGTGAGCCGCTTGTGCTTGCGTTCGTCTTCGGTTTTCCCATCGTCACGGTATTGGTGCTGGGCGGCGTGTTCGAGTCGGGCGATCAGGCCTTCGAGGGTGCCGAGCCCAGCGACTACTACGCAGCGGCGTACGTGGCGGTGGTGATAGCTGCCACGGGGCTGATCATGTTGCCGGTGCACCTCGCCGGATATCGGGAGCGAGGCGTGATGCGCCGCTTTGCGGCGTCGCATTTCCCGGGGTGGTCGATCCCCGCCGCCCACCTGGCCGTGAGCGTGGCGATCATCGGCCTCGGCTCTCTGCTGGTGGTTGCCACTGCCGTGGTGAGCTACGACCTGACCGCGCCGGTGAAGCTCGGGCGGGCGCTGTTTGCGTCTTTCCTGGGAGGCCTGGCATTCATCAGCATCGGCATCGTCCTGGGACTCGTGCTGCCGAGCGCCCGGGCAGCTCAGGGAGTGGGACTACTGCTGTTCCTCCCGATGTTCCTGCTGGGCGGCGGCGGACCGCCGCCGGAGGCGATGACCTCGGCGATGATGACGGTCGCCGACTTCCTGCCGCTCACCCACGTGACCAGGGCGATCCAGGAGCCCTGGCTCGGCCTGGACGACGGTGTCGACCACCTGGTCGTGGTCGCCGTCATGGCGGCGGCGGCGACGGCGCTGTGGGTGTGGCGGGCCCGGGCCGAGCAGTCGATCTAGAGGCGACGCCGTCTCGGATCGATCAACCGCCTTGCTTCGGCGCCGGGCGGCTACGGCTCGACGTTCGCTAGCTGCGAGTGAGCTGTGGTTCGAGCCAGTCGCTGAGGCCGGCGAAGAAGGTGGGCCAGTCGAAGTCGCCGCTGCGGCCGTGGCGGACGATGACGAGCTCGGCGCCTGGGTCGACATAGATGAACTGGCCGTGGTCGCCGGCCGCGAAGTACGACTGGTTGTTCCCATCTACCCACCAGAGGTATTGGTAGCCGGGTGCCGGGTCGGTGGTGGTGTCGAGGCGGGTCGCCTCGGCAACGAAGTCTGCGGGCACGACTTGGTCGGCGCCGTTTCGTCCGTCGTTCAGGTAGATCCAGCCGAGCTTGGCGAAGTCGATGGCTCGGGCGTTGACGCCGACGAACATCTTCTCGAAGCCGTGGCGTTCGGAGTCGAGGCTCCAGTAGCCGTCGGCTTCGGCGCCCATGGGCTGCCAGAGACGGCTCTCGGTGTAGTCCGTGAGCGACATGCCGGTCGCACGTTCGAGGACGAGGCCGAGCAGGATCACGTTCCAGTCGTTGTAGTCGAACACGGCGCCCGGCGGCCCGACGACGTCGGGTTTGTTGACCACGGCGTCGCGCAAGTTCGTGCCGTGGTAGGTGTTGGCGGGGTCGGCCCAGGGTGATGACCCGTCGTCGAAGGAAAGCCCGGAGGACATGGTGATCAGGTGCCGAAGCGTGATGTCGCCGAACCGCTCGTCGCGCCCGAGCAGCTCGGGGACGTAGCGGGTGACGGGCTCGTCGAGGCCGGCGAGAAGCCCTTCATCGATGGCAATGCCGACGAGGGTCGCGATGAACGACTTGGCGACCGAGAACGATGTCTGGATGGCCTCGCGGTTCGAGCCGTTGAAGTACCCCTCATAGAGAACGGTGTCGCCGTGAAGCACGATGAACGCGGTGGTGTCGGTCTCCTCGAGGAGCTCTTCGAGAGGGAGGCTTCGGGCCTCGCTCACGTAGCCCGCGACGGGGGAGTCGCTCACCGGTTCGAACACGACTGGCCCCTGGGAGGCGTGCACGGCTCGTGACGGGAATCGATCCTGGTCGCCGTAGGCGGATTCACCCCACAGGAGGGCTCGGGCGAATTGGGACGTATCGGTCGCGCTCCGAGCCCAGACGTACACTCCGATGCCTCCCACCCCGGTGAGCGCCAGGACCGCCGACAGCGCGACGAGCCAGGGTCTGGCGCGATCGCGACCACGAGCCCACCAGAACAGTGCCACTCCGGCTCCAGCCAGGACCGCGCTAACGA
Source organism: Acidimicrobiia bacterium (assembly GCA_041619955.1). GTDB lineage: Bacteria > Actinomycetota > Acidimicrobiia > Spongiisociales > JAOTWH01 > JBFJZV01. The sequence goes on along the minus strand of JBFKDA010000004.1, from coordinate 26,271 downwards.
CAGCGACAACCATCAGGAATCCTCTACGCCCACGGTGTCGCGTTCGGATTACGCATGACCAGAGGCACAGGTCCACTCGCCGACGGCGATCTCCTGCGGGGCGCCGCGGCCGGCCCGAGGCCAACCGACTCCTGCCTCTAACGAACCCGGCGCCCGCGAGCGAAGGTGGACGCGAGCCCGCGAATGGAGCGCCATGGGCTACCGGATCGAACGGTCTGCCGGCGATGGATGGGCGATCTCCGGCATCACGCAGCGGGGCCAGGGCCTGTTGATGGACCCGCTGCTGAACAAGGGGTCCGCGTTCACCGCGGACGAGCGCGAGGACTTCGGCCTCGTCGGGTTGCTGCCGCCGCAGGTCACGACGCGCGCCGAGCAGGTGGCCCGCGCCTACGAGCACGTGCAGCGGCGCGGCGACAACGACCTCGAGCGGTACGTGAGCCTGGCCGGGCTCCAGGACCGCAACGAGACGCTCTTCTACCAGCTGCTCGCCGACCGGGTCGAGGAGCTGATCCCGATCGTGTACACGCCGACGGTGGGCGAGGCCGCGGTCCAGTTCAGCCACGTCTTCCGGCGCGGGCGAGGGCTGTGGATCACCCCCGCGCACCGCGGGCGGATCGCAGACGTGCTGGGACACGCCCGCAGCGACGACGTCCGGCTGATCGTCGTCACCGACAACGAGCGCATCCTCGGCCTCGGCGACCAGGGCGCCGGCGGGATGGTGATCCCGATCGGCAAGCTGTCGCTGTACACGCTCGGCGCCGGCATCCACCCCGCCTACACGCTGCCGATCAGCCTCGACGTCGGGACCGACAACCCCGCGCTCCTCGACGACCGGCTGTACGTGGGCTGGCGGGAGCCGCGCCTACGCGGCGATGCGTACGACGACCTGGTGGAGGAGTTCGTCGAGGCGGTGTCGACGCGGTGGCCGCACGCGCTGCTGCAGTGGGAGGACTTCAAGAAGGCGAACGCGTTCCGACTGCTCGACCGGTACCGGCACCGGCTCCCGTGCTTCAACGACGACATCCAGGGCACCGCCGCCGTCGTCGCAGCCGGGGTGCTGTCCTATTGCCGCGCCACGGGGACCAAGCTGGCCGACCAGCGTGTCCTGCTCGTCGGCGCCGGTGCAGCCGGCGTCGGGGCCGCCCGGCTGCTCCGCCACGCCATGGACCGGGCGGGCGGGAGCGGGTCCATGCTGCTCGTGGACAGCCGGGGGCCGGTCACCGACGACCGGCAGGACCTCGAGGCGCACAAACGGCCGCTCGCCATGACGGGCGCCGGACTCGCCATCGACCGTGCCACGACGCTGCTGGAAACCGTGACCCTGCTGCGGCCGACGGTCCTGATCGGGAGCACCGGCCAGCCTGGCGTGTTCACCACCGAGCTCCTCGCCGCGCTGGCTGCCAACGTGGATCGGCCGCTGGTGATGGCGCTCTCGAACCCGACCAGCAAGTGCGAGGCGCATCCGAGGGACGTCGCCGCCGCCACCGGCGGTCGCGCCTACGTTGCCACCGGCAGCCCGTTCCCCGCGGTCGCCCACGAGGGGCGGCGGATCCCCGTGTCCCAGTGCAACAACGTGTACGTGTTCCCGGGGGTCGGCCTCGGTGCCATCGCCACCGGGGCGCGGGAGGTCACCGACGCGATGTTCGCCGCCGCCGCGGAGACCCTGGCTGCGCTCGTCCACGACGACGACCTGGCGGCCGGCCGCCTGTACCCGCCTCTGGCCGACCTGCGGGCGATCTCGCGCGCGATCGCGCATGCCGTGGCGGCAGAAGCCTGCCGCACCGGGTACGGCGCCTGGCTCGACGGCGACGAGATCGAAGCCGCGATCGACCGCGAGGTGTGGGACCTCGGCTATCCCGCGCTGCACGCCGCCTGAGCGGAGCGCGCTCGGCTAGTGGCCGTTCTCGTGCTTCGACTGGAAGGTGAGCTTGCCGTCCTCGTCGGGGTGCAGCTCGGACACGTCCCAGGCCCGGCCGGCCCTGCCGCGTTCGATCCGCTGGGCGACGACGACGTCCTTCCCGTCGGTGCGCACGTAGATGGCGCCGTAGACCTGCACGGTGCGGTTGATCGTCTCGTCGACCAGTTTCCTGAATGCCTTGCCGAGCGCGGCGCGCTTGGTCTTGTCCTTCTCCTTCAGCACGGCGGCGTGCGCCCGCTTGAGGTCGGCACGCTCCTTGCGCGGGTCCCGGACGGCATCCTTGGCCGACCGCGCCAGCTCGGTGCTGAAGATCAGCGGCCGCCGCCCGCGCGAGTTCACACCGATCGCACCGAGGGTCTCGGCACGTGGGTGGGAGTGCGGTTCGTCGTCGCCGCTGGAGATCACCGTCGCCACCGGGTTGACCGCTTCGAGGAACAGCGATGCGAAGTCGGCGCTGCCGTGGTGGCAGCTCTTGGCGACGTCGACCTCCAGCTTGGCGCGGGCGTCGGCGATGTACTGCTCGTACTTCTTTGGGTCCTTCTCCGGATCGGGGACCGCGCGCCGCATGATCGTCTTGAGCAGCAGTTCCTCGGACGGGATGTTGAGGTCGCCCCCCAGCAGCATCCGCACGTTGCCGTAGGACAGCCGCAGCACGACCGAGTGGCCGTTCTTGGTGAACCCGGTACTGCCGAAGTCGCGCAGGCCCTCGTGCTTGCCGACCTTCTCGACGACGGGCCCGAGCACCTCGATCGTGACCTCTTCTCCCGGGCCGAAGCCCGGCATGAACTTGTCGTCACGGCAGAGCATCTGGAAGTTGTCGAACTTGCCGCCCTCCAGTCCCTTGCGCAGCATGTCGGGGTAGAGCTTGCGTCCCGGGATCTTGGCGTCGGCCTTCAAGAGTTTCTCGAGCTGTGTCCTGGTCTTGATGAGGTCGGTGAACAGCCGCGGCTTCTTGTCCGTACGCGGCCCGAGCGAGGAATCGCCCTTCCGCTCGACGAGGCCGTTGTGATAGAGGTTCGCGAACGAGATGCCCTTCACGCCGAAGACGTGGTCGAAGCCCTTGTAGTGATCGGCGTCGGGGTGGGAAACGATCCCGGCGTGGAACTGGTACGGCCGCCGCTCGCTGGGGTAGAAGAAGCGATAACTCAGGTAGCGCTTCATGCTGTCGCCTTCCCCGGCGTCGATCACGATCGCCCGGCGGTCGCGGTCCTTGGCCTCCTTGTCCGGCATGATGAGGAGACAGCCGTCGCCCTGGCCGATGTCGACGAAGGTCACCTCGAGCACGGGATCGGTCTGGATGTCGGACTTCTTGATCCAGCCCGAGTGGATCTTGGTGCCCTCGTCCTTGCGGACCCCGACGCGCGCCCATTGCCCTGCGGGCTCCTCGACCAGATCGAACAGATCGCCCCACAGCAGCTCGACCAGCTTCTTGCGGCCCTTCTTGCCGTTGTCGTCCTCGAACACAACCGCGGTCGGGCTGCCTGCGTAGCGTGGCTCCATCGTTCCCCCAGTTCGTGTCGACTGCCCCTCGCTCGGCGAGACTACGACCGCGAGGAGCGGGCGTCAACGCACCCTCCCGCCGCGGCGGCGCGCCGACGGCAGATGGGGTCTTGCCCCGATGGCGTCCGTCGCGTATGTTCGGATGGGAATCACTGGGCGCACAGATAGGGGCCAGGGCCATGGCGAATCCCGCTGCTGTCGACTTCGCGCTCGCCCGCGACATCCTCGGGCAAGCGCAGCACCTGTTCACCTCCCGCCGAGCGGGTCCGTTCCACATTCAGCCGGGCGAGCCGCTGCGGGCCGTCGTGGAGCCGTCGGACCTCTTCGCCGACCCGCTGCAGTTCCTGCTGCAGAGCGCCGACCTCGCCGGGGTCATCCGCAACGTTGCACCGGGCGACGTGCCACCGCCGCCGACCAGCGGGCTGCCGATCCCGCCGCTCGGCGGCGACCCGCCGCCCCCGCCGCCACCCGCCACCACCGGCGACCTCAACGCCGTGTTCAACACGGTGACCGACCTCACCCGGGTCCAGCCCCGGCTCCGCGTCGGCGTGACCTGGTCGGTCGTGCGGCTGCTGAAGGCCGACGGGACCGAGACCAAGACCGTCGACGAGCTCGACATCGACGTCGACGACCCGAGCAGCCTGGCGAGCCCATCGCTCGACGTGCGGCTCGCCCCCACGCGGGCATTCCCGCTGCGGGTGAAGGCGCCGGACAAGCTCCCCGAGCTCGGCGACGTGGTGTGCCTCGAGCCGACGGTCACGCTGACGCTGTCGGAGACGCGGCTGCGCGTCGAGCTGCCGGGGTTGCTGACGCACGTGCTGCCGGTGCTGCTGCCGACCGTGCTCGTGGTGGCGCCGCACCCCAACTTCGGGCCGGACAAGGACCAGCCGGTCGGCTTCGCGGTCCCGGCCGACTCGCCGATCAGCTCGCTCGAGATGCTGCAGGACACGGTGGCTCGGCTGCGCGAGCAGCTGCGGCCGAAGGGCGTCGGGCGCTTCGCGCTCTGGGCCGCCGGGCTGGGCTTCCTGTCCGGCCTGCTGACGCTGCCGAACCCGCTCGTATTCGTCAAGGGCACGAAGATGGAGAAGCTCGACGCGCAAGGGTTCACGAGCGGGCTCAACGACCGCGCCAACTCGGTGGCGCTGTTCGGCGCTCCGGGTTCCGCCGCGACCCTGTCGAGTCGCGATCGGGTCAACTCCAAGTTCTCGGCGCAGGGCGGGAGCGACCCCGGCCTGTTGCATCTCCGGGTTGGCCTGTTCGGCTACGTCGGGTGCCAGGACCTGAAGAAGACGGACGTCGGCACCGGCCACGCCAAGAACGCGCCGCGGGGTGAGCTGCTGCCACCGCAGGCGACGCTGAGCCATCCTGGCAGCCCGGGCGGAGGGGCGGTCGACCCGCCGGCGCTCCCGGTGACCCACTTCGGCGGGGTCACCGTCGCCGAGACCGACGACAACGGCGAGGGCTTCCAGGACAGCATCACGGCGTGGACGTTCGAGGACATCGACCCCAAGACCGGGAACCCGTTCCAAGGCACTGGCCCCGAGCTCGTCGACGCGCTCACCGGGTACCAGTGCCCCGCTCCGGCCGCGCCGGTCCTGGAGGTGTTCGAGGACGGCGCGTGGACGGTGTTCGAGCCCGAGCCGGCACAGGGCGCCAACGTCGGGTAGGAGCCGCTCAGGCGTCCGCGACGTCGAGGACCACCACCGTCACGTTGTCGAGCGTCTCGCCGGCGATGGCCAGCTCGACCAGCGCGGCGGCGGCGGCATCGGGCTGGTCGTAGCGGACCAGCGCCGCCTCGATGGCGTCGTCCTCGACGTAGTCGGAAAGCCCGTCCGAACAGAGCAGCAGGCGGTCACCGGCGGCCGGCGCCAGCGTGTCCGAATCGACCGCAACCTGAGGCTCGAACCCCAGCGAGCGGGTCACGACGTTGCGCCGGGGATGACGGCGCGCCTCGGCAGCCGTCAGCCGGCCGCCCCGCACCAGTTCGCCAACCAGGCTGTGGTCGGCGGTTACCTGGCGCAGCGCGCCGTCCTCCAGGACGTAGATCCGGCTGTCCCCGACGTTGGCGTACGCAAGCTGCCCGCCGTCGACGACGGCGACCGCGACGAGGGTCGTGCCCATGCCGAGCAGTTTCTCGTCCTCGGCGGCGGCGTCGAAGATCCCGCGGTTGGCGGCCTGCACCGCCGCCACCAGCGAGCGCTCGCTCGGCTCCGACGTGGGGAACCGCTCCCGCAGCACGCGGATGGCCATCGCAGAGGCGACGTCGCCGGCGCGATGCCCACCCACGCCGTCCGCCACCGCCCACAGCCCGTCGCTCACCAGCAGCGTGTCCTCGTTGTTCGACCGCACCGGGCCGATGTCGGTGGCCGCCCCCGCTTGGATGCGCATCACCGACCGCCCTGACGGCGGTGGAGGTGGGGGGAGATCGGGAGCCCGGGCATGCGAGCGCGAGCCTAGTTCGGGAGCCGGCGCCGGCGCCCCGGGACGGCGCGCCGGTAAGGTTGGCCCAGGACAAGGGGGTTTCTGTGACGTATGACCGGTCGATCGTGGTGCGTTTCGCCCGGCAGGGCGACCGCAACGGCGTCGATCTCGACCCGTCGACCGACTACCGGGTGTCGGTCGACGGAGGCCCGTGGTCGCCGTTCCGATCCCCGTGGACGCAGACCCGCCTCGACGAGATCGTCGAGAAGCTTCGCAACGAAGACCCCCAGGACCGCCCGACCATCGAGTTCCTCGCCGGCGTGGGCCGCGAGCTGGGCGAGGCGATCAGGTCGGCCGATGCGCTCGCCAACACCATCTACGAGCACCGCGGCGGCGTCACCGTCTACTGGCGGCTCGACTACCCCGAGTTGGCGCGCATCCCGTGGGAGCTGGCGTCGTGGTGGATCGAGCCGCGCCACCACATCTTGCTGGGTGACGAGATCTCGTTCGTCCGCGCAGTGCCGCTGCTCGAGGCAGGTTCGCCATCGCAGTGGCCCACCGGACGCGACGACACCATCCGGATGCTCTACGTGTGGGGTGAGCGCGGGGGCCGGACCGTGCCCTGGGAGGAGCACGCCGCCGCGCTGGTGCCGCTGGCCGAGCGCCACGGCATCGCGCTGACGCACCGGGCGATCGACACCATCGCCGACCTCCAGGCGCTCGTCGGCGATCTCGGCGAGGGGGAGCGGTTCGACTACGTCCACCTGCTCGCGCACGGGGCGCGGGCGGGCAACCGCGACTGGGGTCTGCAGCTCGGCAGCGAGGTGGTCAAGGGTGCCCAGGTCGCGCAGGCGTTGCGCGGTGGAGCGGGCGTCCCGTCGCTGGTGACGTTGGCCGCCTGCGACTCGGGCAACGAGACCGACAGCCAGTTCGGCTCGGTGGCGTACGAGCTGCACGCCCACGGCATCCCGATGGTCGTCGCCTCGCAGTTCAAGCTGCGCAAGCGCGTCTCCAACCTGAGCGTCGCCCGCGTCTACGAGCAGCTGTTCGGCGGCGCCCACCCGCTGGCTGCACTGGCCGGCGTGCGGCGCCAGCTCGCCCCGGGGGACAACGAGTCGTGGTCGAACGAGGTCGTGTACACCAAGTACAGCCTGGCGGAGATGGGCCACGGGGCCTCGGTGGCGCGCCAGCAGGCGGTGCTGCGCGACGCCCGGCGGGTCCGCAGCGACCTGTCGGCCGCCACCGAGCGGACCGACGAGCAGAAGTGGGACGCCATCGACCGGCTGCAGCGCGGGATCGGCCAGCTCCACGAGCTCGCCGACCAGGGCTTCGACCCGGGCGAGACCTACGGCCTGCTCGGCAGCATGGCTCGCCGCATCGCCTACATCGCCTCCGACCCGCCCGACGAGGTGGCGCTGGAAGAGGCGCGGGACTTCTACCTCGCCGGGCTCGAGCAGGCGTACAGCCACTACTGCGGCATCAACGCGATCCACCTGAGCTGGCTCCTCGGCGAGCAGGACGAGGTCGCCGACCTGTTGCCCGTGGTGCGCTTCATCGCCACCAACGAGTGCGACCGGCCCGATCCGTACGCGTACTGGGCCTGCGCGACACTGGGCGAGGTGGGCGTGTACGCCGGCGACCCGAAGGCGGCCCGCAAGGGCTACCGCGAGTTCACCCGCCGCCTCACGAAAGAGGTGGGCGACGCCGATGCGGTGCGGTCGAACGTCACCGCGGCGCGTCTCCAGCTCGCACAGTTCAGCCGATACGTGGAGCGCGGCCCCCGCACTGCGGACGCCCACGCCGCCGCCGAGGCCGCGACGGCGGTCCTGGACAGCGTGCTGGCGCGGCTGCGGCCCCCACGGGTCGCGGTGGCTGCGGTCGAACCTGCCGCGGCGCGCCCGCGCCCGCAGGACGCCCTCGCGGCTGACGGCCTGTCGGCGGTCGCGGTCGCCGAGCCGCCGGCTGCCGTGGCGGCGGTCGCCTCCACGCCGGCGGCCGTCGCCAGGACCGGCGACATCTTCAGCGTCGAGATGCTGCCCGCCGCGCTCGGGGACTCGTTGTGGGTCGAGTGGGGCGACGCGGCCCGCCCCAAGCGCATGCTCATCGACGGCGGCCTGTCCGGCACCGCCGACGCCATCCGCGCCAAGATCGACGCAGTGGCGGCTGCCGAGGGGGGCACCTGCCGGCTCGAGCTGCTGGTGGTCACGCACATCGACGGCGACCACATCGAGGGCATCATCAAGCTGCTGGGCCAGCCGGACCTCCCGATCGACGTCGGCGACGTCTGGTTCAACGGCCGCAAGCACATGCCGAACCCGGACGGTGAGGACGAGGAAGAGTTCCTCGGCGCGCGGCAGGGCGAGTTCCTGTCCGTCCTGATCGAGGAGCGGGGCCTGCCGTGGAACCAATGGCGGGACGGCAAGACGATCTACGTCCCCCCGGAGTCGCGGGGCAAGCTGCCGACGCTCGACCTGCCCGGCGGCCTGAAGCTGACGCTCGTGTCGCCCGGCTACCCGGAGCTGCTCAAACTGTCCAAGACGTGGGAGGAGGAGCTGGAGAAGGCGGGCCTCGATCGGGCGAGCCACGAAGAAATCCTCGCCGCGCTGGTCGCCGATCGCAAGCTCGCCCCGACGGACGAGGACTTCCTTGGCGACCGCCCCACCGGGCCCCCCGACATCGAGACGCTGGCCGGGGACAAGAAGCGCTCCGACGGCAGCCGCGCCAACGGCTCCAGCATCGCCTTCCTCGCCGAGTATGGCGACCGGAGCTGCCTGCTCACCGGCGATGCGCACTGGCAGGTGCTGGCCCGCGAGATCGACCGCCTGCTCAAGGAGCGCAAGGTCGACCGGCTGCCGCTCACCGCGCTCAAGGTGCCGCACCACGGCAGCCGCAACAACCTCTATGACGACCTGCTGGTCCAGCTCGACTGCCACCGGTACCTCGTCTCCACCGACGGCAGCCGGTTCAAGCACCCGGACGGCGCGGCGCTCGCCCGTATCGTCGGCGGGCCGCAGCGCGGCTCGCGCCCCGGCGACGACGACCCCGTCGACCTGATCTTCAACTACCGGTCGGAGTTCAACGAGGTGTGGGAGGACGACGGGCTGCGCACCAGGTGGAACTTCCGGACCCACTACCCGGAGGTCGGCATCGAGGGGCTGCGGCACGACGTGTCCGGCGGCTGACGGGCGGTACCGGCAGGTTTCCGCGGGGCTCGATGCGGGTAGCGTGCCGCCGCTTCCCGAAGGAGTCTCATGGTCCGCTGGCGCAAAGGGCATCGCAGTCGCAACGTCGTCGACCGGCGAGGAGCCCGCATGGCTCTGCCGATCGGTGGCGGTCTCGGCGCCGGCGGGCTGATCCTCGTGCTGGTCCTCGCGTTCTGCGGGGGCGGCGGGGGGAGCATCGGTGACCTGCTCGGGCAGCTCCAAGCCGCCCCCGCCCAGCCCCAGCCGCTGCCGGCGGACGCGCCGGACCCGCAGGAAGAGCTGGTCGAGTTCATGTCGTTCGTGCTCGACGACGTCCAGCTCACCTGGCGGGAGATCTTCGCCGCGTCCGACCTCGAGTACCGCGACACCCAGCTCGTGCTGTTCAGCGGCTCGACCCAGTCGGGCTGCGGCTACGCGGCCTCGCAATTCGGTCCGCACTACTGCCCCGCCGACAGCAACGTGTACATCGACCTCGACTTCTTCGCCGACCTGTCCACCCGGTTCGGGGCGCCCGGCGACTTCGCACAGGCCTACGTGTTGGCGCACGAGGTGGGACACCACGTCCAGAACGTCACCGGCATCAGCAGCCGGGTGCGCGAGCTTCAGCAGGAGAACCCGCGCGAGGCCAACGACCTCTCGGTGGCGCTGGAGCTGCAGGCGGACTGCTTCGCAGGGGTGTGGGGCTTCACCGCCGAGGATCGTGGGCTGCTCGAGCGCGGGGACCTCGCAGAGGGGCTGGAGGCAGCCGCCGCCGTCGGCGACGATCGGATCCAGCAGCAGGCCGGCGGGCCCGTGAACCCCGAGTCGTGGACCCACGGCACCTCGGCGCAGCGGGTCGAGTGGTTCTCGCGGGGCTTCGACACCGGCGATCCCGCCGAGTGCGACACTCTCTAGGCGGATTCGCAGGCGAATCCGCCTGGCTCAGAGCAGCCAGCTGAAGTCGGTGTTGCCTCCGGTCAGGATCACGCCGACGCGCTCGCCTGCGATATCGAGGGTGCGGAGGGCGGCCAGGGCCGTTGCGGCCGAGGGTTCAACGACCAGCTTCATCCGCTCCAGGTGGAAGCGGGCGGCGGCCCGGATCGCGTCCTCCGTAACGGTGACCACGTCGACGTCCAGCTCGTGGAGGTGGGTGAAGGTCAGCTCGCTGAGGCCGGCGCGAAGGCCGTCGCCGAGGGTCTCCGGGTCGGGGACGGCTGGTTGCAGCACGCCGGTCGCCAGCGACCGGGCGGCGTCGTCGGCTGCGGCCGGCTCGGCGCCGATCAACCGGGCGCCGGGCGCCACGGAGCGGACGGCCACCGCCGTCCCCGACATCAAGCCGCCGCCGCCGATCGGCGTCACCACCACGTCGAGGTCCGGGACGACCTCGAGCAGCTCGAGCGCGGCCGTGCCCTGGCCGGCAATCACGCGAGGGTCGTCGTAGGGGTGCACGAAGGCGCCACCGCGCTCGGCCAGGACGCGGGCGGCCGCCGCCGCTCGTTCGGCGTGTGGGCAGAACACGATCTCGGCCCCGTACCCCCGCACCGCCTTCACCTTCGGTTGCGGTGCGTCGTCCGGCATCACCACCGTGCACGGCACGCCCCGGATCGCGGCGGCGTACGCGAGTGCCTGGCCGTGGTTGCCGGACGAATGGGTCACCACGCCGGCGGCGGCCTCGTCGGCGGGGAGCGACAGCACGGTGTTGACCGCTCCCCGGGCCTTGAAGGCGCCGACCTTCTGGAGGTTCTCGCACTTGAAGAAGAGCCGGGCGCCGAGCTCGGCGTCGAGGGTGGCGGACGTCACGACCGGCGTCCTGTGCACGTACGGGGCGATGCGAGCGGCAGCGGCGCGCACGTCTGCGATGGAGACCAGATCCGGCATCGGCGGCGACGATACCGCTCGCCGCGATAATCGCCGGGTGCGCAGGGTCACGACGCTGGTAGCGCTGGTGGGGCCGGACGCGGCCGAGGTCGCGGCGGCGGCGGGCGGGGCGGCCAACGTGTCCCACGAGCCGGTCGAGGGCGGGCCGGAGGAGACGTGGCGCCGGGCCGCCCGGCACTCGTCCGTGTACACGATCGTCCCCGCCGACCCGCTGGCGGACGTGGTCGCCGCCTGGGCGGCCCGGCTGCGCGGCGAGGAGCCCGAGCTGGAGCTTGCGATCGCCGGCGCCGCCGACCTGCCTGCACCCGACTACTACCTCGTCGACCCCGGGCTCCCGGCGCCCGACGTGGATTGGTACCTCGGCCTGCTGGAGCCGCTGTCGCCCCGCCGGGTGCTGCCCGTCGACCTCGCGGGTGACCGCGTGCTCGCCGCGCTCGCGTCGCTCCGGTACGGGCCCGAGCTCCCGCCGCTACGCGAGCTCGCCGCCCGCACCCGCGACTACGTGCCGGCGCCGTCCCCGCTGGGCCGGCCTGCCGCGGCGCTGGTGCTGTGAGCGCCGGCCCGGACGTCGTCGTCGTCGGTGGGGGGCCGGCCGGCGCGGCCGCCGCGTACTGGCTTGCCGACGCCGGACGGGAGGTCGTCCTCGTCGAGCGCAAGCGGTACCCGCGCGCCAAGACCTGCGGCGACGGCCTCACCCCGCGGGCGGTGCGCGAGCTGCAAGACATGGGCGTGACGTTCGGCGACGCAGCAGCCCACCGGGTCGCCGGGCTGCGTTTCGCCGCCGGCAGCCGCCGGCAGGAGGTGACCTGGCCGACCCATCCCGATCTCCCGCCGTGGGGGGCCGTGCTGCGCCGGACCGACCTCGACGCCCAACTCGCATCGCTCGCCGCCGCCCGCGGCGCCGACGTGCGGGACGGCACGGCCGCCGAGCCGCGCCTCGCGAACGGGCGGGTGACCGCGGTCGCCGTTGGCGACGAGGAGCTGCGGCCCAGGCTGGTCGTGGTCGCCGACGGGTCGCTCTCGAGGTTCGGCCGCCGGCTCGGCGTGGCGCGCGACCGCGCCCGGCCGCTCGGCATGGCGGCCCGCGGCTACTACCGGAGCGACCGCAGCTCGGACCGGTTCCTCGAAGTCGACCTGCGGGCGACCGACGCAGCCGGGCGGGTGGTGCCCGGCTACGGGTGGGTGTTCCCGATGGGCGACGGCTCGGTCAACGTCGGTGCCATCACGCTCACCACCCACGGTCGCTGGAAGGGCACCAACACCACCTCGCTGCTCGACGGCTTCGCCGCCGCGGCCCGCCCGCGCTGGGGGCTGACCGCCGAGGCCACCGGCCGGCGCGGCGGGATGCTGCCGGCCGGCCTCGCCTCCGGTCCGGTCGCCGGCCCCAACTGGCTCGTCGCCGGTGACGCCGCCGGCACGATCAACCCCTTCACGGGCGAGGGCATCTCGTACGCGCTGGTCACCGGGCGGATGGCCGCCCGGCACGCGGATCTCGCGTTGCAGTCGGCCACCGACCGCCACCTCGAGGGGTACGCGGTGGCGCTGCAGGAACGGTTCGGCGCCTACTACGCGCTGGCGCGCGGCTTCCTGACGGGCGCCCGCCTCCCCGGCGCGATGCGCCCGCTCGGCAGCGCAGCACTGCGATCGCCCCGCCTGCTGGAGGCGGCCGTACGGGTCATGCTGGACATGCGCCTGCCCGCCCCGCCCGGCACGTCCCGGCGCGGGGCGCGCCTCGGCGAGCGCGCATAACCTGGCCGGCATGGCAGCGATCGACGTCACCGAGACGGGACCCGGCACCTACCGGGTCGTCGTGACCGGCGACGCCGGCACCACCACCCACGAGGTCACCGCCGCCCCGGCGACCATCGCCGACCTCGGCGGCGACGTCAGTAGGGCCGACCTCGGCGGCGACGTCAGTAGGGCCGACCTCGGCGGCGACGTCAGTAGGGCCGACCTCGGCGGCGACGCCTCCGGGACCGACGTCGGCGGTGACGTGAGTAGGGCCGACCTCGGCGGCGACGTCAGTAGGGCCGACCTCGGCGGCGGCGCCTCCGGGACCGACGTCGTGGCCGCGTCGTTCGAGTTCCTGCTGGCCCGCGAGCCGCAGCACGCGATCCTGGCCGGCTTCGACCTCACGGTCATCGCCCGGTACTTCCCGGACTACCCGGCCGAGATGCGCCGGCGGTTCGAGGCAACGTGAGCCCGGCCGAGCGCGCGGCGCGGGCGGCGCTCGCCGCAGAGGGGCTGGACCCGACGCAGTGGTCGAACGCGCCGGGCCACCGATACGGGAGCCACCGCCATCCCTACCGCAAGGTTCTGTACTGCGTGGCAGGCGCGATCACCTTCCACACCGGTGACGGCGACGTCCGGCTCGAGGCTGGCGACCGGCTCGACCTCCCGGCCGGCACCGAGCACGCTGCGACCGTCGGGCCCGACGGTGTGACCTGCCTCGAGGCCGCCGCTTCTTAGCCGTTCCTCATCTCCCGCTCATCCGCTTGTCACGCCGGGCTGCCTATCTTGCGCGAGATGACCCGCACAAAGCGCTTCCTCATCGCCAGCTCCGCCGCGCTCGTCGTGCTCGCCGTCGTCGGGTTCGCCGGCTACTGGTTCCTCATCCGCAGCGACGCGCCGCCTCCGGTCGACCTGGCGGCCGCCGTCTCGACGCTCGGCGGGACCGTCGCAACGACGGTGCCGGACGGCCCAGCGGCCGACACCACCGTCCCCCCGCCCACCACGACCGTTCCCCCGCCCACCACGACCGTTCCCCCGCCCACCACCCGCGCCGCGGGCGACAGCGATCCGGCTGCTGACGCGTCGGCCGGCTCGGGTGAGACCTGGGCAATCGACGCCGCGGCCGGCTCGTTCGTCGGCTACCGGGTGGAGGAGGAGCTGGTGTCGATCGGCGCCACCACCGCGGTCGGTCGCACGCCGCTGCTGACGGGCTCGCTGGAGCTGGCGGGGACCACGCTGGCCGCTGTGCAGATCGACGCCGACCTGCGGGGGCTGGAGAGCGACGACAGCCGCCGCGACCGGGCGCTGCGGCGCCAGGCTCTGGAGATCGACACGTTCCCGACCGCCGGTTTCGCGCTCACCCAGCCGGTCGAGTTGGGCGTGGAGCCGGCCGAAGGCGCCGCGTTCTCCGGGACCGCCACCGGGGACCTCACGCTCCACGGAGTCACCCGGGAGGTCGAGGTGCCGCTGGAGGGTCAGCTCGTCGAGGGCGCGATCGTCGTGGTGGGCTCCATCCCGATCGAGTTCGCCGACTACGACATCGACCCGCCGACCAGCTTCGGCCTGCTGTCGGTCGACTCGAGCGGGATCATGGAGTTCCAGCTCGTCTTCCGGCCCGCATGAGCGGGGCGCCCGTGCTCGTGGTCGAGGACGACGAGGCGGTGCGCACCGCAGTCGCCAGGGCGCTGAAGTTCGAGGGGTACGACATCGCCACCGCGCCCGACGGCCTGGCCGCGTTCGAGGCGATCGTCACCTCGCCGCCCGCGGCCATCGTCCTCGACGTGATGATGCCGCGGCTCGGGGGCCTCGACCTCTGCCGGCGGCTCCGCGCGATGGGGGACACGACGCCGATCCTCATCCTCACCGCTCGGACCGCCGTGTCCGACCGGGTGGCCGGCCTCGATGCCGGCGCGGACGATTACCTCGTCAAGCCGTTCGCCCTCGAGGAGTTGCTCGCCCGGTTGCGAGCCCTGCTGCGGCGCACGACGGCGTCGGGGGAGGACGGGGCCATGCGCGTCGCCGACCTCTCGCTCGATCCCGCCAGCCGGCGAGCCGAGCGCGGCGGGCGGGTGATCGAGCTGACCAAGACCGAGTTCGACCTCCTCGAGCTGCTGATGCGCAACGACGGCATCGTGCTGGCGCGCGACCTGATCTACGAGCGGATCTGGGGGTACGACTGGGGCACGACCTCGAACTCGCTCGATGTCTACATCGGCTACCTCCGTCGCAAGACCGAAGCGGGCGGCGAGCCCCGCCTCATCCAGACGGTGCGCGGCGTGGGCTACGTGCTGCGGCCCGAATGACGCTGCGCACCCGCATCACCGTGCTGGTGGCGGCCGCCGTGGCGCTGGCGGTGACGGCGGTCTCGGCCGCCGCGTTCGTCGGCGCCCGGCGCGAGGTGCGGGGCGAGATCGACGAGTTCCTCGCCTCCAGGGTGGCGGACGTCGGCCGGGGTCGCCCGGTGCGGCCGCCGGATCGTACGTTCGGGCCGCGGGGCGACAGCATCGTCGGCGCCGATGCGGTCGGGCAGGTCATCGACGCGGACGGGCAGGTGGTATTCGGCTTCGACGACGTGGTCCTGCCGGTCGACGAGAAGGACGGGCGGCTGGCCGCGGCCGGCGGCGAGCCCCGATTCCACGACGTCGTCGCCGACGGCGAGCGCTACCGCGTGCTCACCCTGCCGCTGCGCGAGGGAGGGGCGTTGCAGCTCGGTCGCAGCCTGGCGGAGTCCGACCAGGTGCTCTCTGATCTCGGCCGGCGCCTCCTGGCGATCGGCGGCGCCGGCGTCGCGCTGGCGGCGCTCATGGGCTGGGTGGTGGCGAGCCGGGCGCTCGACCCCGTCACCCGCCTGACCGCCGCAGCCGAGCACGTCGCCACGACCCGCGACCTCACCGCGCCGATCGAGGTGGATCGCGGCGACGAGCTGGGGCGGCTCGCCGGCAGCTTCAACGCGATGCTGGCGGCACTGGCCACCTCCCAGGACCAGCAGCGGCGGCTCGTGCTCGACGCCGGCCACGAGCTGCGGACGCCGCTGACGAGCCTCCGCACCAACATCGAGGTCCTGGCCCGGCGGGCCGACCTCGAGCCCGAGGAGCGGGCGGCGGTGCTCGCCGACGTGACGAGCGAGCTGGAGGAGCTGGGCAACCTCGTCACCGAGCTGGTCGACCTGGCAGCCGACGTCCGCGACGCCGAGCCTCCGGAGCCCGGGGTGCGCATCGACAAGGTGGTCGAGGGAGTGGTGGAGCGCGCCCGCCGCCGCACCGGCCGCACCGTGCACCTCGACGCCGAGCCGTGGTCGGCTACCGCCCGCCCGGCGACGCTGGAGCGGGCCGCGTCCAACCTCATCGACAACGCCGTCAAGTGGAGCCCGCCGGACACGACCATCGACGTGACCGTCCGGCCGGGCCGGGTGGCGGTGCGCGACCGGGGGCCGGGCATCGACCCGGCCGACATGCCGCACGTGTTCGACCGCTTCTACCGAGCACCGGCTGCCCGCACGATGCCCGGCTCCGGCCTCGGGCTCGCCATCGTGCGGCAGGCAGCCGAGAGCCACGGCGGCACTGCGTGGGCCGAGGCGGCGCCGGGCGGCGGTGCGCGGGTGGGCTTCGACCTGCCCGAGTAGCCTGCGGCGCATGGATCACCACCCCGCCGAAGCACTGCGATGGGATCCCGCCGGCACCGAGCACTTCACCGGCGACGTCTGGTTCGGGCCGATGGCCGTCCCCGAGCAGCCCGACGACCTCAACGTGCTCGGCGTCCTGTTCGCCCCGGGCGCCCGCACCCACTGGCACACCCACCCCGGCGGGCAGGTGCTGTACGCGGTGAGCGGCGCCGGCCGGGTCGGCACCGCTGCGGGCGAGGTCGTCACGCTCGGCCCCGGCGACGTGGTGGAGACGCCCCCCGGCGAGCTGCACTGGCACGGCGCCGCCCCGGGCTCGTACCTCATGCACCTCTCGATCACCCACCACGGCGCCACCGAGTGGACAAGGAAACCGGTCACCGACACCGACGCCGGCTGAGGACCGTTTGGCCCCTTCCCCGCGAGCGGGGGTTCCGCCAGGATGGGGGCACGGAAGGAGGCATTGTGGAGAAGGACGTCACGATCCAACTGCACCTGGAGGAGGACGACACCGCGACGCTGGTGCACGCCGTGCTCAACCTCCGGGGCGACCATTTCGAGTCGGTCGGCACGGCGCGGCGCAAGCCGGCCGACCCACCGATGCCGGTCATCGGCGAGGAGCTGGCGATCGCTCGCGCCCTCCAGGACCTCACCCACAAGGTGATGGAGGCCGCCCACGAGAAGATCGACCAGTTCCTCACCCCGAACTGATCGGTCACGCAACGGCCGACGGTCGGTACCCTGGTACGGCGGTGCCCGGGCCGGCTGATGCGCACGCGTCACCTCGTGCGGGGGTTTCAGGTCGGCGTGTTCGGGTAGTCGCCAGGTAGTCAGTGGCGCCGAGACGGAACGGGTGAGACAGTTGCGACGGTTCAGGCTCTTCACGATTCTCGTCGGCCTCTTCGGGCTGGCGGCGACGCTCGGGGCGATCCCGGCGAGCGCGCAGGCGCCGGCCCTGGACGCTGGAACTGCGACCGTCGGGCTGGTCGACCCCACCCAGGGCCGCTGGTACCTGCGGGACGCGGTCGGCGCCACCACCGCCATCTATTACGGCAACCCCGGCGACACCCCGTTCATGGGCGACTGGGACTGCGATGGCATCGATACGCCCGGCCTATACCGCAAGTCCGACGGGTTCGTCTACCTGCGCAACTCGAACACGGCCGGGATCGCCGATACCGAGTTCTTCTTCGGCAACCCGGGTGACGTGCCCGTGCCGGGCGACTTCGACGGCGACGGCTGCGACACGGTCTCCATCTACCGACCGGGCGAGGCCCGCTTCTACATCATCGACGAGCTGGGCTCCGGCAATGCCGGCCTCGGCGCCGCCGACCGGGACTTCGCATTCGGCAACGTCGGCGACCGGCCCGTCGCCGGCGACTTCGACGGCGACGGTGACGACGAGGTCGGCCTGTACCGGCCTTCCAGCGGGCTGGTGTTCTACTCGGCAGAGCTCGGCGTCGAGATCGCCGACAACAGCTTCACCTTCGGCGACCCCGGCGACATCGTCATCGCCGCCGACTGGGACGGCGACGGCACGGACACGGTCGGCGCCTTCCGGACCGCCGGTGCGAGCTTCCTGCTCCGCAACGCCAACTCGGCCGGCCCGGCCGACGTCCAGTTCGGCTTCGGGGCCGGCTGGCTGCTCCCGGTCGCAGGCGTGCTCGGGTCGCTGCCCGGCGGTGGCCCCCTGCCCCCGACCGGTGGCGGGCCGCTCGCCCGCGGCGACAGCGGGCCCCGCGTCGCGCAGCTCCAGTCGGCGCTGGCCGCCAAGGGGTTCTACCGGTCTGCGGTCGACGGGCGGTACGGCTCCGCAACCGCGCAGGCGGTCATGGCGTTCCACAAGGTCAACCGGCTCTCGCGGCAGTGGGACTGGAACGCGAGCGACTGGGATCGCCTCGCCGCGTACACCGGGCCGGACAACCTGCCGCGCCGCAGCGGGGAACCGAACCGGTTCGAGGTCGACATCAGTCGCCAGGTGGCGCACCTGATCGAGAACAATCGGTTGGTGGCGACGTTCCCGATCGCGTCCGGCAACGGCGAGCTGTTCCGCGGCAGCACCGGCAGCCTCGTGCGCGCCGACACGCCTCGCGGCAACTACCGGTTCCAGCGCTCGATCGACGGCATGCGGATCTCCTACCTGGGCCAGCTCTGGCGGCCGTGGTACTTCGTCGGCGGGTATGCGATCCACGGCTCGCCCAGCGTGCCCGCCTGGCCGGCGTCGCACGGCTGCGTGCGGCTGACCATGTGGGACGCCAACTGGGTGTTCGGCCGCATCAACGTCGGCATGCCGATCCACGTCTGGGACTGAGCCCGGGATAAGCTGCGCGCGATCCGCCGCGTGGGGGAGCCCCGCCGTGCCTGCCGACCCGCTCTTCACCTTCGAGGGGGTCCGCGTCGCCGGTGACGAGGGCTGGGCGCTCGACCGGGTCGACGGGAACCTGCCGGCAGCCGGGGTCACGGCGGTCGTGGGCCCGTCCGGCTCGGGGAAGTCCACCGTGCTTCGGCTCTGCAACCGGCTCGAGGCACCGAGCGCGGGCCGAGTCCTGTTCCGGGGCGACGACGTCGCCGGCCTCGACCCGCTGCTGCTGCGGCGGCGCGTCGGCCTGGTATTCCCCCAGCCGGTGCTGCTGGGAGGCACCGTCGCCAACGAGTTGCGCCAGGCAGATCCCGCCGCCACCGACCAGGAGCTGTGTAGCGCGCTCACCGGCGTCGAGCTGCCGGCCGACTTCCTCCACCGGCAGAGCGACTCGCTGTCGAGCGGCGAGGCCCAGCGGGTGTGCTTCGCCCGCACGCTGCTGACCGGCCCCGAGGTGCTGCTCGCCGACGAGCCCACCGCCTCCGTCGACGTCGGGCTGCGCGCCGGCCTCGAGCGGCTCGCCCGCCGGCTGGCGGACGCCGGGACGCCTGTGGTGTGGGTCACCCACGACCTCGACCAGGCCCGGCGGCTCGCCGACCACCTGGTCGTGATGGCCCGCGGGCGCATCGAGGCCGCCGGGGCGCCCGGCACCGTCGCCGTCGATGCCGCGCTGGCGCGCTTCCAGGATTCGGCTGGCGATGGCGGGTGACGTCGGCCCGGCGGGGGTGGCGCTCGCCGGCCTGCTCGTGGTGGTGGCGGTCGGCCTGTCGTGGTGGCAGCGCCTCGGCGCCGAGGTCGACATCGCGTGGGCGGCGCTGCGGGCGCTGGGCCAGCTCCTGCTCATCGGCGGCGCGCTGGCGCTCGTCATCGACCCCGACACCCCGCTCGTCTGGTCGTGGCTGTGGGTGGCGGGCATGGTCGGGTTTGCCGCTCTCACCGTGCGGCGCCGAGCTGCGGAGGTGCCGGGCGCGTTGGGCATCTCGCTGGCGGCTTTCGCTGCCGCGGCGGTCGTGACCCTGGGCGTGCTCTTCGGGCTCGGCGTTTTCCCGGTCGAGGGACGCACGCTGGTGCCGCTGGCCGGGATGATGGTCGGGAACTCGATGACCGCCACGGTGCTGGTCTCCCGGCGCATCGTGGGGGAGCTGCGCGAGTCGCGCCGGGAGGTCGAGGTGCTGCTGGCGCTCGGCCGGCCGTCCCGGGATGCGGGCCGCCCCTATGTGGCGCGGGCCGTGCGGGAGGCGCTCATCCCGCAGGTGGAGACCACCAAGGCCGTCGGCATCGTGTTCCTGCCGGGGGCGATGACGGGCCTCATCCTCGCCGGGGTCGACCCGGTGGACGCCGTACTGGTGCAGATCGTGGTCATGTACCTGGTGCTGGGCTCGGTGGCGACGACCACTGCGGTGGTGGGGCTCGGCCTGTCCCGGCGGCTCTTCACCGCCGACCATCGCCTGGTCCGGCTCCGCCGGCCGGTGCCGCGCTGAGGCGCGAGGGCTAGCCTGCGGCGCCGTGGGAATCTTCGACGCGCTGACGCTGCTCGAGTGGTTCGCGATACTGCGGATCGGGGTGGGCCTGTGGTGGCTGGAGAGCGTGCGCCACAAGGACATACCGGGCTTCTGGGCCGGGAAGGGGATGGGCTGGGTCGAGTCGCTGGTGGGCGACGACCACCCGATCCCGCCTTACGCCCGGTTCATCCGCCGTTTCGTGCTGAGCTCGCCGACCCGGCGGGTGTGGAACTCCCGCCTCGTGCTCGCCGGGGAGTTCTGCGTGGGCGTCAGCCTCGTGTTCGGGCTGCTGACGCCGGCGGGCCTGGCCGTCGGCCTCTTCCTGAACCTCAACTACCTGATGCTGGCCGGGATGGGTGGCGACTACGGCGAGCAGGGCCAGAACCTGATGATGATCCTGGCGGAGTCGGTGCTGCTCGGCGCCGGCGCCTGGCGGGTGTGGTCTCTCGACAACCTGTTGTTCTGATAGGAGTGACTGCTTGCAGGTCACGACCGACGAGCGAGCAGCGAGCGATGACGGAGGTGCGACGATGCTGACGGTGGAACGGGACGGGCACGTCGCCACGCTGTGGCTCGACCGGCCCGAGAAGCGCAACGCGATGGGTCCCGGCTTCTGGGAGGGCCTGCCCGGCGTCATGCAGGAGCTGGGGGACGACCCGGAGGTGCGGGCCGTCGTCGTCGCCGGGCGGGGGCCGGCGTTCACCGTGGGCCTCGACCTCGTGTACTACGGCGCCAAGCTCGCCGCCGGCACCACCGGCGGGCAGCCGGCCGCCGGGAGCGGCGCGGGACGCCGCCGGGCGCTGCTGGCCGACATCAAGCGGATGCAGGGTGCGATCTCCGCCGTCGCCGACTGCCCGAAGCCGGTGCTGGCCGCGGTCCACGGCTGGTGCATCGGCGGGGGAGTGGACCTGATCACGGCCTGCGACATGCGGCTGGCGTCGGCCGACGCGGTGTTCTCGGTGCGGGAGACGAAGCAGGCGATCGTGGCCGACGTCGGCACCCACCCGCGCCTGCCTCGCATCGTCGGGCCCGGTACGGTGGCCGACCTCGTCTTCACCGGTCGCGACGTGCCGGCCGACGAGGCGCACACCATGGGCCTCGTCGACCTCCTCTTCGAGGACCGTGACGCGCTCGCCAAGGGCGCTGCCGACCTGGCCGCCCGGATCGCCGAGAACTCGCCGCTGGTCGTGCAGGGCGCCAAGGCCGTGCTGCGGGCGGGAGAGGGCCGGAGCGTGGCAGACGCACTCGACTACGTGGCCGTGTGGAACGCCGCGATGCTCGAGTCGGCCGACCTCCAGGAGGCGATGCAGGCGTTCCTGGAGAAGCGCCCGCCCCGGTTCACGGGCGAGTAGCGCCGCTCAGGCCGGTTGCCGCCACAGCGGTGTGGCCAGCAGCCCCACCGCCACCACCAGCACGGCCGCCGAGCTGATCCGGTAGAGCGCAACGAGACCGATCGAGTCGGCGAGCAGCCCGCCCAGCGCCGCCCCGGCCGGGATCCCCGTCCACGAGATCGCCCGCGACGCCGCGACGACCCGGCCGAGCATCGCTGGTGGGGCGACCGTCTGGCGGAGCGTCGTGAACGCAACGTTGATCCACGCGACGCCGACGAGTGCGGTGCCGGCGGCCAGCGCCGCCACGACGAAAACGTCGGTCGCAGCCACGATCACGAACCCGGCGCCCAGACCCACCATGCCGACGACCATCGTCCGCCCCAGCCGCAGCCACCGGATCACCCGGATCGCGGCCAGCACGCCGGCGGCGCCGATGGCGGCGTTGACCGCGAAGAACCCGCCGGCCCCGCGACTGCCGAGGCCCAACACGTTGGTGGCGTACAGGATCAGCGTTGCGGCGACCGGCGCGAACGCCAGGTTGGCCGCCGACGCCCCGAGCGTCGCCCACCGCAACCGCGGCTCGTGCCAGAGGTACGACAGGCCCTCGCGCAGGTCCGAGCCGAAGGAACCGTGCTCGACGGGCACCCGCGGCCGCACCTCGCGCACGGCGACGAGGTACGCGGCCGAACCCAGGAACGTCACCCCGTTGACGACGAACGCAACCGTGAGGCCGCCGGCGCCGGCGATGAGGAGGCCGGCGGCCGACGGGCCGAGCACCGTGGCGAGCGTCGCGGCGAACTGGAGCCGGGTGTTGGCGGTCACCAGCAGGTCGTCGCTGAGCGCAGCCGGCATCAGCGCCTGCAGACCCGAATCGAAGAAGACGGCCATCGTCCCGGCGAGGAAGGCCACCGCCAGCACCATCCACAGCGCCTGCACGTCCACGGCGACCGCCACTGCCAGCAGCAAAAACGCGGCGGCCCTGGCGAGATCGGCCACGATCAGCCATGCCCGCACGGCGACGCGGTCGATCACGACGCCCGCCGCGATCCCGAACAGCAGCATCGGCAAGGTCTCCGCAGCCGCGGTGAGCCCGAGGTCCCGCTCGCGGCCGGTCAGCTCGACCACCAGCCAGGCCAGCGAGAAGATCGCCACCTGGTCGCCGAAGAGCGAAATAGCCTGCCCTGCCACGAGTGGGAACAGGTTGCGTCGGGCCCGGGCTGCCTCACGTCCCGGGGGCGCTAGCGGAGCCATCGACCGCGGAGGGTAGCTCCTCACACGGCCCCCGAGTTGGCGGCCGCGCTGCCGTACACTGGCCCGGTGCCGACCGTCTCGCTCCCGATCGTTCCCGTCCACCGCGTGATGCTGCCCGGCACCGACCACGTCGTGCGCGTGGTTGGGGAGCCCGACCTCTCGCTGGTCGCCGACCTCGGGCACGCCGGATTCGGCGTCGTGCTCGTCAACTCGGATCACGGGACGAAGGGTGACTGGCACGACATCGGCACCCACATGCGCGTCCTCGAGCGGATGGACCTCGGAGAGCAACGGGTGGCACTCCGGGTGCGCGGCGAGCGCCGCATCGCGATCCGCTCCATGCGCCGGAACCCGTACCCGGTCGCGGAGGTCGAGTTCCTGCCGGAGGAAGCCGCCGCGGCGGCCCGGCTGAGCGACCGCATACGCCCGCTGCTGCGCCGGTACCTGGCGGTGTCCGCGGAGAGCGGTGTCGGCGGCGACGTCCTGCTCGAGATCGCGGCCGACCCGGTGGCCCTGTCGTATCAGGTAGCCTCCGTCGTGCGTTTGTCGACCCCGGAGCGCCAGGAGCTGCTCGAGCTGCCCGCCGGTGAACGGCTGCTGCGGGAGCTACGGCTGCTGAGCCGGGAGATCGACCTGCTGGAACGGATCATGGGAAGCGAAAGGACCTAAGCGATGGCCCAGGCGCAGGAGCTGCCCCAGCTGGTCAGCGAGTTCGTCGAGATGGCCGGCGACTACGTGCGCCAGGAGACGATCGAGCCGGCCAAGTCGCTGGGCCGCTACTTCGGGTTCAGCTTCGGCGCCGGCCTGCTCGCAGCCATCGGCGCGGTGCCGCTGGTGGTGGGCGGCACGCGCTGGCTGGTGTACGCGATGCCCGACGACCGGGCCAACGCGATCTGGACCGGCACCGGGTACGTCCTCATGTCGCTCGTGGTCTTCGCGGTGGCCGGGCTCGTCGGCTGGGCGGTGAGCCGATGAGCGAGCAACCGATCGGGCGCGAGGACCTCGAAGGCAAGCTGCGCCAGATCAAGTCGGCCGTCGACGAGACGGCGGAGCAGGCGAAGTCGGCGACCACGGCGATCGCGATCGGCGCGGTGGTGGTGATCCTCGTCGTCTACCTGCTCGGTCGCCGCCGCGGCCGTAAGACCAAGGGCGCCCGGCTGGAGATCTACCGGCTCTGAACCGCCCGGCTAGTCGCCGTCGCGAGTGACGCGCAGCCGCAACGCCTGGCCTGGCTTCAGCTTCGCGCGATAGATCAACTCACCGCGCTTCTTGCGCCGGCGGGCCGCACCGACCACCAGCAAGGCCGTGCCGAGCGCCGACAGGCCGCTGCTCCCGGTGCGCGTGCCGCGGGCGAGCGCGACCGACCCCATGCCCGACAGCCGTGACTTCTTCGGGACCTTCGGCCCGGTCAGGCGCCGCAGGCCGAGTCTCGCCAGGGGTTTCATGCCGGCCAGCTTATCTCCCTACCATGCCCGCATGTTCCGCCACCGCCAGCGCTTCGTGCAGATCGTCGCCTTCGTCGTCGTCCTGGGGATGATCCTCGCTGTGCTCGCCGGCATCTTCGCGCGATAGGCGTGCCCGGACCCTTCGTGTCGGGTGAGCCGTGCCTGCTCGTCGACGGCAAGGGGCGCCACTACCTGCTGCACCTGCGCGACGACGGGCAGTTCCAGTTCCACGGCGGGACGCTCGGCCACGCCGAGATCATCGGGGTCCCCGAGGGAACCGCGCTGGCCAGCTCGACCGGCCAGCGGCTGGTGCCGCTGCGGCCCCGGCTCGTCGACTACGTGCTGGCCATGCGGCGCGGTCCGCAGGTCGTGTACCCGAAGGACGCTGCCGCGATGCTCATGTGGGCCGACGTCGGACCCGGCCACGTCGTGGTGGAAGCCGGCACCGGGTCCGGGGCGCTCACGATGGCGCTGGTCCGGGCGGTCGGGCCGGAGGGCCGGGTGGTCAGCGTTGAGCGGCGGGAGGATCACGCCAAGCACGCACGCAAATCGCTGGAGCGGTTCTTCGGCGGGCTGCCGACCACCTTGGACCTGCGGGTCGGCGAGGTCGAGGACGTCATCGGGGAGGTCACGCCCCACCGCGTCGTGCTCGACGTCCCGGAGCCCTGGCACTCCCTGGAGGCGGCGGGGGAGCACCTCGTCGCCGGCGGCGTCTTCTGCGCCTACGTGCCCACCGTGCCCCAGATCCAGCAGCTGCGGGAGGCGTTGCGGGCGACGAAGCGGTTCATCGAGGCGTCGACGTTCGAGGTGTTGCACCGGGAGTGGGCCGTCGAGGGCCGCTCGGTGCGCCCCGACCACCAGATGGTCGGCCACACCGGCTTCGTGACGGTGGCGAGGCGCGTCCAACCGTTGTCGGACGCGCCTGCCGCCGACTGAGCCGGCCTACATCGACGCGCATTCGATCGTCGACGCCAGCCCCTGGAACGAGCCGTACTTGTTGTTGACGTAGTACCGGACCGCGCCGTTGCCCTTCTCCCATCCTTCGTCGAGGAAGAGGATCGCGGCCACGCTCGCGCCCGGCCGCGAGCCTTCGACCTGGATGATGTTGCCCATCGGGGGGTCCGCCTGGTGACCGTGCCCCGCCACGGGCAGCGTCACGTCGATCGGCGGGTTCACCGCCTGCGTGAGGTGCGCCTGTCCGCTGACCTCGCCCGTCGGTGTCGACACGACGAGGTTGAGTTGCAGCCTCGGCTGGCCGACGGAGGCCTCCGGCTCCACCTGATAACACGCATGGAACAACGTCGGTCGCTCGTTCATGGCACCCCTCCTGTCGCGCGGGCCCCGGGATGGGACCCGTCACCTGGAAATCTACTCCTTCATATGGCACGCTGGACGAGCGTCGTGGTGCGGTGGCGGGTATTGCGGGCTCGCCAGCGTGCGGCTGCCGCGCTCGTTGGAGGTGACGTGGGGGCCGGTGCTGGCGCACCGGCCTGGAACCAACCACATACCGCGTCGTGCGCGGGGCGGGTTCTTCCCGTGGTGGAGGTGGGGGAGGGAGCAAGGGCCGCGTGATCACAGGCGGTTAGGTCTGACGAGGGCGGGAGCCGGCGGCGGAGCCGCCGCCTCCCGGGGCCTGAGCGAAGCGAAGGACCGGGGCTAAGGCTCGATGAAGATGCATTCGCCCGGGCATTCCTCGGCCGACTCGATCACGAGCTCCTCCTGGCCCGCCGGGACGGCGGCGATGCCCTCGGCGCCCTGGGGGTTGCCCTCGGCCGCGGCGAAGATCTTGTTGCCCTCCCGGACGTAGGCGAGGCCGTCGTCGAGCAGCACGAACACGTCCGGCGAGATCTCCTCGCAGAGGCCGTCGCCGGTGCAGAGGTCCTGGTCGATCCAAACCTTCATCTCGTTCAACTCCTCGACGCCCTGCGGGAGGGCGCACATGCTGTTGGCGCATCGCTGATGTTACCGGTCGCCGGGGCCGGCTCAAGCCGGTTGCGGGGGCCGCGAAACGCTCTATCGGTTGCAAGTCGACAGAGCCTGAGCCGCCGTATACTGCGAAAGCCGAGCCCCAAATCGCCGATAAGAGGACCATGGCTACCGACCATCGCAACCCCTCCGACTCCCGCGACACCCC
>JBFKDA010000003.1:0-30737 GCA_041619955.1 Acidimicrobiia bacterium | reverse complement strand
GTGTTCTTCTTCGGGCTGATGGCCACGGCGGCCAACCCGTTCACGACGCTCGACCCGGTGCCGGCCGACGGCCTCGGCCCCAACCCGCTGCTCCAGAACCACATCCTGATGGCGGTGCATCCGCCGCTCCTGTACCTCGGCTTCGTCGGGATGACCGTGCCGTTCGCCTTCGCGATGTCGGCGCTGGCGGGCCGCCGACCCGGGACCGAGTGGCTGGAGATCACCCGGCGCTGGACGCTACTGGCGTGGGCGTTCCTCACCGTCGGGATCCTGCTCGGCGCGCTGTGGTCGTACGCGGTGCTCGGCTGGGGCGGGTACTGGGCCTGGGACCCGGTGGAGAACGCCTCGTTCATCCCGTGGCTGGTGGCGACCGCGTTCATCCACTCGTCGGTGGTGCAGCGGCGCCGCGGGATGCTCCAGGCGTGGAACATCGCGCTGGTCATCGCCACCTTCGCGCTGACGATCCTCGGGACGTTCCTCACCCGGTCGGGCGTGGTCGCTTCGGTGCACAGCTTCACGCAGTCGGCCGTCGGACCGGCGCTGCTGGCCTTCCTGGGGGTGGTGACGGTGGGCGCGCTCGGGCTGTTCGCGCTCCGGGCGCACCTGGTGGCGTCGTCGCCGCGGCTCGAGTCGCTGGCGAGCCGCGAAGGAGTGTTCCTGTTCAACAACCTGCTGCTGGCGCTGTTCGCCTTCGTGGTGCTGGTCGGCACGATGTGGCCCATCGTGGTCGAGGCCTTCACCGGCGACCAGCTCTCCGTCGGCCGCCCGTTCTTCGACCGGGCCGCGGCCCCGCTGTCGTTCGCCCTGCTGCTGGCGATGGGCATCGGGCCGGTCACCCCGTACCGGGTGGCGCGGGGTGTGGTGCTGTGGGACCGGCTGCGGGTGCCGCTGCAGCTCGCGGCGGTTGCCGCCGCCGTCGTCGTCGTGGCGGGCACCCGCAACGTCAACGTGATCGCGGTGGTGGCGATCGCCGCGTTCGTGGTGTCGGCCATCGGCCGGCACCTGTGGGCGTTGGCCCGAGCTCGGCCCGAAGCGGCGGGCACTGCGGTCGTGCGACTCGTCCGCAACGACCCCGGCTATTGGGGCGGGCAGCTGTCCCACGTGGGCGTGGCCCTGGTCGCGGTGGCGATCACGGTGAGCGGAGCCTTCGCCACCCGCCTGGCCGACGTCCCGCTGGCACCGGGCGAGTCGGTCGACTTCGCAGGGTACGAGGTGACGTACGTGGCACCGTTCTTCCTCACGGAGCGGCATCGCGACGTGATCGGCGCCACCGTGGAGCTGCGGCGCGGCGACGACGTCGTCGCGGTGCTGACTCCTCGCCTCAACGACTACCCCAACCAGGTCCAGGCCGTGGCGACGCCGGCAGTCCGGGTCGGCTGGGTCGAGGACGTGTACGTGAGCCTCAGCCGCATCGACGGCGGCGACATCACGCTCGACCTGTTCCGCTACCCCCTCCAGTGGCTGCTGTGGGCGGGCGGGTTGCTGGTGGCCGCCGGGGCCGCGTTGCCGCTGCTGGTCCGCAAGCGCGGCCGCACCGCCGCGCCGGCGCCGGAGCCGGCCCGTGCCGCGTGACGGGCTGATCCGCCGCGCCCTCGCCGTGGCGGCGGCCGCCGCAGTCGTGATCGTGGTGTGGGGGGTGGCCTTCGACCGCGCGCCGTCGGCCACCGACCGCGTCGACAGCCTGGCGAGCCGGCTGCGGTGCCCGGTGTGCAGCAGCGAGTCGATCGCAGACTCGACCTCGCAGATCGCCCGGGAGCTGCGCGGCGTCATCGCAGAGCAGGTCGCGGGCGGCGCCACCGACGACGACGTCGTCGATTTCTTCGTCGCCCGGTACGGCGAGTGGGTCCTGCTGGACCCGCCTGCCCGGGGCCGCAACCTGCTCCTCTTCGCGCTGCCGGTGCTCGCGCTCGGCGGCGGCCTGGCGGCGATGATCGGGCTGCGGGCGCGATCCCGCCGCCGCGACCCCGCCCCGGCCACCACCGAGCGGGTGCGCCTCGAGGCTGCGTCGGCGCAGGCCCGCCAGGACATCGTCGAGGCCGAGCTCCAGCACGAGGCGGGCGAGCTCGACGCGGCGACCCGCGACCGGCTGGTGGCCGTCTACGCCGCCGAGGAATCGGCGGCTGCGGCGGCACTCGAGGAGCTGCCCGAGCCCGCTCGCCGCTCCCGCGGCCGCGCCCTCGCCGGCGCGGCCGCATTCGCGCTCGGTGGGGCGATCGTGGTGGCCGGGGTGGTCGTGGCGCTCGAGCCCCGGCCCGAGGGCGGCTTCGCCACCGGCGGGATCGTCACCGGGGCCGCAGAGGGCACGGCGCCGGACCTCGCGGCGGTCTCCAACGAGGAGCTGGAGGAGGTCGTCGCCGCCAACCCCGACGTGCCGGGGATGCGGCTGGCGCTGGCCCGGCGATACCTGGACGAGCGCGAGTTCGACAAGGCGCTCGGCCACCTGCTGGTCGTGCTCGAGCAGGATCCGTCGGCCGAGGCGCTCGCCTACGTCGGCTGGCTGACCTACCTCGGCGGGGAGCCGGACCTCGGTGTCACCTACCTGGAGCGCAGCCTCGCAGCCGACGCCGACCGGCCCGAGGCGCTGTGGTTCCTGGCGCTCGCCCGGCTCGAGACCGGGGCCGACCCGGCGACCGCGGTGCCGCTGCTCGAGCGCCTCCTCGACAACCCGGATCTCGGCACCGAGGAGCGGGCGATGGTGGCGGAGACGCTGGAGCAGGCCCGGGCGCGCGCGTCGTGACCCCGGTCGACGCCCGGCCAACCCCTCGCCGCTCGCTCCTCCCCTGGATGCTCGGCGGCCTGTTCGTGGCGGCCGTCGTGCTGGGCGTGGTGCTGTGGTCCCGCTTCGGTGCCGACCCCAACCTGGTGTCCTCGCCGCTCATCGGCCGGCCGGTGCCCGCCGTGACGCTGCCCTACCTGGAGGGGCCGGGCGAGCTGGCGTTGGCCGACCAGGACGGCGAGATCCTGGTCGTGAACTTCTGGGCGTCGTGGTGCGTGCCGTGCCGCAGCGAGCACGCCCACCTCGTTGCGGCGGCGGAGACCTATCGCGACCTCGGCGTGCGGTTCGTCGGCGTGGTGTACCAGGACAGCCCCGAGGCGGCTGCCGGGTTCCTCGACGAGCTCGGGAGCGGCTACGACCACCTCGTCGACGAGCGCTCCCGGGCCGCGATCGAGTTCGGCGTGTTCGGCATCCCGGAGACGTTCTTCGTGGGACGCGACGGCACCGTGGTCGGCAACGTCCGCGGGGAGGTCGACACCGGGCTGCTGGCGCGGGCGCTGG
This sequence comes from Acidimicrobiia bacterium, assembly GCA_041619955.1. Taxonomy (GTDB): domain Bacteria; phylum Actinomycetota; class Acidimicrobiia; order Spongiisociales; family JAOTWH01; genus JBFJZV01. The sequence continues at coordinate 27,460 of JBFKDA010000003.1, read as the reverse complement.
ACACGATCCTCGCCGGCGGCGACGTCGGCTCGATCGAATCCGGTCCGGTGCAGGGGACACCGGACTGACGGCGATCAGCCTTCGAGCGCGAGCAGCTCCTCGACACCCGCACGGATGCCGGCCTCGTCGGTGACGCGGAACCAGGGCCCGGCGTGGATCTTGTCGTCGGCGGTGATCAGGAATGCGGTGGGCTGGCCGAACACCTGATAGGTCTCCCACAGCGACTGGTCGTAGCCCCACCGGACCCGGTCGAGGCCGAGCTTCTCCGCTTCCTCCCGGGTGGAGCCGAGGTCACTGCGGCCGGCGACCGCGACGAACGTGACCTCCGGGTACTCCGCTGCGAGCTGTTCGAGAACGGGCAACTCCCGTTTGCAGTACGTTCACCACTCGGCCCAGAACGTCAGGTATACCGGGGTGGCGGCCTCGGACAGCACGAAGGTGCCGCCCCCGTTCTGTACCTCGAGGGCGAAGTCGGGCGCGGGCTCGAGGCCGGCGGTCGCCGGGTTCGGGGCGGGCTGGCTCGTCGCCGGCGCCGGGTCTGGGTTGGTCGGCGCCGCTGCAGGCGCGTCGTCGCCCGGTGCTGCCGCGGGTTGCGTCGCGGTCGGCGCTGCCGGCGCCGCGCTCGTTGCGGCGGCCGGCGTCTCGTTCGTTGCGGCGGCCGGCGCCTCGTCGGGCGGGGTCGCCGACCCGGTCGCGCACGCTGCGCCGAGCAGCAGGACGGCGGTGAGCAGCCAGGGCAGCCTCCGGGACATGCCGGCAGCGTAGGGCCGCGCCGGCGGTTACCGAGATCAGTTCACCGAAAGTTCTCGACTCATCGCCACGGCCCGGCCGAGCACGGCCTGGGCGGCGCCGGTGTCGATCGCCTCGTTGGCGAGCGCCACCGCTTCGGCGAAGCCGGAGGCCCGGCCCGCCGCCACCAGGGCGGGTGCGGCGTTGATCACCGAGACGTCGCGATGGGGGCCGCGCTCCCCGGCAAGCACCGCCCTGGTGATCGCGACGTTGCGGTGGACGTCGCCCCCCAGCAGCGCGTCGAGCGGCGCCCGCGGCACGCCGAAGTCCTCCGGGGTGAACTCGGCGTGGGTGATCTCGCCGCCCCGCAGCCGGTAGATGTACGACGGGCCGGTCAGCGTCAGCTCGTCGAGGCCGTCCTCGCCGTAGTACACGAATGCGTACTCGGCGCCGAGGTTGCGCAGCACGTGGATCATCCGCTCGGCCATGCGCGGGTCGGACACGCCGAGGGCCTGGCGGGTCGCCTTGGCCGGGTTGCACAGCGGGCCGAGGAAGTTGAAGACGGTGCGGACGCCCAGCTCGCTCCGCACCGGCCCGGCGTGGCGCATCGCCGGGTGGTACCGGCGGGCGAAGAAGAACCCGAACCCCACCTCCCGCACCATCCGCACGGTCGCCTCAGGAGGCAGCTCCAAGTCGAGTCCCAGCGCCTCCAACACGTCCGCGCTGCCGGTCTTCGACGAGGCGGCCCGGTTGCCGTGCTTGGCCACCTTGGCGCCGGCGCCGGCCGCGATGAACGCGGCGGTGGTCGAGATGTTGAAGGTCCCGGAGCCGTCCCCCCCGGTGCCGGCCGTGTCGACGACGGGCTCGCCGACGTCCACGGTGACGGCGGCGTCGAGCATCGCCCTGGCCAGGCCCGTCATCTCCTCGGCGGTCTCGCCCTTCGCCCGCAGCGCCACGATGAACGCCGCGGTCTGCGCCGGGGTCGCCCGCCCTGCCATGACCTCGCCCATCGCCGCCTGGGCGTCCGCAGTGGCGAGGTCTTCGCCCGCCATGAGGGCGGACAGGATGGGCGGCCACGCGAAGTCGGTCATGACCGGGGACGGTAGCCGGGCGGGGCGGGGCCGCTCAGTCCCACCAGACGTCGCCGCTGACGACGCCCTGGCCGATGAGGTTCTTCTGGATCTGGCTCGTCCCCTCGACGATCGTGAGCTGGCGGGCGTCGCGGTAGTACAGCTCGGTGAGGTGGTCCTCCATGTAGCCGGCGGCTCCCAGGAGCTGCACCGCCCACCCCGACGCCTTCACGGCCAGTTCCGTGGCGTAGAACTTGGCCATCGACAGCCAGGGGGCGTCCTCCTTGTCGAAGCGCCCGTCGTCGACCATCGTCGCCGCCCGGTAGGTGAGGAAGCGGGCCGCTTCGATCTCGGTGGCCAGCTCGGCGTACATCCAGCGGATGCCCTGGAAGTCGGCGATCGTCCGCCCGAACGCCTCGCGCTGCTTGTCGTACTCCACCGCGTACATGAGCGCGCCCTCGGCGAGCCCGATGCCGCGGGCCGCCACGATCGGCCGCATCGAGTTGAGCGACAGCATCGCGGTGCGGAATCCCGTCCCCTCCTCGCCGATGCGGTTGGCCTCGGGCACCCACACGCCGTCGAACACGACCTCGGCCGTGGGCACCGCCTTGACGCCCATCTTGCGATCGGGCGGGCCGACCGCCAGGCCTTCGCTGTCGCGGGGCACGATGAAGGCCGAGAAGCCGCGATGGCCGGCGTCCGGATCGGTCTTGGCGAACACGGTGTAGAAGTCGGCCACGGTGGCGCCGCTCATCCATACCTTGCTGCCGCTGATGCGGTAGCCCTCCCCCTCGCGCACGGCCCTCGTCCTCTGCCCGGCGACCCAGGAGCCGGCCTCGGCTTCCGACAGCGCGAAGGCGCCGCGCAGCTCGCCGTCGGCGACGCCCCGCACCCAGCGATCGTTCTGCTCGGGCGAGCCGGAGATGATGATCGGCCCGGTGGGCAGCCGGGAGAGCAGCAGCATCAGCGCCGACGACTGGCAGTACTTCGCCACTTCCTCGATGGCGACGACCAGCCCCAGCACGCCGGCGCCCGAGCCACCGTGCTCCTCGGGGATCGCCAGGCCCATGAGGCCGGTCTCCGCGAAGAGCTGGAAGAGCTCCTCGGGATACTTCTCCTCGGCATCGAGCTGGCGGGCCACGGGCTTGACCCGCTCCTGGGCCATGCGGCGCACGGTTGCCTGCAGCTCGCGCAGCTCGGGGCTCAGCGAGAAGTCCACGCTACGGTCCTTTCGAACGGTCGGACCGCGCAGTGTAGGGAGCTGTCAGGCGCTCCTTCGGAGGAGCCGCCGGCGCTCCCGCTCGGTCGTGCCGCCCCAGATCCCGTAGCGCTCGCGCGCCATCAGCGCGTAGTCGAGGCACTCCTCCTGCACCGGGCAGGTGGCGCAGATGCGCAGCGCGTGCGCGGCCTCCATCTCGGTGGCGGGGAAGAACAGGTCCGGGTCGGCAGTGCGGCAGGCGCCGTACGCAGCCCAGGGCCGCTCGTCGGCTTGCAGCAGGTCGCTCCACATGGCGCGGGTCGTCATGGCCGTACCTCCTCCCCCCGAACGTGCGTTCGCATCGGGGTTGGTGTGTGAGTAAGACGCCGGTCGAGCGGATTTGGTTCCCCGGTCCCGAGCTCGCATGGTGCCGGGGCCGGGCCTGCCACGCGCGAAACTCGCTACAATCCGTGCTGCATCAGACCACACCTGGAGTTCTCCGACGTGCTGTATTTCGCCTACACCGCGCTCGTGGCCCCCGACCGGCTGGCCGAGGCCGCGCCCGAAGCGGAGTTCACCTTCGTCGCCCACCTGCCCGAGTGGAAGCTGGTCTTCCCCTACGAGAACGGCGAGTGGAGCGGCGGGCTGCCGTCGGCGCAACCTGAGCCCGGCAACACGGTGTGGGGGGTGGTGTTCGAGGTGTCGAAGTCGGCGCTCGCAGCCGTCACCGAGCACGAAGCCCGTGAGGGACGCGAGCCCAGCACGGTGGAGATCATGGACCGCAACGGCCGCCGCCACGAGGTCGTCACCCACCTCCACCCGCAGCCGGGCAACGGCGAGGTGCGGCCGTCGGCCGAGTACCTCAAGCTGATGCTCGAGGGCGGCCGGCATTGGCAGCTTCCCGCCGGCTGGATCGCCGGGCTCCAGGAGCACTTGGACCGCGCCTGAAGCGGCTCCTGCGCCCGCCCGCAGCGTGACGCGGACTCGCTGGGGCGCCGTGCTCATCGGTGCCGCAGCCGGGCTCGGCTGCACAGCAGTGCTCGCGGTCCTGCTGTTCGTCGCCGGTCTGCGCACCGACGCCACCGGCGAGACCGCGGTCTACATCTTCGCCCAGTTCACCGGCCAGTTCTTCGCCGGCGTGGTGGGGGGCCGACTCGGCCGACCGCACGAGGTGTACCACGGGTCGCAGGCCGCGCTCGCGCTGTATGCCACCACGGCGATCCTGACGCTCGCCGCGGGCGGCAGCCCGGGCCCCGCCGTCCTCGCGCTCAGCGGGGTCGTGGCGCTCGTGATCGGCGCCGCAGGCGGCGTGCTGGCCGGCGCTGCGGCGCGGCCGCCGCGAGCGGGGAACACCGGCTGATTCGCTACCGTTGACGTGGTGGCGAGTCCGCCAGGCGGTCGCGGCGACTCCGGTCGTCGAGGAAAGTCCGGACTCCGCAGGGCAGGGTGCTGGGTAACCCCCAGGCGGGGCGACCCGACGGACAGTGCAGCAGAGAGCAGACCGCCGATGGCCCGCACGGGCACAGGCAAGGGTGAAACGGTGGTGTAAGAGACCACCAGCGTCCCGGGCGACCGGGGCGGCTCGGTAAACCCCACTCGGAGCAAGGCCGAACAGGGACAGGGTGGCCCGCCCGTCACGTCCCGGGTAGGCCGCATGAGGCCGGCGGTGACGCCGGTCCCAGATAGATGACCGCCCCCGACAGAATCCGGCTTACCGGCGGGCTCGCCACCTCTACGCTGCGACGATGGTCGTCGCGCTCGTCGCCGTGGTGCTCGCGGTCCTCGTGGGTGCGTGGGTGTTCTCCTCCCGGGTGCACGCCGAGGCGCTGCTGATCCGCCACCTGCCGCCCGAGTACCCCCACGACGTCCTGGCAGCGGGCGCCGGCACGCTCACGCTGCGCGTCGGGGGCGTCGATGTCGCCGACCTGCGGTCGTCGCAGTTGCTCGGCGTCGCCTGGGAGAACGGCTACGGGCAGCTCGGTGCCCTCCTCGACGAAGGCGAGGACCGGGTCACCCGCGCCTACACCCACGTCGAGGGCGATCCACCGCCCCCCGGGTCCTCGGTGCTGCTCGACGGGTTCGCGCTGCCGTCGCCGGCGGCGGCGGGGATCGCGGTGGAGCATGTCCGCTACCGCTCGCCGCTGGGCGACTTCGACGCCTGGCAGACCGCCGGCGACCGGGACACCTGGGTGGTGTTCGTCCACGGGCGGGGCGTGCATCGGGGCGAGGCGCTGCGGCTGCTGCCGTCGGTGATCGCGGGCGGCTTCCCGACGCTGACGATCACGTACCGCAACGACCGGGACCAGGTCGCCGCCGCCGACGGGTTGGCCCGCTTCGGGGCGGAAGAGTGGGAGGACCTCGAAGCCGCGGTCAGATGGGTGGCCGAGCGAGCCGCCGGGGGCGTGGTGCTGGTCGGCTACAGCATGGGCGGGGCGATCGCCGCGAGCTTCCTGGAGCAGTCGCCGCTCGCCTCCCTGGTCCGCGGGTTGGTGCTGGACGCGCCGGCGCTCGACTTCGAGGCGATGATCGCGATGGCCGCCGACGCCGACCCGGTGCTGCGGCGGCTGCCGGCGCCGTGGCGGGCGGCCTACGTCGAGCTGACGCGCCGGGTCACCGCGTGGCGGTTCGGCTTCGACTGGGCACCGCTCGACTACGTCGACCGGGCAGACGCGCTGGCCGTGCCGGTGCTGCTGTTCCACGGGGCCGACGACGACCGGGTGCCGGTGACCACCAGCGACCGGCTGGCTGCGGCCCGGCCCGGCCTGGTGACCTACGAGCGGTACGAGGGCACCGGCCACGTGCGGGCCTGGAACGTCGACCGCGACCGCTACGTGCGGGCGGTGCTGGAGTTCCTGGCCGGCATCGAGCGAAGGCCTTGAACCGAGCGCTCGCCGGCCTACGATGAATGCCCGAAGGGAGATCGCCCGATGACCGCGCCCGACCCGCGCGTCGAGGTCAAGCTGAACTCGCTCCTCGACTACATGACGGCCGACGACCTGCGGCGCTTCAGCGCTGCGCTCAGCGACCTCACGGCCCAGGAAGTGGTGCCGCTCGACGAGGTGAAGGCGCTCCTGCGAGGCTGGGACCGCGACCTCCGGTGGCGGGCGTCGGACGACTATCGCGCGACATCGGACCGCTTTGCGGCTGCGGTTGACTCCGGCGAGTTCTTCGCCGGGCTCGACCTCGACGACGCCGTCGCGCTCGCCCGACGTCTCGGCGTGACACCTCCTCACCCCTGATCGGCGAGGTCGGGCCAGTAACGGATCCGCCACAGCACGAGCTGCCGCAGCTCCGGGATCATGCCGAAGACGAGATCCAGGTCGTCGGTCACGTCCAAGACATACGCGCGGCCGTCGAAGACACCGCTCCCTTCTTCCCGCATTCCGCCGACCGCGTAGGGATCGGCGGCAAGCGAGGCGAGTGCGGATTCGATCTGCTCCCTGTGTTCGGGATGTCGCCGGAGGTGCGGGCCGAGCTCGGCGTCGACGGACCACTCGAGCCAGTGAAACAATGGTCTTCCTTTCTACCCACGGACGACTCCCTGTCGGGGCAGGTAGGGGAAGAACCAAAGCGTACCTCCGTCCTCTTCGGGTTGGAAGGACCCCATCACCCGGCCCGCCTACCCTGAGAACCGCCAGCCATCCGCCGGGAGGACGACATGAGCGAGGGCCAGACCGCCGTCGGGATCGAGCACCACCTGTCGGTGCACCCGTTCCTCCGCGGCATCGGCCCCGCCGGCATCGCCGACCTCGTCGATTGCGCCGAGCTGGTCACCTTCGACACCGGCCAGGAGGTCATCAAGCTCGGCGATCCGGCCGGGCACTTCCTGCTCATCCGGACCGGGATGATCGCCGTCGAAGTCCCCCGCGACCAGCACCACGAGGTGACCATTCAGCTGCTCAAGGAGGGCGACGCCCTCGGCTGGTCGTGGCTGTTCCCGCCGTATGAGTGGCAGTTCGACGCCCACGCCCGCACCCGCGTGCAGGCCGTGGCCTTCAGCGCCGACTGCCTGCGGGAGACGTTCGCCCACAACCACGAGCTCGCCTACGAGATCACCAGGCGGATGGCCGAGATCATCGCCGACCGCCTCCACGCGGCCCGCTACCAGATAAGGGAGCTGTCGAGGCCGTGAGCCCGTCCTCGGGAGGCGGCGTCAGGCGTCGGTGATCAGCTCGGTGCCGGGCCGGTAGGTGGCCCAGGCGAACCAGAAGGTGTCGAGGTGCGGGATCTGCTCCAGTGCCGTCCCCGCCAGCGGGCCGTCGACCGCCACCCCCGCCACGTTCCAGCGAGAGCCGGTCTCGGCGTCCACGAACTCGCCGTCCTCGGCCGAGAACGTGAGCGCTTCGCCCTCGGCCTGCGGCACGAACACGCCGACCGAGCCGACGTCGCGACCCCCGGCCACGCTGCGATCTTCGAGCGCGGTCGACTGGCCGGCCTTCCAGAAGATCACGATCGGCTGCTCGCCGACGGTGTCGTGCGTGGCCCGCGCCGCGCCACCGCTGACCGCCTCGAGCGCATACGCATGGCCGACCTCGCCCACCGTGACGCCGACCACCCGCTGCTTGGCCGCCGCCCGGGCGTCGGCGTCGCCGACGAACAGGAACGGCTGCGTCTCCGGGTCGTCGTAGCCGACGTAGGGGTTGGCGCCGTAGCGGCGGCCGAACCCGGTCTTGTCCCGGTCGAGCACGCGACCGTCCGGGTACGCCTCCTTGAAATCCGACCAGGCGAGGAGCGGTGACGCCAGCGAGTCGAGATGCTCGCCGGTCAGCACCCCGACCACCGCTCGCCCGTCGAAGTGGGTCCAGAGGGACTCGGTGGCCCGGTCGTACATCACCAGCGCCGAGGCGTAGAGCCGGCCCGACGTGCCGAACGTCGTCTCGACCCCGCGGACCCGCCGCACGTACGTGGCGGCCGAGTTGCAGAGCGGGCAGTAGGTGACGGAGACGGGCACTCCGCCGACCGTGTCGTTGACGATCTCGTGCCAGATGAGGACCTGCACCGGGTAGGCGCGGGCGTCACCCTCGATCTCCAGCGCGACGACCGGCTCGTCGGCCTCGAGATAGCCGTCCGCGGTGGCGATGTCGACGAACTCCGGCTCGTCCACCGGCGGGATGCCGTCCGGGGGCGGACCTCCCGAGATGATCTCGGCAACCGGCACGAGCGGGTCGGGGAAGGCGTCGCTGGTCCGGTCGCGGAGCGCCGACGGGCCGTCGGGCAGCACGCCGGCGGCATCCGGCCCGGCGGCGGCGGTCGCAACGGGATCCGTGGTCGCCGGGCTCGCGCCATCGCCGGCGTCGCCGCACGCGGCGGCGACGAGCACGAGGGCCGCCGCCAGCGCGGCTTTCCGGATCGAGGGGAGACGAAAGGCGAGGTGCATCGGTTGCGTGGGCAACGGGCGCGGCGAGGCCGTTGTTCCGCCGAATGTCGGACTTGCGACATTCCGGTGGAGCGCTCGCGGGGAAGAACCGCGACGCCGCGGCGGTTGGGGATCGCGTGGAGGCCCCCGACCGAGCTGCGCGTCACCGGTGCTCGGCCGCGGCGGGGTGGGACCGCTGATCGACCTCCTGCTCCCCCGCACCGACGCCGGCGTCGCCGTGCAGCTCGCCCTCGTCGCCGTAGGCGGCGCCGCCGCCCTCGCGGCCACGTGGCGCCGGGCAGAGCTGCGCATCTTCGTGGTGGGGCTGCTCGTGTTCCTCCTCGGCCTCGCCGGGGTACGCGCGCTCCACTAGGAGTCCGGCAGGGCGCCGGCCGGCCACCCGTTCCTGCCGCTCTAGAGCCGTTCGCCGGCGGCGATGCGCACCGCGAGCCTGTTCTCCGGTGGCGCCAGCGGGCACGACCAGCGGGCGTCGTACACGCAGGAAGGGTGGTAGGCGAAGTTGAAGTCCAGCACCAGCGCCCCGGGTCCGCCGCCGAGGTCGGCCCCCTTCGCCGTGTCGAGCAGGTACCGGCCGCCGCCGTAGGTCTCCCGCCCCGACGTGCCGTCGCGGAACGGCAAGAACAGCCCGCCGCCGTACGCGTCGAGCCAGTAGACGGTCAGCGCGAACTCCTCGCCGCCGGCCTCCAACCGCACGCGCCCGAACGGGACGAACGCCGTCGCCGCCGCGTCGCGATCATGGATCGCCAGCGCCGGCCCACCCGCCGCCTCGACGGCCACGTCCTCGAAGCGCCAGGCCGGGTTGTAGGAGAAGTACTGGAGGCGCTCGAACGCGCTCCGGTCCTCGGGCGCCACCGGGCTCTGCGGGTGCTCCGCGAACAGCCGGTCGCGCTCGGTCTGCCATCCGAGCCACGCCTCGCACGGGTCGTGCAGCTCCCGGACCGTGCCGTAGATGGCGTGCACCCGCCGCCGATAGTCGGCCAGCGCGAGCGTGTCGGTTGGATCGGCCACGAGCGGAATCTAAACGCCCGGCGGCCGGGAGGGCGCTCAGTCGGGCACATGCCAGTCGACGACGACCGCGTCGGCGCCGCCCGTCAGCGGCGCGGCGAGCTCGGAGCCGTCGAGCCATTCGGCCTGCTCGCAAGGTGTGCCTACGGCCTCACAGCCCTGGTCGGCCTGCGGTTCCTCGTGTTCCACACCTCATGCATCGGCCGGCGACGCCGCCGGGTTGAGGGGCGGGCGTAGAGTGACAGCCCCGCCCGCCGAGACAAAGGACCCGAGCGTGACCCGCTTCTACTACTTCTGCGGCCACGAGCAGTTCCAGCCCGAGGTGCTGGTGCGCCATGCCCAGCTCGCCGAGCAGGCGGGATTCGACGGGCTGGTGGTGTCGGAGCACTTCCATCCCTGGGTCGACGATGCGTCCGCGTCCGGCTTCGCGTTCGCCACGATCGGCGCCATGGCGCAGGCCACCGAGCGGATGGGGATCGCCACCGGGGTCACCACCCCGCTCTTCCGGTACCACCCGGCGGTGGTGGCACAGGCGGCGGCCACCCTCGACCGGCTGTGCGGCGGCCGGTTCGACCTCGGGGTCGGGACCGGCGAGAACATCAACGAGGGACCGCTGGGCTACGAGTTTCCGAAATACGCCGAGCGGGCCGGGCGGATGGAGGAGGCGCTGGAGATCATGCGGCGCCTGCTCGACGGGGAGAAGCTCACGTTCGACGGCCAGTACTACCGTACCGACCGGGCCCGCCTCTACAGCCCACCCGTTGGGCGGGTGCCGCTGTGGCTGGCCGCCGGCGGCCCGAAGTCGGCGGCGCTGGCCGCGCGCCGGGCCGAGGGCGTGGTCACCAGCGTCAAGGTCCCCGCCGACACGATGGAACGCGTGATCGACCCGGCCCGGGAGGCCGCCGAGCAGGCCGGCCGGCCGATGCCGAAGGTGCTGGCGACCCGGTGGTCGGTGTTCGCCGCCGACGAGGACGAGGCGTGGGAGGCGCTGTACCCGTGGCGAGGGCTGCGCGCGCCCGGCCGGCTGGAGGCCGTCGACCCGGCAGTGCTGCGGGAGCGCGCCGACGAGCTGCCTCGCGACGAGGTCCTCGGCCGCTACGCCATCGTCGCCGACGCCGACGACGTGGTGGAGACATACCGGCCGCTGGTTGAGGAGATCGACGCCGACGTGGTCACGATCCAGATCACGTCGACCGACCAGGAGGCGCTGATCGCGCTGCTCGGCGCCGAGGCGCTGCCGCGACTGCGCGACATCGCCGGCTGACGAGCCGGCACGCCGGAACAGCCGGCTGACGAGCCGGCACGAAGGAACAGCCGGCTGACGAGCCGGCACGAAGGAACAGCCGGCTGACGAGCCGGCACGCCGAAACAGCCGACTGAGGAGCCGACTCCGGCTCAGCCGTCAAGCGCCGGCGCAAGGAAGCGGATCAGGGCTTCCAGCTCCCGCCGCACCTCCCCCGCCGCCACCTGGCCGTCCGGTTGCTCGGCGGCCGCCCGCAGCGACGCGAGCTGCTCGACGAGCGCGGCGCGCACGGCCTCGCCGTCGGCGTCGGCCGGCAGCTCGGTCGCCAGCACTCGCAGCTGCCCGCTCAAGGCCGGCGCCAGCGTCGCCAGCAGGTCCACCCGCCAGCCGCCGGCGGTGTCGGCGGCGATCACCCCCACGCTCCCGGCCTGATCGGGGAAGCCGACGGCGACGGCTGCGAACTCGCGGTCGTCGATCGCGAACGGGGCGCTGCCGGCCACCTCCAGCTCACCCACGCCACCGGGAGCGAAGTCGGCAAAAGACGCCGCGAAAGAGGACCAGTACTGCTCGCCGGAGGCCGCGGGGAGTCCGCCGGCCAACGCCGCCGCGAGGTCGGCGGCCGAGAGCCGGTTCTCCAGCGCGGTGACGAACGCCACCTGACCGGGCACGACCAGCGCCGTGGCGTCGCCCGCCCGCCCCGCGGCCACCGCGGCGAGCCATTCCCCCACCGCCGCCTCGGCCGTGGCCGGTGCGGCCGCCGCCAGGGTCGTCGCCGGCGCGTCGTCGCCGCACGCGCCCATCGGCACCACGAGCACCGCCACGAGGGCGAGGCTGGCGATCCTTCCGCGGCGGCGCGGCATGGGAATCCTCCCGGGCGGTTGGGGCGGGCCGGAGCGTAGCCGGCACCCAGGGCGGGGCCGGGGGCCGCTCCTATCATCGCGGCGGTGACGGACAGCACCCGCGCCGCCGGCCTGGGCATCGCCGCCGGCTTCGTCGGGGGCCTGTTCGGGGTCGGCGGCGGCGTGGTCGTCGTCCCCGGGCTGGTGCTGTGGCTCGGGATGGCGCAGCACCGGGCGCATGCAACGTCGGTGGCGGCGATCGTCGCGTCGGCGAGCGCCAGCCTCGCGCCGTTCGCGGTGACCGGCGAAGTCGACTGGCCGGCCGCGGCCGCCCTGTTCGCCGGGGCCGGGGTGGGGGCCTATCTCGGCGCCCGGCTGATCGCCCGCATCCCGGCGATCTGGCTGACGCGGGCGTTCGTCGGCCTGATGGTGGTAGCCGCCGCCCGGCTGTGGCTCGCCGCGTGACCGGCCTGGTGCTCGTCCTGGTGGGGTTGGCAGCAGGAGGCCTGTCGGCGACCCTGGGCATCGGTGGCGGCGTCGTGTTCGTGCCGGCGCTCGCCGTGATCGCCGCTTTCGACCAGCAGCTCGCCCAGGGCACCTCGCTGGCCGTGATCGTTCCGACCACGATCATCGGTGCGATCACGCACGCGCGGGCGCGGCGCGTCGACTGGCCGGTGGCGGCCCGGGTGGGCCTGTTCGGGGTGATCGGCGGGCTGGCGGGCGCGCGGCTGGCCCTGGCGCTGGACGCCGCGCTGCTGCGCCGGATGTTCGCAGTGTTCCTGCTGGCGACCGCGGCTCGGTTGGCTGTGCGTACCGTCCGCCGCGACCGGGCCTGACCCTTTACGGAGACTGCCAGCGCAGCCGGACCATGGGTTCCCCGCTCTCGGCGTGCACGTACCGGCCCACCGGCACGAACCCGTACCGCTCGTAGAAGCCCCTGGCCCGGAAGTTGGCGGCGAAAACCTCCAGCTCCAGCGGGCCGCGCCCGGTGCGGACGTAGTCCAGCAGCGCCCGCCCGATCCCGCGCCGCTGCCTGTCCGGGTCGACGAACACGGCGCCGACCTCGTCGCCCAACAGCGACACGAAGCCGGCGATGCGGCCGCCGAGCTCGGCGACCCACGTCTCGGCGCGCACCAGGTGCTGGGTCGAGATCGCCTCCCGCTCGCGGGCGAAGAACTCGTCGGGCAGGAAGTCGTGGGCGACGCGGGAGGCCCGCTCCCACACGTCGAGCAGCCCGGCCCGGTCGTCGTCGGAGAACGGCCGGATCCGCACACCACCGGGCGGCCCGGTCAGCAGCGACTCGGGGATGGGCGCGATCCGGGCCCGCAGCCACTCGCCGAGGCTCTTGGCCTGGGGATCCGGCCGGGTCGACGCGGCGACCCCCTCACCGAGCAGGCCGCGGATGACGAAGTTCAGCGCCAGCAGGTTGGCCAGCTCGTGCCGCTCGACGGGGAGACCGGCGACCTCGGGCAGGAGCGACCGGAGCCGGTCGACGGTCAGGAACTCGGCGAGCCAGGCGTACCCCGCCCGGGTGCGGGCGAACACCCCGAGGTTGGCGTCGCCTCCCTTGTCGCCCGACCGGGCGCCGACCACCCGGCCGAGCGGCGCCAACCGGCGCGCCTCCCCCGCCGGAGCCGGCGCCTCCGGCGCCAGAGCCGGCGTCGCCTCGGGTGGCGGCACACCTCCGGCGGCCGGGGCGGCCGGGCCGACCTCGACGGCCTCGCCGCCCCCGAGGTGGACCCGCTGGGGAACCAGTGAGGCGGGGATGGAGGCCGCGCGGAACACCCCGTAGGGCGCCGCCGGCCCCGGCGCCCCGCTTGGCGCGTAGAAGCCCGGGATCGAGGCCAGCCCGGTCTCGACCATCGCGTTCGTGAAGGCGCGCCCCACCTTGGCCTCGTCGGGGTCGCGGACTGCCAGCCGCCACACCGCGGTGGCCTCCGGGTTGGTGGCGGGATCGGGCTGATCCGTGCGCATGATCCGGCTGTCGACCGTCGCGAGCTCGGCCTGGGCGTGCGGGTAGGCGTCCCAGAAGGCGGCGGCGGCGAACTCGGCCTTGGCCTCGACGTCGAGGCCGGTGAGCGCGATCTCGAACGAGTTGCGGTATCCGAGCCACTCCGTGATCCCCACCTTCAGCGTCGGCGGCGGCGGTTCGCCGCGCACGCCGCGCACGCGGACCCGGTCTGGCGCCGCCTGGGTCAGCTCGATCGTGTCGAACCGGGCGGTGACGTCCGGACCGAGGTACGCCGGCGGGCCGATCTCGTAGAGCAGCTGCGCGGTCACCGTCCCGACCGACACCTCGCCACCGGTCCGCGGGTGCTTGCCGATCAGCGCGCCGCCGTCGTCGGCGACCTCTGCCCAGGGAAAGCCGAACCGTGCGCCGCCGGGGTCCATGTGCCCGGATATCTCGGTGAAGAACGAGTAGTTGCCGCCGGTGGCCTGGGCGCCGCATTCGAGGATGTGCCCGGCCACGACCGCACCGGCGAGCCGGTCCCAGTCGTCGCGCCGCCAGCCGTGGTGCCATGCGGCCGGGCCGCACACCAGCGCCGCATCCGTCACCCGGCCGGTGACCACGACGTCGGCGCCCCGCCGGAGTGCCTCGACGATGCCCCAGCAGCCGAGGTAGGCGTTGGCGGTGACGTAGCCGCTGGGATCGCCGAGCCCTACGTCGTCGAGCGGGGCGAGCTCGCCCGCGACGAGCAGCTCGGACACCCGGGGCAGCAGGTCGTCGCCGTCGACGTAGGCGACGACCGGCGCCAGCCCGAGCCGCTCGGCAACCTCGGCGACGGCCGCCGCGCACCCCCCCGGGTCCAGACCGCCGGCGTTGGCGACCACCTTGATCCCCCGGTCGAGGCAGGTGCCCATGACCTGCTCCATCTGCGCCACGAAGGTCCGGGCGTACCCGCCCCCCGGGCGTTTCGCCCGGCTCCTGGCGAGGATCATCATCGTCAGCTCGGCGAGCCAGTCGCCGGTGAGCACGTCGATCGGCCCGCCGCCAACCATCTCGCGTGCCGCCGCCAGCCGGTCGCCGAAGAACCCGGAGCAGTTGGCGATGCGGATCGGCTCGGACACGGCCACGCAGGGTAGATGCACCTCCGATAGCCTCGTTCGACATGAGCCGAGCGCGCGACCCCCGCGCCCTCCACGACGAGCTGCTGGCGTACGCCCTGGGCTTCCCCGAGGCGTGGGAGGACCACCCATGGGGCGAGGCGGTCGCCAAGGTGCGCAAGAAGGTCTTCGTGTTCTTCGGCGTGGCAAGGGAGGAGCGGCTCCTGCACCTGTCGGTGAAGCTGCCCGAGTCGGGCCAGTTCGTGCTCGCCGAGCCGTGGGCGGCGCCGACCGGCTACGGCCTGGGCAAGTCCGGCTGGGTGAGCATCGAGATCGGGGCGGGCACCGCGAACCCACCCGATGCGCAGTACCTGCGCGACCTCATCGACGAGAGCTACCGGGCGGTCGCCCCCAAGACGCTGGTGAAGCAGCTCGACGAGCAGGCGTGACCCGCCCCTCCCCCACTCTCCGCCCGCCGGTCACAGCGGCACCCGGCCGGTGCGGAGCCAGTCGGTGTGGCTCGCCTTACGCACGTAGAGGCCCACCAGGTAGACGAGCCCGGCGGCCTCGCCGAGCAGCGTGAGCGGGTCCGTCACCGTGTCCCGCACCAGCGGCACCAGGCGGGCCGGGTCCATCTCGGGGAAGTCGAGCCCGAGGAACGGCCACCAGAACCCTGCGGGGTTGGCCCACTGCGCGTCGAGGAACAGGTGGAGCAGCGCGCCGATCGGCACCATCAGCCACGCCTTGCGCGCCGTCGAGCCTCGGCGGGTCACGACCATCACCGCCGCGAGCAGCGCGACCGGGAACACCAGGGCATGGGCGAACACCCGCCCGCTCGCGAGCTGGTCGACGAAGAGCAGCGAGCCGATGGGCTTGTCGACGAGGTCGGGCAGCAGGGCACCGACTGCCAGGAACCGCAGGTCGGTGCCGGGGTCCTTGAACACGTAGCGCACGATCGCAACGGTCGCGCCGACGTGCCAGAGGATCACGGCCCGCCGGCCACCGCCGCAGCTCGCTCGGCGGCGGCCCGCGCCAGCGCATCGGCCTCCTCGTTCAGCAGGTGGCCGGCGTGGGCGGGAACCTTCTCCCACTCGACGTCCCGCGCGCCGAGCGCGGCGTCGATGGCGATGACGAGATCCTGGTTCTCGACCGGCTTGCGGGCGGCGGTGCGCATGCCGCGGCGCTTCCAGCCCTCCAACCACTTGGTGAAGATGTTCAGCACATAGGCCGAGTCGGTCTGGATCACGAGCGGCTCGGTGGGGTCGGTGGCTTCGAGCAGCTCGAGCACGGCCCGCAGCTCCATCCGGTTGTTGGTGGTGTGCCGGGCCGCAGCCGAGCCGCTGCGGCCGTCGGTGGTGACCCACGCCCACCCACCAGGGCCCGGGTTGCCGAGACAGGAACCGTCGGTGGCGGCGACGACCGTCACCGGGGCTGGGGCACGAGGATCCGGTTGCAGTGGAGGCACCGGGGCGGATGGTGCTTCAGCACCTCGTGCGCCTCCGCGGCGGACAGCCGGAGGTGGCAGCCGCCGCAGATCCCCTCGGCGAAGCGCCCCACCGCCACGCCGTCGTCTCGCGCCACCCGCAGCTCGTCGTAGAGCTCCAGCAGGTCGGCAGGCACGAGCGGGACGATCTCGGCCTTGCGGGCCTCCTTGCGGGCGACCTCGGCATCGATGCCCTTCCACAGCTCCCGCACCTGCGCCTCGAGGTCGTCCTCGGTCGCCTTCGCCTGGGCCAGCTCTTCCTCGAGGCCGGCGACGGTCTGGTCGTGCCGCTCCTTGGCCTCCATGAGCTGGAGGATCTCGTCCTCGGACTGCGTCGACCGCTCCTTGAGCATCACCACTTCCTGGCGGAGGTGCTCGGTCTCGCGCGCGCCGAGACCGCCGGCGTAGAGGCGCCGCTCCTCGATGTCCCGCTTCTCCTCCAGCAGCACCAGCTCGCCCTCCGCCTTGTCGAGCGCGAGCGCGGTGGTGCGGCGCTCGCCCTCGGCGGCCGAGAGCCTGGTCTCGAGGCCGGTACGCGCCTCGTGCGCGGCCCGGTACTTGTCGAGCTCGGGCAGCGTCGAGCGCCGATGCAGCAGCCGGTCGATCTCCAGGTCGACGACCTGAAGATCGAGGAGGTCTTCGAGACTGCGGATCTCCTCCATCACCCTTCCGATGGTTCCTGCCAGGGGCTCGCGTCCAGGCCACCGAGGTCGATCGTGTCCTCGGCTACCTGCCGCACGGCAGCGTACAGCTTTCGCAGCCCGGGACGCTCCGTGGGGACGTGCCCCGGGTCGAGGACGGCGAGCCCCCGATCCAGCGCTGCCCGGGCGCGGTGGTGGCTGACGTCGCCGGTCACCAGGGCATCTGCGCCGGCAGCATGCGCGGCCGCGGCGTAGTCGCTGCCGGCCCCCGGCACGACCGCCACCCGGCGTACGGCAGCGTCGCCGTCGCCGGCGACGCGCAGCACGCCCCCGCACGCGGCACGGACCGCCGCAGCCAGCGACTCGACCGTCGCGCCCGGCGGCGCGGTGCCGACGCGTCCGACGAATCCGGCGGCGCCGCGCCGCTCGTACACGTCGTAGGCCGGCCGTGCGGAGGGGTGGGCTGCCACGAGGGCGGCGACGACCGCGTCGACCCGGCCGGTCGGCGCCACCATCTCGACCCGCAGCTCGGGGACCCGGTCGCCGTTGGCCCCGAACGTCGCCAGCCCGGCCGAACGGAACGAGCACGCGGAATGTGGGGCGACCTGGCCGGCGCCCGCTCCGCGCATGGCGTCGGCCACGGCGCCGGCTGCCTCCTCCGCGACGAACGTCACGACCCGCACTGCGTCGGCGCCCCAAGCCGGGCCAATGCCCTCAGTCGCCTGCAGGTCGAGCGCAGCGCCGAGCGCGTCGGCGGTGCCGCCGGGGGCGACGTCGAAGTTGGTGTGGGCGACGGCGAGCGCCACGCCGGCCCGTACCAGCCGCCAGGCCCTACCGGCCGGCGACCTCCCGGCGACGAGGCGGGTGACGGCGCGGAACAGCAGCGGGTGGTAGGTGACCAGCAGCTCTGGCGGGTCGGCCTCGATCGCCGCCACCACCGCCTCGGTCACTTCGTGGCACACCGCCACCCTGCGGGCGGGTGCGTGCGGGTCTCCGAGCTGGAGGCCGACGGGGTCCCAGCCGAACGCGCCGTCCCACGGTGCGACCCGTCCGAGCCCGTCGAGCAGCTCGGCGACGGAGCTCAGCGGTGGCGCCAGACGATCCGGCCGCGGGTGGGATCGTACGCCGACACGTCCACCTCGACCCGGTCGCCCGGGATGATGCGGATCAGCCGGCCGCGCCGCATCTTGCCCGACGCCCGGGCGATCACCTCGAGGCCGCTGTCGAGCTTCACGCGGAAGCTCGCGTTGCGCAGGGTCTCCACCACGGTGCCCTGCGTGCGGAAGGTGTCGTCTGTCGCCAAGTCGTCATTGCTCCTGTGTCGCCGGCAGTGTCTGCGGTCCCGATGAGGCGCGCCGCCGTGTGGCGGGCGCGTGGGCGCATGGCCAGTTTAGCGGCCTCGGTACCCGGGGCCGGTGGGCGCCCGCCGGGTACAATCCCGAGCCTGAGCATCGCAGCACTCTCGCCCCGCGACGGCCACCTCCCCGCGTACCCGGCCGACGACTCGCGGCTCCACGTCGACGAGCCATTGCCGTTCGCGGTGCGGCGGGTGGCCGTCGGGCAGCTCGCCCGGTCGACGGCAGGCCTCACCGACCGGGCGCTCGACCGGGACGAGGCGATCCACCAGGCGCGCAAGGCGATGAAACGCCTGCGCGGGCTGCTGCGCCTGGTCCGCGACGAAGTCGGCGAAGCGGCGTACAAGGCCGAGAACACGATGCTGCGCGACACCGCCCGCCGCCTCGCCCCGGTACGCGACGCCAAGGTCACGATCGACACGCTCGACGAGCTCCACCGGATGTACGTGGGCGTCCTCCGCAAGCGGGCGTTCTCGCACACGCGCACGTTCCTGCAGGCGCGGCTCGACGCGGCGCGCGTCGAGGTGGTGGGCGACGCCCAGCTCCTGACCGACGTCGTCGTGAACCTCAACGCCGCGCGGGCGCGCTTCGCAGCGTGGAACCCGCTGCCGGACGCTCCCCGGCAGTCCCGCCGCGCGGCTCGCGGGGTGCACGACGGGTACGACGCCATCGGGCCCGGCCTCGCTCGCGTGTACCGGCGCGGGCAGGTCGCGATGCGTGCGGCATACCGGGACGGCACCCCGGAGTCGTTCCACGAATTGCGGAAGCGGGTGAAGTACCTGCGCTATCAACTCGAGACGATCGAGCCGGTGTGGCCGGAGCTGCTCGGCGCGCACGCCGCCCGTCTCGATACGCTCGGCGAGTTGCTGGGCCGCGACCACGACCTCTTCGTGCTGGGCGAGCTGGTGCGCGATCACGACGAGGCCAGCGCCGACCAGCGGGAGCGCACGGTCCTGCTGGCACTCATCCACCGCACCCGGCTCGAACTGCAGTACGAGGCGCGCCCGCTCGGGCAGTCCCTCTACCACGAATCGCCTGGCCAGTTCCGGGCGCGGGTCGGCGCCTACTGGGAGGCGGCGCGCGGCACGGCGCCGTGACGCCCACGGTGCTCGTCGTCGGCGCGGGCATGGCCGGCCTGACCGCGGCACGGGACCTCGGTGCCGCGGGCATCAGGTGCATCGTGGTCGACAAGGGGCGAGCCGTCGGCGGCCGGATGGCGAGCCGGCGCGTCGGGGGCGCCCGCTTCGACCACGGCGCTCAGCACCTCATCGCCCGCTCCCCAGCGTTCGGCGCTGCGCTGCGCGGATGGGAGCAGGCGGGAGCGGCAGTGCCGTGGACCCGGATCACCACGAGGGCCGACCGGGGCCCGGAGCTGCGCTATACCGGGGCCGGTGGGATGCGGGCGATCCCGGAGCACCTGGCCGCGGGCCTCGACGTGCGGCTCGGCACCGAGCTCACGTCGCTGACGTGGAGCGACGGCGGGGTCACGGCTGGCGTCGGTGGGTCGCCGCTCGTGACCGCCGACGCGGTGCTGCTGACCCCACCGGTGCCGCAGACGCTGCGCCTGCTCGGCCCCGCGGCCGCGCGTATCGGCGCAGGCGAGCGGCGCGCGCTGGCCGGGATCTCGTACGAACCCTGCCTCGCGGTGCTCGCAGTGCTCGCCGAGCGTCCCGCGCTGGACGACGGCTACTCGGAGCCAGCGAGCGGGCCGGTGGCCTGGGTCGCCGACAACCAGCACAAGGGCGTCTCGGCGATTCCCGCTGCGACCATCCACAGCACCCCGGAGTACGCGGCGGCGCATCTGGAGGAGCCCCCGGAGACCTGGGTGGACGACCTGGTGGCGGCGGCGGGCGTGGCGCCGGCCGTGGTGGAGGCGCACGGGCACCGCTGGCGGTATTCCCGGCCGGCCAATCCCCTCGACGTCGGCTGCATCGCGGTTCCAGGCCGTCCTCCGGTCGTCATCGCCGGTGAGGCGTTCGCCGGTGCCCGGGTCGAAGGTGCCTTCACGTCGGGCCGGGCGGCTGCGGTTCGGCTCCTCGAGATGCTCGGCTGACCGCCACGCCCAGCTCGCCGATCACCTCGACGGCGAGGTCCACATGCTCGAGGTGCGTCCGCTGGCCGAGGATCGCGAGCCGCAGCATCACCCGGCCGCCGATCGTGGTGCTCGACAGGTAGATGCGACCGTCGCGCTGGATGGCGAGAGCCAGCCGCGTGTTGGCTTCGTCGGCGGCGGGCCCTTCCCCGGCGAGGCGGAACACTACGACCGACAGGTCCGGCTCCGGACCGACCTCGAATTGCCGCATCTGCTGCATGCGCTGGTGGAAGAAGCGGGCGAGCAGCAGCTTCTCCTCGAGGGCGGCCCGGTAGGCCGCAACGCCGTTGAGCTGCAACGGCAGCCAGACCCGCAGGCCCCGGAACGGGCGGGTCAGCTCCGGTGAGAGGTCCGCCGGGGACAGCTCCTCGGCGCCGGTGTCCCGCAGATAGGCGGCCGAATAGCCGTGCGCCCGCCGCATGGCGTCCCGGTCGCGAACCAGCACGACGCCGGTGCCGAACGGGACGAACAGGCCCTTGTGGGGATCGAACACCAGTGAATCCGATCGCTCGATGCCGGCGAGCCGTTGCCGGCCGTCTGCCGTCAGCATGAAGGCGCCGCCGTACGCAGCGTCCGTGTGCAGCCACATGCCGTGCGAAGCGGCCACGTCGGCGACCGCCTCGAGCGGGTCGACGGCTCCGGTGTCGGTCGTCCCGGCCGACGCCACAACGAGCCACGGCCGCAGCCCGGCGGCGGCGTCGGCGCCGGCCTGGCGGTCGAGCGCGCCAGCATCGATCCGGAAGCGGTCGTCGAGCGGGACGCGACGGACGACGCATTCGGAGAGCCCGGCGATCCGCAAGGCCTTCGCGACGGCGTGGTGGGTGTGCTCGGTGAGATACACGGCCGTGCGCGCCACGTCACGGGCCGCCACCCCGGCTCCCTCCCGGGCCGAGACGACGGCGCTCAGCGTCGCGACACTGCCGCCCGAGGTGAGGTCGCCTCCGGCATCGAGCGGGTAGCCGAACAGCTCGCAGAGCCAGCTCAGCACGGCATCGTCCACCCGGGCTGCGCCGGGCGCGCCGTACCGGACGCCGGAGTACCGGTTGGTGACGGCTGCGAGGTAGTCGGCGACGGCCGACACGTGCGAGCCGCCGCTGGGGATGAACCCGAAGAAGTGCCCGGCCGGCTCGTTGACGCCGAGCCGGTCGACGCCGGCCGCGAGCCCCGCCAGCACGGCATCGAGGGAGGTCGGCTCCTCACCGATCGGGAGTGCCGCCAGCGCGTCGACGGCGGCCGCGTCGTCGGGCACGTACCCGGGCAGGCCGGGCAGGCTCGCCAGCCAGCGCTCCGCGTAGTGCCCAGCGGCCTCCCGCAGCTCGGCCCGCTCCGGCGCGGCCGGCTCGAGCCGGCTGGCCGCCGCCTGCAGCTCCCGTATTCGCCGACGCATCGCCTCCCGTTCCTGCGGACCGGCCGCCAACCCTACGCGGCGGCCGGCTACCCGGAACCGAGATAGCGGACCGTCAACACCGCGATGTCGTCCTCGTTGGTGGGGTCGGGCCGTGATGCGAGGACGAGGTCGGTGATGGCTTCGAGGTCGGCCGCGGGATCGGGGAAGGCGGCCGCCAGCCGTTCGATCCCGGCGGCCACGTCGCGCCGCCGCGACTCCACCAGCCCGTCGGTGTAGAGGAGGAGCACCCCTCCTGGCGGCACCGTCACCTGGCTCTGCCCCCGAGTGGGCGCGGGGCCGGCCCCGAGCGGCGGGCCCTTGCCGCCGTCCAGGATCGACACTCCTTCGGCGGCCAGCAGCGGCGGCGGGTGCCCGGCCCGGGTGTAGGTGAACGTCCCCGTGTCGGTGTCGAGGATGCCGAACAGGACCGTCGCGAAGAGGTCGATGTCGCTCACCGTGGCCTCCAGCAGCTCGATCTGGTCGGCCGGCGACTTGGGGTAGGCGATCGACTGGCCGCGCAGCAGGTTGCGCAGCTCGGCCATCTGGGCGCCCGCATGGGGCCCGTGCCCGGACACGTCGCCGATCACGAGGGCCACCTGCGACCGGCTCAGCTCCCACGTGTCGTACCAGTCGCCCCCGGCCCGAGTCCGCTCCGAGCTCGGCACGTATCGGGCGGCCAACTCCAGGGCCGGGAGGTCGGGGAACCGCTCCGGGAGGAACCACCGCAGCAGCCCGTCGGCCAGCTCGGAGTACTCGGCGAGTGCCCGAGCGCGCTCCCGGCTGGTCGCAATGGCCGCCAGGGCGGCGAGGATCGCCACCACCAGCAGCGATCCGAAGCCCCCGGCGCGGACCAGCAGCCCGCGCCCGCTACGCGCGAGCTGGGCGTCGGCGCGCGCCAGCAACTCCATGTTGACGTCGTTGACGATCACGAGAAGCGCGCCGAGCCGTACCGTCGCCTCGTCGAACCAGGCCGCCGGGGCGATGCTGTGCTCGCCGCCGATCGTCCCCTGCCCGATGGCCCGGAGCAGGGCCGACGCCTGCGTGGTTTGCGGGCCCGCCGCCACCCGGTCGAGCCGGTCGGCCGCCGGCCGGCCCAGCAGCGCACCGGCCGCGTCGAGGCCCACCTGCACCTCCCGTTCGAGGAGCGACAACCGCACCTGCTCGTCGGCGCTCACGTCCTCCCCCCTGCCGATGACGCGGGCAACCAGCGCCCGCTCCCTGCCGAGCATCTCGGTGCTCCGGAGCAGCGCCGACAACGCGTTGTGGAGTTGGAGGGACTCGCCGGTCGCCGCCAGCGCACGCAGGGACCGTTCGGCCTCCAACAGCGTGTCGACGAGGGCCACGTAGGCCTCGAACGCCGACTCCTCGGCCGGCCAACCGACTGCGTTCCGCAGCTCGGCGAGCGAGCCGGCCGCCACCAGGAAGTCGCCGACCGTGGGCGGGTTGGCACCCGCCAGCTCCGACCCGGACATCCGCCAAACGTCGGCGAGCTGCGCGATCTCCCGGTCGGTGGCGGCGATCGTTGTCTCGATCCGGGTGCGGACAGCCGGATCCTCGCTGACGAGGAAGAGCTCGGCCACCCCGCGCTCGTTCTGCAGCGCCACCAGCGTATCGATGAGCTCGCCGGTGACCACCGACGCGGTCCGCGCCACGCGGGCCTGGGTGCGGTCTGCCCACGCGGCGCGCATGCTGGTGACGAACACTGCGAGCACGCCGATCACGACCACCGCGCCCAGCACGGTCACGACCCACGGCGAGCCGATGCGCTGCATCACGCCACGCACGGCCCCGCGCCGCTGGATGGCTGCCACCACCTGGCCGGCTCCTTCGTCGCTGGCTCGATTGCCACCCGGAGGTGGCGGCATCGTAATCCAGCGATCGCCCGCCCGGTAGTGCCGGCTCGCTGCTCCCGCGTGATGTCGCGACACGGCCGCGACCCGCAGTAACCTTCGTCGTGCGCATGCCGCCCAGCACCGTTCCCGCTGCCTGCCGTGCGCTCGAGCACGAGGCGTTCGCATACGAGACGACCCGCGACTTCCTCGAGGTCGCGCTGCCGTTCGTGGCTGCTGGCGTGGCCGAGCGGGAGCCCGTGTTCATTGCTGCGGCGGGCGACTGCGTGGCCGCCCTCGGCGCCGAGCTGGGCCCGGCCCCGGGCGACGTCACGTTGCGCGACACCACCGAATGGGCGCCCCATCCGGCAACCCGGCTCCGGGCCTTCCATCGCCTCGCCACCCAGCTCACCGGGGCCGGGGCGCGCCATCTCCGCCTCATGGGCGCGCCGATCTGGACGAGCCCGATCCCGGAATTCCGCCTCGAGTGGGCTCGGTACGAGTCAACGCTCAACGCAGTGCTGGCATCGTTCCCGGCCACGCTCATCTGCCTCTACGACGCCGCCCGGCTGGACCCTTCGGTCGTCGCCGACGCCAGCCGCACCCACCCCGAGATACGCGACACCGTCGGCTCCGGCCACAGCGCCGCATTCGAGCCGCCGGCCACCCTGCTGCCCAAGTGGACGGCACCCGCCCGCGAGCCGCCGCCCGAGGCCGAGATACTCGACGCTCCGCACGAGTTGGGTGTGGCCCGCGCTTGGGTCATCCGGCTGGCGGAGGACGCTGGGCTGCCTGCGGAGGGCGCAACCGACCTGGGGCTCGCGGTCACCGAGCTGGTCGGCAACGCCCGCCTGTATGCCGGCGGCGCCACGCGCGTTGCGTGCTGGCTCGACGACGGACGGCTCGTCTGTCAGGTCGACGACGAAGGTCCCGGCATCACCGACCCGCTCGCCGGCTACCGACCCCCGCCGGTCGACGGGACGGCGGGACGGGGACTGTGGCTGGCACGGCAGCTCGCCGACCTCGTGGAGATCCTGCCGCGGACCCCGGGCACGTCGGTGAAGCTCCACATGCTGCTGCCCGGTCCCGCCGCCTGAGCCGGCGTTTCCAGCCTCGCACTGCCGGGTAGGACACGAGCGGTAGGCACACGGGCGAGCCACCGCGCCGCCCAGCATCCAAGGAGAGGAACCACCCATGACGACCACCCATCACGACCACGCCGACGTCCGCTCGCTGCTCGAGCATCTCATCGAGACGGCCGACGACGGCGTCCGCGGGTTCGATACCGCAGCCGAGCACGTCGACGACCCTTCGATCGCCGCCACCTTCCGCAAGCTGGGCGCCGAGCGCGCCGAGGTCGCCCGCGAGCTCCGCTCGCTCGCGGTGACGTACGGCGGGCCGGTCGAGGAGTCCGGCATGGTGAAGGCCGCGTTGCACCGCGGCTGGATGAAGCTGAAGGACGCCGTCACCGGCAGCAACCCGCACGCGGTGATCGCCGCCGCCGAGGAGGGTGAGGACTACGCCGTCGAGCAGTTCGACGAAGCCGTCGCCAAGGACGTCCCGGCCGACGTGGCCGCCGTCCTGCGCCGCCTTCAGGGCCAGGTCAAGACGTCGCACGACAAGGTCCGCTCCCTCGAAGTCGCCTCCGAGTAGCTCGCAGCACACGCGCAATCCGGGGCCGGGCGACGACCGCCCGGCCCCGAGCGCGTCGTCACCCGGGCGGTGAGAACCGCACGGGAGCCAGCCGGCGGCGATCGACCGACACGTCGATGACGTCCGCCCGGAAGTAGTGCCCGGCCGGGTCGAAATTCTGCCGCTCGCCCCGCACGATCGCAGGATCGATGTCGGCGATCACCAGCGTCTCCTCGCCCGCCACCGGCTCCACCACCCAGCTCCCGTCCGGCGCCGCAACCGCAGACCCGCCGTCGTACAGCAACTCGGCGCCGCCGAACGCGGCGTCCCGCAGCCGGAACCCGTCGGGAACCGCCGTCTTCGGGAGCAGCGCGCCTGCGGACAGCACGTAGCAGCGCCCTTCCATGGCGATGAACCGGGTGATGTCCCGGGTGAGCCGTACCGACCCCGGCCACCCCGCCACGTGTAGCTCGATCCCTTGCGCGTACAGGACGTGGCGCACCGCCGGCACCCAGTTCTCCCAGCAGTTGAGGCCGCCGACCACCACGTCGTCCACTCGGTGGGCCCGCAGCCCGTGGCCGTCGCCGATGCCCCACACCATGCGCTCCTCGAACGTCGGCATCAGCTTGCGATGCGCCCCGACCACGCCGGCCTCGGGGTCGACGGCGACGTACGTCGCATAGACCGTGCCCCGCGACGCCGAGCGCTCCGTGACACCGAGGTAGACGAAGACCCCGGCGTCACGCGCCGCCGCCGCCACCGCGGCCAGCTGCGGGCCGTCGAGGTCGACGGCGCCGGCCAGGTAGTGCGCGTACGCCTCCTTCTGGTCGGCGGCATCCCAGCGCGCCCCGTCGGTGCGGGCCACCCAGAACGCGTAGCCGCTCAGGAAGGTCTCACCGAAGGCGACGAGCCGGGCGCCGGCTTCTCCGGCCGCGGCGATCCAGTCGACGACGACATCGGTGGTGGCGTCGGGGTCGCCCCACACTGGGGCGGTCTGGGCAGCGGCGATCCGCATCCGCCGAGGCTATCAACCCCCGCTCAGCCGGGGGCCGCCCCCTCGGCGGCGTAACGGGACGCCAGCTCGCGGAGCGCGTGGGCACTCTCCGACGAGAGCACCGGGTCCTGGAACCGGCCGCGCAGCCATCGCTCGAAGTCCGCAGGGTGGGTCTCCCACACCCAGTGCATGAAGTCCCACACCGCCTCGAGGTCGTCGGTGGGCTGTGCGTGCACGAGCACCGCCCGCAGCCGCCCGTCGGCGATCCCGAAGCGGACGTCGCCCCGCAGCACCGCGCTCCGATCCGTGACCTCGTCGAGCAGTGCGTTCGTCGACGCGAAGCGGCACTCCACCCACAGGTCGTAGATCCGCCGCTGCGAGGCCCGGTCGGGCAGCGCCGACTCGCACCCGAGGAGCTGGGTGTCGGTGGCGAGCGCCTGGCTCCACGCCACGTAGTCGCCCACGGCGAAGGCCTCCGCCACCACCACGTCGTCCGCCCGGCCGACGTCCAGCAGCGCCATCGTGGTGCCCAGCGCCCCACGCGGCAGCGGAGGGAGCCACGTCACGATCGTCGGGTCCTCGTCGAGCAGCTCCCGTACGGCGGTGGCATCCCCGCCGTCGACCGCCGCGACGAACTGCGCGGCGACCTGCTCCGGAGAGAGCGCGCCGGTGGCGCCCCCCACCGCGACCGCAGCCAGCAACGCGACTGCGGCCGCGGCGCCCGGCCATCGGCGGGATGGTGCGCGGGGCGGGGGCGCGAGCATGGGGCCAGCGTACGGCAGCGAGCGGCGCCGGGACGCGGCGAGTCAGGCGGCGGCGCGGACCGGCTGGCGGAACATGCCAGGGGGCACGGGTGCGCCCACCCGGAGCAGGGCGAGGTGCCACGACGGCGACGAGCCCAGGCTCCACCGCAGCGCTCCCACCGCCAGCTTCCCGGTCCGCCGCGCCCCGGGAATCGCCCGCAGCCCGAGCGTCTCGACCAGCCGGTCGGGAAGCGTCGCGACGGCCGCGGCGAAGAGCACCTTGTACGAGGCCTTCACCGCGAGGGGCAGCGGGGGTGAGCGCAGGAAGTCCACCGCCTCGGTCATGCCCGGCGACGGGCCGACGTCGGGATGGCCGGCAACGTAGGCGGCCAGACCGGCGGCGGTCTCGGGGAGAGGGTCGGCGTCGAGCATGCGGCCCACCGCGGTCTGCTCGGCGACGAAGCGGTCGGCGTCGGCGGGCGCAAGCGGCTCGGGACCGAAATGCTGGTAGGCGGCGAGGAACGAGTCGGTCAGGGCGTTGTGCACCCACGCCGACAGGTCGGGGTCGGCCGCCGAGTACGCCAGGCCGCGGTGCGAGACGCCCTCGACGCGCCGGTGCGCCCGCCGCACGACGTCCACGGCCCGTTCGACCTCGGGCATTGCCCCGAACGCGGTCGCGGTCACGTACGCGGACGTGCGGGAGAGGCGTCCCAACGGGTCCTCGCGGTAGCGGGAATGGTCGGCCACGCCGGCGACGACCTCGGGATGGACCGCCTGGACGAGCAGCGCCCGGATGCC
>JBFKDA010000002.1:0-32765 GCA_041619955.1 Acidimicrobiia bacterium | reverse complement strand
CCGGCTCACCGGCGACGCAGCCAACGGCGTCGGCGCCACCCGCCACTGCGACCTCGCGTTCGGCGCGACCGTGGAGGAGCGCATCGTGGAGTGGGACGAGGGCGCCCGCTACGTCGTGGAGATCTACGACGGCACCCGCATGCCGCCGATCAGCGACCCGCGGGCCACGCTGGCGGTCCAGCCGGGGCCGGACGGCACGACCCGCCTCAGCGCCCGGATGGACTACCGCCCCCGGCTCGGCCCGGTGGGCCGGCTCGCCGACCGGATGCTGTTCCGCAAGCAGTTCCGCACGTCGCTGACGCGGCTGATCGCCGGGTTCAAGCACTACGTCGAGACGGGTGAGGAGGTCGGTCCCGGAGTGCGCGTCGACACGTCGACGGTGCAGCTCGCCGGCTGAGTCGGATGAGCCTGGCGAGCGGCGGGCCGGCCTTGTGCCGGCCCGCCGTCGCGCCGCGCACCCTCACGTGCGTATCACCTCGGCATCGGGCGCGTCGTCTTGGCGAGGGACTCGAGAGGGGGCGTTCGACGTGAGGACTCGACTTTGGACGGCGGCGCTGCTCGCCGCCATGCTGACTCTGGGGCTGACGTTGGGAACCGCCGGCGCCGCGCTGGCCCAGGAGGGCCCTCAGGTGCAGGGCGCGGTGACGTTCGACGGCCAGGCCGGCCCCGCCGGCATCGGGCTGATCCTGCTGGGCACCGACGGCGACACGACGTCCGAGTGCGGCCGCACCACCACCGTCGCCGGCGGGCAGTTCACCGCGGTGCTGGCGAGCCTGCCCGGCTGCGCGCCAGGCGACGAGCTGCAGATCAAGTTGGCGGGCTTCCCGGAGGTGGAGGGTGCGCTCGCGGCCGTGCCGGTCTCCGACGCCGAGGCAGCGGTCGCCGCGGAGTTCACCGACCTGAGCCCCGCCCTGCTGGCAGAGTTCGGGCTCGCCGGGATCGGCGTGTCGGAGGCCGTGAACGACGCCGTCGACGCCGCGCTCGCCGAGCGCGGCGAGCAGCCACTGGTGGAGGCCGGCAAGCTGACGTTGCTGCTGGCGTTGGCAATCGCCGGCGTGCTCATGTTGCTGGGCCTGATGGTGTGGGTGCGCTACCGGGGCACCTCGAACGGGATCGACGGCCTGCCGTTCCGGCGCCAGATCGAGGGCATGGTGCTGGTGATGGTCGTGCTGGCGGTGATCATCCTCGGCGTCACCGAAAAGATCGGCCAGGAGGGCCTGGTGTCGGTGCTGGCGGCGATCGCCGGCTACAGCATCACCAAGGCGGCCGGCGAACCGGCCGGCTAGCGGTCACCACAGCGAGCCGGCGGTGACCTTGAGGTCCTCCATCGTGATGCCGGCGGCTTCGTCCCGACACAGGAACGCGGCGAGAGCGCCGATCTCGGACGGGTCGATGAGGCGGCCCTGCGGGTTGGCGTCCTTGACGTCGGCGATGTAGTCGGCGCCGGACCGCTGTTCCTGCTGCTCGGCGATGTCGCCCATCCAGTCCCGCCCGAAGTCGGTGTTCACCCACGTCGGGCTGATCGCGTTGCAGGTGACGCCGTGCGGCGCTCCCTCCAGCGCCACCGCCCGGGTCAGCCCGACGACGCCCGCCTTGGAGGCGCAGTAGGCGCCCGACGTGGCCGCCCCCACCGACGCCGCGGTCGAGGCGATGTTGACGATCCGCCCCCAGCCCACCTCGATCATCCCCGGCAGCGCCCGCTTGATGCAGCGGTAGGTGCCGGTGAGGTTGACATCCAGCACCTTCTGCCACAGCGCGTCCGGATGGCCGACCACGGTCTGCTCGGCGGTGACGCCGGCCGCGTTCGCCAGCACCGCCACCGGGCCCAGCTCTGCCTCGGCCGCAGCGAACAGCGTCTCGACCGAGTCGCCGTCGGTGACGTCGAGGCCCTGCGCCACCACCCGGGCCCCGGCCGACCGCAGCTCGGTCGCGGTCGCGGCGAGCTGTTCCTCCCCTGGCAGGTACACCACCTCGCCGTCGGCAGGTGCCGCCCCGGCGAGCAGCGAGCCGATCGCCACGTCGGCGCCCGCCGCCGCGAACGCCAGCGCCATCGCCCGGCCCATGCCCGACGCCCCGCCCGTGACCAGCGCCACCCGCCCCGCCAGGAAACGGTCGCTCAATACGGGCTCTCCACGTCGCCCAGCTCCACGTAGACGCTCTTGCGCTGCGTGTAGTGCTCGATGGCGGCCAGGCTGTTCTCCCGCCCGATACCGGACTGCTTGTAGCCACCGAACGGCATCTCGATGGGCGTGATGTTGTAGTTGTTGACCCAGATCGTGCCGGCCTCCAGGCGCGCGACCACCCGGTGCGCCCGCTGCACGTCGCGGGTGAACACACCCGCCGCCAGCCCGTAGGGCGTGTCGTTGGCGCGGGCGACCACCTCGTCCTCGCCGTCGAACGGGAGCACGGCCATCACCGGACCGAAGATCTCATCCCGGCAGATCGCCATGTCGTCGGTGACGTCGGCGAAGATCGTGGGCTCCACGAAGTAGCCGGCGGACAGCGCGGGGTCGGCGGGCCGGCCGCCGCCGGCGACAAGCCGTGCCCCCGCCGCCCTGCCGGCCTCGACGTAGCCGAGCACCTTGTCAAGATGCTCCGCCGAGATGAGCGCGCCGACGTCGGTGGCGGGGTCGAGCGGGTCGCCGATGCGCATCTTCTCGGTGCGCAGCCGCAGCTTCTCCAGGAACTCCTCGTACACCGGCTGCTGGACGAACACCCGGGTGCCGTTGGAGCACACCTCGCCCTGCGTGTAGAAGTTGCCGAGCAGCGCCGCGCCGACCGCGTTGTCCAGGTCGGCGTCGGCGAACACCAGCAGCGGCGACTTGCCACCCAGCTCCAGCGTGACGTGCTTCAGCGTCTCGGCGGCCGCCGCCATCACCGCCTTGCCGGTGCCGACCTCCCCGGTCAGCGACACCTTGGCGATCCCGGGGTGGCGGGTGAGCAGCTCGCCCGTGGAAGCGTCGCCCTGGACGACGTTGAAGACGCCGGCCGGCAGGCCGGCCTCGGTGTAGACCTCGGCGAGCTTGGCGGCGGTGAGCGGGGTCAGCTCGGCCGGCTTGAAGATCATCGCGTTGCCGGTGGCGAGGGCCGGGGCCGACTTCCAGCAGGCGATCTGGATCGGGTAGTTCCACGCCCCGATGCCGGCGCACACGCCCAGCGGCTCCCGGCGGGTGTACGCGAACGCCGACGGGCCGAGGTCGAAGTGCTCGCCGTGGAGGCCGGCGGCCAGGCCGGCGAAGTACTCGATGCAGTCGGCGCCGGACGCCACGTCCACCGCCAGCGCCTCGGCGATCGGCTTGCCGGTGTCGAGCACCTCGAGGCGGGCCAGCTCGTCGTTGCGCTCCCGCAGCAGTGCGGCGGCGCGGTTGAGGACGCGGCCCCGCTCGGCACCGGTGCGGTCGCGCCAGTCCTCGAACCCCGCCCGGGCGGCGTCGACGGCGGCATCCACCTCGGCGGCGCCGGCCTGCTGGACCGAGGCGAGCGGCTCTCCGGTGGCGGGGTTGACGGTGGTGAACGTCGCACCGGACGGCGCATCCACGAACCTGCCCCCGATGTAGGAGCGTTGCTCCGCGAGTTGCACGGTCGACCTCCGGGACGGCGCGGGTGACGATACACTCCCCGGCCTCGGCGATGGGGCTCGCCATCGCCCGCCAGGTCGGGCGCCGCAACGCTGATGGCTCCTGGCAGCACGACCGACCTCCCGGAGCCATGCCCGACGCAACCACCCGCACCTTCCCCGCTCGCTGGCCGGCGGTGCTCGCCGGCGGCGTCCTCGGCGCCGCCGGCCGCACTGCGGTCGCCATGGCCCTGCCAGACGGCACCTTCCCGGTTTCCACCCTCGCCGTGAACCTGGCCGGGTCACTGTTGCTGGGCGCCTACCTGGCCCGCAACCCGGCCGGGCCGTGGCTCGACTTCTGGGCGGTGGGCGTGCTCGGCTCCCTCACGACGTTCTCGGCGTTCAGCCTCGACGTCGTCGAGCTGCTCGACGCCGGCGAGGCCGCCCTCGGCCTCGCCTACGCGGCACTGTCGACGGGCGGGGGCCTGGCCGCCGCCGCCGTCGGCGGCCGCGCCGGGAGGGGCCGCCGGTGACGCTCGCCCTCCTGACGCTGGCCGGCGGCACGGGAGCGGTGCTGCGCAGCTTGGTGACCGGGGCACTCCCCGGCCCGGTCGGCACCGCCGCGGTGAACCTGGCCGGGGCGCTGGCGGTCGGCATCGCCGCCGGGCTCGTCGACACCCGTTCGGTCCTGGGGTTGGCGAGCTTCGGCCTGCTCGGTGGGTTCACCACGTTCTCGACCTGGACGGTGGACGCGCTGCGGCTCGGCAGGTCCGGCCCGGCCCATGTGACCGCCATGCTCCTCGCCGGGATCGGGCTCGCAGCCACCGGCTACCTGCTGGCAAGCTGAGCCGGGCGTAGCATCGGCGCCCGTGGGGACTTTTGGCGCCTGGTTCGACGAGTTGGCGGCGATCGGGCGCGACCCGGCCACCGGCGGCTACCGCCGGCTGGCCTTCACGCCCGCCGAGCGGCAGGCCCGGGAGTGGTTCGGCGCCGCCGCCGCGGGCCTGGGCCTCGACGTCGAGACCGATCGCAACGGCAACGTGTGGGCGTACTGGGGCGGCCGCGCCGACGTCGTCGCCACCGGCAGCCACCTCGACACGGTCGTCGACGGCGGAGCCTTCGACGGCGCCCTCGGCGTGGTCGGCGGCCTGGCCGCGATCGAGGCGCTCCGCGCCCGCGGCCACCGGCCCCGCCGATCCCTGGCCGTGGTCGCCTGGCTGGAGGAGGAGGGCGCCCGCTTCGGCGTCCCAACGCTGGGCAGCCGGCTGGCGACGGGAACGCTGGCGGCCGACCGGGCACGCGGCCTGCGCGACGCCGCCGGGGTGGCGCTCGCGGAGGCCAGCGACGTCGATCCGGCAGGCTTCGGGCCCGACCCGGACCGCATCGGCGCTCTGACCGCCTTCGTCGAGCTGCACATCGAGCAGGGGCGCGGGCTCGCCGACCTGGGCCAGCCGGTGGGGAGGATCGACCGGGTGTGGCCGCACGGGCGCTGGCGGCTCGACCTCACCGGCGCCGCCGACCACGCCGGCGCCGCCCGGCTCGAGGACCGGCGCGACCCGGTGCTGGTGGCCGCGGCGGCGGCAATGGCGGCGCGGGCCATGGCCGAGCGATTGGAGGGCCGGGCCACCGTGGGCCGCCTCGAAGTCTCCCCGAACACCACCAACACCGTCGCCGCCTCGGCAACGGCCTGGCTCGACGCGCGCGCCCCCGCCGAGGAGGCGCTGCGGGAGCTCGTTGCCGACTGGACCACCGTGGTCACGGCCACCGGTGGCCACCACGGCGTCGAGGTCGCGGTGCGGGAGGAGTCCTTCTCGCCCGG
This sequence comes from Acidimicrobiia bacterium, assembly GCA_041619955.1. Classification (GTDB taxonomy): domain Bacteria; phylum Actinomycetota; class Acidimicrobiia; order Spongiisociales; family JAOTWH01; genus JBFJZV01. The sequence continues at coordinate 27,390 of JBFKDA010000002.1, read as the reverse complement.
TGTCGAGTTCGATCGGGAGCTGCGGAACGCGCTCACCGCCGCGGGGCTGGCGACGCCGGGGCTGCCGACCGCCGCCGGCCACGACGCCGCGATCCTCGCCGCGCACGTCCCCGCCGCGATGCTCCACGTCCGCAACCCGACCGGCGTATCGCACTCCCCCGCCGAGCACGCGTCCCGGGCCGACTGCGAGGCCGGGGTGGCGGCGCTCACCGACGTGCTCGCCCGGCTCACGTCGTGACCATCTACTGGTGCGAATCGGCGCTGCTCGGCGATCGGGTCGCCGCGCACGTGACCATCGAGGTCGAGCGGGGACGCATCGCCCGGCTCGAACCTGCCACCCGCCCGCCTTCCGGCGCCACGACGCTGCCGGGGCTGGTGATCCCCGGCCTCGCCAACGTCCACAGCCACGCCTTCCACCGCGTGCTGCGGGGCCGCACCCAGGGCGGCGGCGGCGACTTCTGGAGCTGGCGGGAGGCGATGTACGCCGTGGCCACCAAGCTCGACCCGGACAGCTACCACCGGCTCGCCACGGCGGTGTATGCCGAGATGGCGCTCGCCGGCGTGGCTGGGGTCGGCGAGTTCCACTACCTCCACCACCAGCCGGGCGGGCGACCCTACGGCGATCCCAACGCCATGGGCGACGCGCTGGTCGCCGCGGCCGCCGCCGCCGGGATCCGCATCACCCTGCTCGACACCTGCTACCTGGCGGCCGGGTTCGGCGTGCCGCCCACCGGCGCGCAGCTCCGGTTCAGCGACGGCACCGCCGGCGCCTGGGCCGCGCGCGCCTCGGCCCGCGGCAGCGCCCCGCATCTCCGCCACGGCGCCGCGGTGCACAGCGTCCGGGCCGTGGACGGGCCGGCGATCGCGACGGTCGCCGCGCACGCGACCCGCCACGACCTGCCGCTGCACGCCCACCTCTCCGAGCAACCCGCCGAGAACGAGGCGGCGGTGGCGGCGACCGGCCTCACCCCGACCGAGCTGCTGGCCGAGCACGGCGCCCTCACCCCGGCCACGACGGTCGTCCACGCCACCCACCTGGCACCGGGCGACATCGCCGCCCTCGGGGCCGCGCCCGTCAACGTGTGCCTGTGCCCGACCACCGAGCGGGACCTGGCCGACGGCATCGGCCCCGCCGCCGACCTCGCTGCGGCCGGCTGCCGCCTCACGGTCGGTTCGGACAGCCACGCCGTCGTCGACATCTTCGAGGAGGCACGGGCGGTCGAGCTCGACCAGCGGCTGCGCAGCCGGCGGCGGGGGACGTTCTCCCCGGCGGACCTGCTGACCGCCGCGACCTCGGCCGGCATGCAGGCGCTGGGCTGGGGCGACGCCGGCGCCATCGCGCCCGGGCAGCGGGCCGACCTCGTCGCCGTCGATCTCGGCTCGGTACGGACCGCCGGCGTCGCCGACCCCATCGCCGCAGCCGTGTTCGCGGCGACCGCCGCCGATGTCACCGACGTGGTCGTCGACGGCCGCCGGGTGGTGTCCGACCGGGCCCACCTGCTGGTTCCGGACGTGCCCGGTGCGCTGGCCGCCGCGATCGCCGCTGTGAGCTCCTGACTCCGTGCTACGGTCGGGCCAGCGCCAATTTGACGTTCAGCTTGCGGGCGCTCAAGAAATTCCGCTAAAGCGAAGGGGTTCCCCGATGGCCATCGATCTTGCAGCTTTCCTCGACGAGCGCGGCGCGCTCGTCGCCGACGGGGGCATGGGAACCTCGCTCTTCGAGCTGGGCCTCACCAGCGGCGACTGCCCGGAGGTGTGGAACGTCGACCACCCTGACACCGTGGCCAAGGTGCATCAGGGCTTCGTCGACGCAGGGGCCGACATCGTGCTGAGCAACACGTTCGGTGGCACGGCCAGCCGGCTGGCGCTGCACGGCAACGAGCACCGGGTCGCGGAGCTCAACGCCGCCGGCGTGGCGGTGGCCAGGTCGGTCGCCGACCAGGCAGGCAGATCGGTGGCGGTGGCCGGGTCGATGGGGCCGACCGGAGCGCTCTTCGAGCCGCTGGGGCCGCTGACCGTGGACGAGGGGGCCGCGCTGTTCGCCGCCCAGGCCGCGGCGCTGGCCGAGGCCGGCGCCGACGTGCTGTGGATCGAGACGCTGTCGGCGCTCGACGAGCTGGCCGCCGCGCTGGCCGGGGCGCTCACCACCGGGCTGCCGATCGTCGCCACGCTGAGCTTCGACACCAACGGCAGCACGATGATGGGCGTCACCCCGGCCGCATTCGCGGGATGGTGGCAAGGCCAACCGGAGGCGCCGGTGGCGATCGGCAGCAACTGCGGCGTCGGGCCGGCCGACAACGTGCTGGCGGGGGCCGGCATCCACGCAGCCGATCCCGACGTGGCCGTGGTCGTGAAGGGCAACTGCGGCGTGCCGCAGTTCATCGACGGCCGGCTGTGGTACCCGGCCGCCGACGAGGACATGACCGCCTACGCCGAGCTCGCGCTCGATGCCGGCGCGCGGATCGTCGGTGCCTGCTGCGGCTCGCTGCCCCGCCACACCGCGCAGATCCGGACCGTGGTCGACACCCACCGGCCGGCTGCGGAGCCGCCCACCGAGGCCGAGATCGAGGCCCGGCTCGGGGTGGTCGCACGGCCGGCCGATCGGGGCCGGGAGCGACGGGGCCGTCGCCGGGCCGGCTGAGCACTCCGCGGCCGCCGGACGCCAAATGAGCACACCACGGCCGTCGGCGCGCCGAATGAGCACGGCCCAGCTCAGATCGCCGAGCCCGCCGGCTGTGTGACCAGCCGGGCGGGCCGCCACCCCCGCAGCGCGCTGACGAGCGCGAGGTCGTCGGCGGCCTCGACGTCGGCGAGGGTCAGCACGCGCTCGGTGATCTCCCCGGCTTCGAGCAGCGCCCGCCGCCGGACCCCGGGGAGGCAGCCCACCTCGATCGGCGGGGTCACCCACCGCCCGTCGAGGCGGGCGACGACGTTGGCCAGGGTGGCCTCGGTCACCTCGCCTGCCTGGTTGACCAGCAGCACGTCGTCGGCGAACGGGTGGCGGCTCCGCGCGGCCCGGTAGACGTCGCGGCGCGTCGTCTTGTGGAAGAGGAACGGGCTCGACTCGTCCGTCGGTTGCGTGTCGATCGCCAGCGTGACCGGTGTCGCGGCCGGCGGCGCCGGGTCGGTCTCGACGCGGCACCGTCCCTGGCGGTCGAGCACCAGACGCACCCGCAGCGCTTCGTCCCCGCCGACGGCCGCCTCGAGGGCGGCGTCGACGCGGGCGACGTCGAACCGGAACCCGAAATAGTCGCTGGACTCGGCCAGCCGCGCGAAGTGGAGCGGCCGAGCGTAGAAGCCGTCGACCGGATCCCATCGCATCGTCTCCAGCAACTCGAATGGTTGACCGGCCCGGCCCAGCACCTCGGCCTTGAGCAGGGCCTCGGCGTACTCGCCGGACGGGGTCGAATCGAAAGTGACGCCACCGCCGACGCCGTAGCGAGCCCGCCCCTCCGCCCGGTCGACGTGCACCGTGCGGATCGCCACGTTGAAGGCCGCCCGGGGCCCGCGGGCGCCGGCCGGCGCCACGTAGCCGATCGCGCCGCAGTACACCCCCCGGGCCTGCGGTTCCAGCGCGGCGATGATCTCGCAGGTCCGAACCTTCGGCGCTCCGGTGACCGACCCGCAAGGGAACAGCGCGGCGAAGACGTCGCCGAGCGACGTGCCAGGCCGGGCGCCGGCCGAGACGGTGGACGTGAGCTGCCACACGGTGTCGAACCGCTCGGCCGCGAACAGCTCGTCGACGCGCACCGACCCGAACGCCGCCACCCGCCCGAGGTCGTTGCGGATGAGGTCGACGATCATCAGGTTCTCGGCGCGGTCCTTGGCCGACGTCAGCAACGCCGCCCGCATCTCCTTGTCCTCGTCGACCCACCGGCCGCGAGGGGCCGTGCCCTTCATGGGGCGGCTCGTGATCGTGTCGCCCGCCCACTCGAAGAAGAGCTCGGGCGACGCGCTGACGACGACATGCCGGCCGGTGTCGAGGTAGGCGCCGTAGCCGCCGGACTGCGCCCGCGCCAGGTCGCGGTAGAGGGCCAGCGGGTCGCCGGTGAACTCGGCGCCGAGTTGCATCGTGTAGTTCACCTGGTAGGTGTCTCCGGCGGCGATGAGGTCCCGAATTCGGGCCACCGCCGCCGCATAGGCCGCTCCGTCCACCGCCGGCTCCCAATGCCCGAGCCGGTAGCCGTCGCCCGCCCTGTCCAGGGCCGGGGCCCGCTCGCGGCGGCGGTAGAGGCCGAACCAGGCGGCCGGCACCGCAGCCGCGCCGGGCCCGGGCACGGTGAGGGCCGGGTCGAAGCCGGGGGCGGCGTCGTAGGCGACGTAGCCGGCCGCCCAGCGCCCGGCGCGGGACGCCGCCGCGACCTCGTCCAGCAGGCCCGGCACGTCGCCGGCGTCGTCGGCGACCAGCACCGCCTCGAAGCCGGCGAGCCGGAAGGCGCGGCGCCTTCCGCGGCGGAGATCGTCGAAGCGGACGGAGGGGACGAAGCCGGTCATGGCGGCGCTATCGGCCGTTGCGGCCGCCCCCGGCCCAGTCGCGCTGCAGCCGGTCGAGCTGGGCGCGCAGCGACCCGCCCGCGGCGAGGTCGGGATCGGCGGCGCAGTCGACCGCCCGTCGCAGGGCGTCGCGGATGCGCCGCACCCGGGAGCGGACCCTCCACACGACGGTCCCCGACCAGGCCGCTAGCCCGGCGGCGATCCCGGCCAGCGCGCCGACCTGGGCGGCACCCTCCAGCCCGGCGACCGCGCTGGCGGCGGCCACGCCACCGACTGCGGCGCCCGCCGCCAGCAAGACCTGGCCGATCTGACGCAGCCCTTCGGTGTCGGCGCCCATCTCCACGAGCTGCTCGTCCCGCCCCGCAGGCCGCACCGTGTGCGACACGCCGCCCGCGCTGCGGAGGGCCGGGGGCCGCTGCATCCGCAAGCCCATCCGCAGCCGGGTCACCAGATGCGTGTCTTTCTCCCACAGCCCACCGTGCTCGGTGCGGCGCCGCAGCCGCATGCCCTGGACCTGACGCATCCAGCCGGCCAGCGCCGCCACCACCTCGTCCTCCTGCCGGGCGATCAACTCGGACACCGATACCCGGTCGGGGGCGAGCAACCGGCCCCAGGCGCCGCCCTCGGCCGCCGGCGTCGCCTGCACCTCGGCGAGCGCGCGGCGCAGGTTCGCCTCGCTGACGCCGACCTCGGCGGCGATCCGCACCAGCACGTCCTCGGACAGCTCCGCCTCGGCTGCGTCGTCGCCGGCGGCCTGCAGCTCCACCGCCCGCCGCAGCACCCGGTCGGCGGTGGCGAAGTCGAGCCGGTCGGCACCGGCCTGCCGCTCTCCAGGGGCATAAGCCTCCCATTCCGCTTCGGCAGCGGCGGCGTCGTGCACGGGATCGGGAACCGAGCGGTCGTACGTCACGCCGCCAGTATCGCGCCCGCCGGCTCAGAGCGTGTAGGCGTCGCCCCAGCCGAGCGGCACGACCTCGATGCCGTCCTCGGCCAGCACCTTCCGCACGAGCTGCGCAGCCCACGCGCGTCCCGCCGGGCTCGTGTACCAGTCGTGGATCGGGACGACCTGGGCCGGCCGGAGCCGGCGGGCGAACGCCACCGACGCGGTCGTCGAGCCCCACGGGACCAGCAGCGGGAGCGCCAACACGGGGGCCGTGGCGTTCGGCTGGTAGCTGTCGCCCGGGTGGGTGAGCACGCCATCGACCGTCCACGCCCGGTTGGGCGGCGCGGCGCCGGTGGGGATCACCTCGTGGAGCACGTCCTCGCCGCTCGTGCCGGCCGGCAGCGCGACGTCGACCTCGATGCCATGCGGGGCCAGCAGCGCCGCGACCGCCTCGTTGCCATGCACTGCGACGTCGTCGCCCCGGTCGACGAGCCAGCGCACGAACTCCGGCTTGACGTGGTCGCCGTGCTCGTGGGTGATCAGCACCCGCTGGACGTCGCCGATGCCGTCGAGGTCGACGTCGTCGTCGTCGAACGCCGTGAAGCCCGGGTCGAAGAGGGTCGTGCCCTCGTCGGTGGTGACGGTGACGCATGAATCGGCGATTCGGCGGATCGTGGTCGGCACGCCGCGCAGCCTACCCACGCCCCCTCACGCGCGGGAAGGCGAGGAGACCCAGCAGCACCACCGCGCCGCCGGCGAGCAGCGGCCGGTGCCAGCTGACCTGCCTGGTGGCGTGCGCCGAGGCGGCAGATCCGAACGGCGTCATCGCGGCGTCCTCGAACGACGGGCGCAGCCCGTCGACGCCGACCGACAGGTCGTAGCTCACGTTGGCCGCGGGCGTGGAGAGCCGGAGGTAGGTGAACCAGCCCTGCTCGGGCACCCACTCCATGTTCTCGTCCGACCGCAGGTCGTCGAGCAGCAGCCGGCCGGCGCGTTCCGAGCGCTCCAGGAACAACCCCTCGCCGTGGAGCAGCTCCGGCCTGTCGGGGGTCAGCAGGTACACGTCGGCCTCGATGATCGCGGTGTCCGGGCTGGCGCCGTGGAGGATGTGCAGCGGCACCCAGGGTCGATCGGTGGGGATCGTGATCTGCACCGGGATGCCGTCGCCGGCGGCGAAGCCGTCCTCCGCTGCTGACGCGGCGTCGAAGCGGGCGGCCAGGAAGTACGGCGAGCGCGACGCGTAGAAGTCGAGCATGTGGTCGGTCTCCGGCCCCTCGGGCAGGTCGAAGCCGTTGGCGTTGACCCACTCCAGCACCGCCGGTCCGCCGCCCCGCAGCACCACGACGTCCAGCGAGTCGATGCGGGTCTGCAGGATCACCTCGGCTTCGCCCAGGTCGGCGGCCAGCACCGCCGTCTCGGCAAACGCTTCCGGCGGCGGGTTGACCTCGCGGGCGAGCCGCTGGAGGGTCCAGTCGCCGGCGCGGGTGACGTCGGTGGGCTCGGCCGGAAGCGGGATCAGCGATCCGAACGACTCGGCCGGACCTTGGAACGAGAAGTTGGTGATGTAGCGCTCGATGCCATCCTCCCAGGCGACGAACGTCGTCGTCCGGTCGAGCCGCACCGCACCGTTCGCCGACACCAGGAAGCCGCACGCCGAGGCGACCGGCGCCGCCAGCAGCACCGCCGCCGCCACTGCCGCCGTCACCGTCGCCGTTGCCCTCACCGTGCGCCGCACCATCCGTGCCTCCCAGTCGTCGTGCGGCTATGACGGCGGCGGCCCGCCGCCGGGTTCCCCGCGGCATAATGCCCGCCGTGGGACTTCGGCTTCCGGATCGGTGGGTGTGGGACTGCTGGTTCGCCGCCGACGCCGGACGCCACCACATGTTCTACCTGCAGGCGCCCCGCGCGATCGGAGACCCGCACCTGCGCCACTGGAACGTCTCGATCGGGCACGCGGTGTCGGACGATCTGTCGCGGTGGGACGTCGTGGCCGATGCGCTGGCGCCGGGCCCCGCTGGCGACTGGGACGACGCCGCCACCTGGACGGGCAGCGTGGTGCGGGCGGACGACGGCGTGTGGTGGATGTTCTACACCGGCGCGGCGACCCGGGAGAACGCGCTCGTCCAGCGGATCGGCGCCGCGACGTCGACCGACCTGCTCACGTGGCGGCGCCACCCCGCCAACCCGCTGGTCGAGGCCGATGCCCGCTGGTACGAGCTGCTGGACCTCGACGTCTGGCACGACCAGGCCTGGCGTGACCCGTGGGTGTTCCGAGACCCAGCCGGCGACGGCTGGCACATGCTCGTCACCGCCAGGTGCAACGACGCCATCCCGGACGACCGGGGCGTCATCGGTCACGCCACCTCCCCGGACCTCGCGCACTGGGAGGTGCGCCCGCCGCTCACCGCGCCTGCCGGGTTCGGGCAGCTCGAGGTGTCGCAGGTGGAGGTGGTCGACGGCCAGGCTCTGCTGCTGTTCTCGATCGACCCGATGCACGTGTCCGATCTGCGCCGCTCCGCGGCCGGGGCCGGGCTGCACGCCGGTACCTACGTCGTGCCCGGCGGCTCGCTGCTCGGCCCGTTCGACGTCGGCCGCGATGCCGCGCTGCTGCCGTACCGCAGCCTGTACTCGGGGCGGCTGGTGCCGGGCATGGACGGCAAGTGGCAGCTCGTGGGCTTCCTCAACGAGGAGCACGACGCCTTCATCGGGGAGATCGCCGACCCGATCCCCTTTCGCATGCCGGCCGGCGCATCGTGAGCGCGCCGCTCGGAGCGCTGGAGGCCGGGGGCACCAAGTTCGTGTGCGCGGCGGGCACCGGGCCCGACGACCTGGCGGCGACGGCTCGGATCCCCACCTCGACCCCGGACGAGACGATCGGCGCCGTGATCGCGTTCTTCGACGACCATCCGGTCCGGTCGCTGGGCGTTGCGTCCTTCGGGCCCGTCGAGCTGCGGCGGGGGCATGCCGACTACGGGCACATCACGGCCACGCCGAAGCCGGGGTGGCCGGGCACCGACCTGATCGGGCGGCTCCGGGACGCGCTCGGCGTCCCCATCGGCTTCGACACCGACGTGAACGGCGCCGCGCTCGCCGAGGGCCGCTGGGGGGCGGCGGCCGGGTGTGACTCGTTCGTGTACCTGACCGTCGGCACCGGGGTCGGGGGCGGCGCGGTGGTGGGTGGCCGGCTGGCGCACGGGCTGGTTCACCCCGAGATGGGGCATCTGTACGTGGGGCGCCTGCCCGGCGACGACTTCGCCGGTGCGTGCCCGTACCACGGCGACTGCCTCGAAGGCATGGCGGCGGGACCCGCGCTGGCGGCCCGCTGGGGTATGCCCGCCGAGCAGCTCACCGGCGCGGCGCTGGACCGGGCGGTGCATCTCGAGGCCGAGTACCTGGCGGTCGGGCTCCGCAGCATCATCTACACGGTCGCCCCCGAGCGCATCGTCCTGGGTGGCGGCGTTGCCAAGCTGCCCGGGCTGCTCGAGGCGCTACGCGGCGCGCTGGCCGACCAGTTGGCCGGCTACCCGGCGCTCCCCGAGCACGAGGACGCGAGCTTCGTGGTGCCGAGCGCCCTCCCGGCCGCCGGCCTGGCCGGGGCGCTGATCCTCGCCGAGGACGCGCTCAAGGGGTGACGTGGTCCCGCCAGGACACGGCCGGCGCGTAGCCGAGCAGCTGCCGGGCCTTGTCGATCGCCAGCAGCGTCTCGTGACCGGTCACTGCCCGCCGCCGCGGAACATCCGGGTAGACGGCTTCGAGGAGCTCCGCCGACGGCGCCCGCATCACCGTGTCGGCGGCCGCCACCAGGAAGGCCGGGGCGCCCTCGACGTCGGCGCCGAGCGCGAGCCGGGCGGCCTGCGCGACGTCGGTGGCGTCGACGTAGCCCCACAGGTTCCATGCCCTGGTCCGGTAGTCGTCCCAGAACGCGGGGAAGCGGTCGTAATCGTGGGGCTCCATGATGTTCGAGATGCGCAGCGCCACGAACGGGATGCCCGACCAGCGGCTGAACTCGCCGGCCAGCACCTCGCCGGTGAGCTTCGCCAGCGCGTAGTGCGACTCGGGCAGGAGGGGATGATCCTCGTCGACCGGCGCGTACCTGGGCGCCTCGCGCTCGAACGGCAGGCCGATGAGGGTCTCCGACGACGCCCACACCACCCGCTGCAGCCGCAGCCGGGCCGCTGCCGCGAAGACGTGGTAGGTCGACATGGCGTTGGCGGCGAACGTGGCGGCGTCGGGCAGGATGTTCGGGGCGGGGATCGCGGCGAAATGAACGGCGGCGTCGGCGCCGTCGAGCGCCTCGACGGTCTGGCCCAGGTCGGTGAGGTCGGCGACGAGCGTCGGCGCGTCCGGGTCGGGGCCGGCGGCCACGTCGACGTTCACGACGTCGAACCCGTGCTCCACGAGGTCGGCGACCACCGCCCTGCCTGCCTTGCCGCTGCCTCCGGTGACGACGATCCGCTGCATGGCGGGCATTCTCCCAGGCCAGGGAGCGTCAGTCGCAGATGAGCGGCGGTTCGGCCCGGGGCCATGCCTCGACGACATCTCCCGCCACGACGTAGGAGTAGTCGTCGGCGGAGGGGCGGAGCCACAGCCGGGCGCCGTCGCCGCGCGTCCATCCGGTCTCGGTGGCATCCTCCGGGAGCGTGGCATCCGGCCCGTAGCGGCGGATAGAGCCGTTGTCGCGAGCGAAGTGGGCGCGCAACTCGGCTTCCGAGAGGACGCCGGCATCGTCGCGGACGAACGTGCCGGACACGCCGAGCGCTGCCTCCGGCGCGATGTCGAGGACAACCAGGTCCCCTTGGCCGCAGGCGTCGTCGCCGCGGTCCTGGGTGACGCCGGCGGCCGTGGCTCCATCGGCGCGACCCCAGGCGAAGGCGTCGGGACGGGTCACCAAGTAGCCGACTGCAGCGGCCAGCACGAGCACCGCGCCCACCGCCAGCCACAGTCGCGCCGTGCGGGGCGCAATGCCGAACATGGGATGTTTGTACCAGCCCGTCCTCCCGCGCGGTGCGCAGACGACGTGGAGTGGGCCGAGCGGCTCATTTCCGCCGCCCGGTGGGAACTTATCCATGCGACCGGGGTCCGAACGGGTGACAAGGGCGCTATCCATGGTTCCGACCACGACCCCCGCCGGGGTTTGCGCCGATCACGCGCATGAACCGTTCGGCGGAACGGTCACCGGTTAGGAGGAGTCAGAAGGCCGTGCCTCGTTGGCGTGCCCGACCCGTGCTCAGCGGCGCTCTCCGCGCGATCGTCATCCTCGTCCCCGTCGTGCTGGCCATCGGCGCCGCGTTCACGCTCGCGAACGTGCTCCCCGACCCGAGCGGCGCCGCGGCAACGCTGGCGTGGTGGCTGGCGATCATCACCGTGACGATCGCCACCGTCGTCGTGGCACGCCGGGCTGCCCGGCGGCTGCTGCCGCTCGGGGTTCTCTACCGGCTGTCGCTCGTGTTCCCCGACCATGCCCCGTCGCGGTTCAAGCTGGCAGCGCGCGCCTGGTCGACCCGCCGGCTCGGCAGGTTGGTTGCCGAAGCCCGTGAGTCCGGCGTCGGCAGCAACGACGCCACTGCGGCGGCCGAGCTGCTGGTGACGATGATCGCTGCGCTGGGCAACCACGACGCCCGGACCCGCGGCCACTCGGAGCGAACCCGCGCGTACGCCGACCTGCTCGCAGACGAGATGGGCCTGTCGGATGACGATCGCGATCGGCTCCGATGGGCCGCGCTGCTCCACGATGTCGGCAAGCTGGCGGTGTCGCCGGCGATCCTCGGCAAGGACGGCAAGCCCGACGACGCCGAATGGGCGGAGCTGCGGCGCCACCCCGACCTGGGGTACGAGCTGGCGCGGCCTCTCCACCCGTTCCTTGGCGGATACGCCGAGACGATCCTCCACCACCACGAGCGGATCGACGGCAGCGGCTATCCCCGCGGGCTGGTCGGTGAAGAGATCAACCTCGGGGCGCGCATCGTGGCCGTCGCCGACGCCTTCGACGCGATGACCGCCAGCCGGAGCTACCAGCCGCCCCGCCACCCCGACGTCGCACGCCGCGAACTGGCCTATCGGGCGGGCACGCAGTTCGACGCGGCGGTAGTCCGGGCACTGCTGAACATCTCGATCGGGCGCATCCGCTGGGTGATGGGACCGCTGGCCGTGCTCGGTGCGATCCCGGCGATGGGCAGCTTCCGCCAGCTCGGCTCGGCGGCCGGCACGGTCGGCACCGTCGCCGCCAGCCTGGTGGTGCTGGCGACGATCGGCCCGTTCACCTCACCGACCGCCCCTGCTCCCGCCCCGGCCGCCGTGCTCGGCGTGGAGCAGGCCGCGCCGGGAATCGTCGTGGACGTCGCGACCGCGCCCGACGCCGACCCCGCGTCCGTGGCGATCGCCGCCGCGCCGGGGTTCGGCGTGGCGACTGCCGGCGACGACGGAACGATCGTGTTCGTCGCCCCGCCCGACGCCGAGGGAACGGCGTCGATCTCGTACCGCGTGTGTACGTACGACGGGCGGTGCAAGGTGGGCCTGCTCGAGGTCGAGATGGCGCCCGGCCGACCGCCCGAGCTGGGGGCCGCCCCGCCGGGCGTCGTCCAGCTGGTCCCCGGCGACGTGCCGAGCGCGCTCGGGCGCGAGCTGCCGGCCGCCACCACGACGACCACGACCGCGCCGACGACGACCACGACGGCACCGACGACGACCGCGACGAGCAGCACCACCACGACCACGCTCGCCCTCGCCACAGTGCCGCCGCCGAGCTCGACCGTCGCCGCCCCCACCCCGACCGCGCCTGCGACCACCACCACGACGACCACCACCACTCCACCAACGACGACCACCACCACCACGACCGCGACCGCGCCGCCATCGACCACCACCACCGTCACGACGGTGCCGACCAGCACGACCACCACGACGGCGCCGACCACGACCACGACCGCGCCGCCACCGACCACCACCACCACGACGGCGCCCACCAGCACGACCACCACGACGACGACCGCGCCGCCACCGACCACCACCACCACCACCACCACCACGAGCCCCCCAAGCGGGCCGGGTGACCCGCCGCGGGCCGAGGACGACGACGCCACGGTCGCCGAGGACGGGTTCGTGGTGATCGACGTGCTGGTCAACGATCGCGCCGACGACCTGGCGAGCCTCCGGATCGTCATCGACAAGGCGCCGGACGACGGCACGGCCGAGGTCGTCGCCGGGGCGATCCTCTATACCCCGGCCCCGGACTTCAACGGCAACGACCATTTCCGCTACGAGATCTGCGATCCGTTCGACCAATGCGACAAGGCTCAGGTCCGGGTGACGGTGACGCCGGTCAACGACCCGCCCGCAGCGCAGGACGACGCCGGCGAAGCCAGGCTCGACCGCCAGCTCAGGGTCGACGTCCTCGCCAACGACGACGACCCCGACGGGGACCGGCTGACGATCACGGCGGTGTCCGACTCGAGCGTGCTCGGCGGCACCGTGGTGATCCTCGGCACGGACGTCGGCTACCTCCCGCCCCTGGGTTGGACGGGGGAGCCGGACTCGTTCACCTACACCGTGAGCGACGGCAACGGCGGGACCGACACCGCGACGGTCCGGATCACCCTGCTCAGCTGAACGGCGGAGCGGCTGGGTTCCGCTTCGCCACTGGGGCTGCTACCGCCCGAAGCGGCGCAGCCGCAGGCTGTTCCCCACCACGGAGACGCTGGAGAACGCCATGGCGGCCGCCGCCACCATCGGGTCGAGCAGCCCGAGCGCGGCAAGCGGGATCGCAGCCACGTTGTACCCGAAGGCCCAGAACAGGTTCTGGCGGATTGTGCGGAACGTGCGGCGGGCGAGCGCCAGGGTCGTGACGGCCAGGGCGGGCTCGCCGGACATCAGGATCACGTCGCCTGCCTCGATCGCGACGTCGGTGCCGGTGCCGACGGCCATGCCGAGGTCGGCTTGTGTCAGCGCCGGCGCATCGTTGATGCCGTCCCCGACGAACGCCACCTCGTCACCACCGGCCTGACGCCGCCGCACCTCGTCGGCCTTGCCGCCGGGGAGCACCCCGGCCACGACGTCGTCGATGCCGACTTCCCTGGCGATGGCGGCGGCAGTCCGCTGGTTGTCGCCGGTGATCATCGCGCTGCGCACGCCGAGTTCGGCGAGGCGGGCGACGGCAGGCGCCGCACCGGGGCGGACCGCGTCGGCGACGCCCAGCGCGCCACGAGCGGCGCCGTCCCAGCCCACCACGACGGCCGTGCGCCCGTCCTGTTCCAGCGCAGCCACTGCGTCGCGCCACCGCTCGCCGACGACGATTCCCCGGTCGGCGAGCAGCTCCGGCTTGCCCACGACCACCTCGAGGCCGTCGACCCGGCCCCGCACGCCCCGGCCGGCGAAGCTCTCGAACTCGTCCACCCCGGCGACCGGGATCCCCCGGTCGGCGGCCGCCGCCGCGATCGCCCGCCCGACGGGGTGCTCGCTCGCGGATTCCACCGCGGCGGCGAGGCCGAGCACCCGGTCGGGGTCGTCGGCCTCGACCGCGACCAGCGTCATGCGGCCGCGGGTGAGCGTGCCGGTCTTGTCGAAGAGCACGACGTCGACGTCTCGGGAGCGCTCGAACACCTCCGCGCCCTTGAACACCACGCCCAACTCGGCGCCGCGGCCGCTGCCCACCATGATGGCGGTGGGCGTGGCCAGGCCCAGTGCGCAGGGGCACGCGATGATGAGCACCGCGACCGCCGCCTGCATGGCGTCGCGCACCGTCCCGTCCACGAGCATCCACCCCGCGAACGTGGTCACCGCGACCAGCAGGACCAGCGGCACGAACACGCCGCTGACCCGGTCGGCCAGATGCTGGACAGGCGCCTTCGACGCCTGCGCGTCCTCGACGAGGCGCACGATCTGCGCCAGCGCCGTGCGGCCGCCCACCCGAGTGGCCCGCACCACCAGCCGGCCCTGCTGGTTGACGGTCGCCCCGAACACCGGATCCCCGGGCCCGCGGTCGACGGGGACCGACTCGCCGGTGAGCATGCTCTCGTCCACCGCCGACTCGCCCGCCTCGACCTCGCCGTCGGTGGGAATCTTCTCGCCCGGCCGCACGACCATGAGGTCGCCGGGGCGCAGCCGGTCCGCGGCCACCTCGACCTCCTCGCCGTCGCGCAGGATGCGGGCCCGCTTGGCGCCCAGCTCGAGCAGCTTGGTGATCGCACCCGAGGCACGGCCCTTGGCGCGCGCCTCGAAGTAGCGGCCGAGCAGGATGAGGGTGACGATGACCCCGGCCGTGTCGAAGAACACCGGCTCAGCCGCGAAGACCGCCCAGACCGAGTAGAAGTACGCCGCCAGCGTGCCCATCGACACGAGCGTGTCCATGTTGGCCCCGAACGTCCGCGCCCGCCGGACCGCCGCCCGGTGGAACTGCGCGCCGAACACGAACTCGACCGGGGTGACCAGGGCCCACTGTGCCACCCGGCTCCACGTGGCGTCGGGCCCGAGCATGGCGAGCAGCAGCACCGGGATCGAGAACGCGGCGGCGCCGGCGAACACCCGGAGCTGGCTCCGGCTCTCCTCGTCGAAGCGAGCGGCGTGGTCGGTGCGCTCGGCGCCGGACGGGAGGGCCGTGAGCCGGTACCCGATCCGGGCCGCCGCCTCGCCGAGGTCGTCGACGGCGACACCGTCGGTCGCGGCGACCCTCGCCTCCCCGGCGGCGAAGTTGACGACCGCCGACGCGACCCCTTCCTGGCGGCCGAGGATGCGTTCCACCCGCTGCGCGCACGACGCGCACGTCATCCCCTCGACCTCGAACACGATCTCCGTGGTCGGGGTTGCGGCCGAGCCGGTCGGGGCGCTGGTCGGGTTGCTCGTGGTCATGCGCCGCCCGCTAGGCGGGCACCTCGTAGCCCTGGTCCTCGATGGCGGCGGTGATCGCCGCGCGATCGATCGCCGCCCCGTCGTACTCCACCGTCACGGTGCGAGCGTCGATCGCGACGTCGACGGTCTGGACGCCTTCCAGCACGCGCACCGCCCCTTCGATCGACGTCTTGCAGTGGTCGCAGTGGATCTCGGGCACGGCGATGGTCTCGGTGATCACGGTTCCTCCGATGGGTCGATGGCGTGGGCGGGCCCCGTGACCGCAGCCGTGTAGCGCATCGTCTCCATGAGCTCGTCGACGATCTCGGCGGTGCGGCCATCGGCCACGGCGTGGGCCACGCAGGTCTCGAGGTGGTTCTGGAGCATGATCCGGTTGACCCTCTCCAGCGAGCCCTGGAGAGCCGACACCTGCTTCATCACCTCGGGGCAGTACCGCTCGTCCTCGACCATGCCGATCACCGCGTCCAGATGGCCGCGGACGGTCTTCAGCCGGTTGAGCGACGCCTGTTTGTGGTGTGGTTTCACGGCATCGAGCATACCACCCCACCTGGGGTGGGGTATCCCCCTGCCGGTCAGGACACGCGGATCGTGTCGAGCAACTCTTCGTTGTCGGCGACGAGGCCAGGCACGTAGCGGGCGAAGTCCGGGTTGATGCGGATCATCCCGAACGCCCAAAGGCTCACCGAGATCGCCCGGGCGGCGATGAACCCGTCGAGGTGGCGCAGCAGGTCCGGGCCCGGTTTGGCCCGGTGCCGCTGGTACCCGTCCCAGAACGCCCCGTGGATCTCGTCCCACCGCGGCGACACCCGGCTGGCTCGTCCGAGCGCAACGGCGGCGTCGTAGAGCTCCCAACCCCAGCCACAGTCGTCGAAGTCGACGAGGCGCGCCTCGCCGGCGGCGTAGAGCTGGTTGCCGTAGTGGGGGTCGCCGTGGATCAGGCCCGGCGCCAGCCCGGCGGCGGTCAGGTCCTCCTCGATGTGGCGGTAGCGCTCGGCGGCGCGCCGCCATCGTCGCCGGTGGAGCTGGGGCACCTCCCGCCACGCCTCGGCCACCGTCGTGCCTGCGAACGTGATCGAGGCGCCGAACAGCCCCTCCCAGTCCCACCGGTGCCGGCGGAAGCCGGGAGGCGGGACCCAGCCGGCGGCGTGGTCGTGGAGCAGCGCCACGGCCGCTCCCGCCGCCCGGTACCGGCCCGGCGGCGGGGGCTCGTGCATCGCCCGGCCGGCCACCCACCGGAGCACGCTGACCTGGCGCGTCCCGAGCGCGCCGGGTGCCTCCACCCCGACCACCAGGTCACCGGCGGGCGTACGCAGCGGTTCGGGGACCGCGCGCCCCTCCCCCGCCAGCGCCTGCAGCCACTCCAGCTCCGACCTGATGCTGGCCGCGTCCTGGTAGTCGATGCCATGGACGCGAAGCGCAAACCGGCCGGGGACGTACGGCGGCCGCGCCGGCCGGTCCGCCATTCCCGAGGGCGCGTCGACGCGAAACACCGTGTTCTCGCCGTGCTGCACCGGCCGCAGCGCCCCACCGCCGAGCCCGAAGCGAGCCAGCGCAGCCGCGGCGACCGGCCGCAACCGGCGTACCTGCCCGCCCGGGGTCAGCGTCGAGAACGCACGCACGGACCGGATCAGCCGCCCGCGGAGAACAGTGGCGCCAGCTCGCGGTCGCACTCGGCGAGCGCCGCCTGCGCCCGGGCGTCGAGCTGGTCGGGCCCGACGATCAGCAGCCCCTCGCCGTCGGGGTCCCGGTACACCTCCAGCCGCGGGACGGGGAGGCCCCGCGCCGCGAAGCAGTCGGCGAATGCCCGCTCGGCGTCGGGCAGCCGCTCCATGTCGTGCCGGAAGCCGGGCCGAAGCACACCGCCCCGCACTGCGCCCCATGCCGCCACGATCACGATGACGACGGTGCTCAGGATCATCCACGGTACGAAGTCGATCATGGTCCGCAGGGTAGGGACTCCCCCACCGTCGGTGCCGGGCGGCACAGGGGCTGTGCCCGGCCGGTCTAGCGTGCCCCCATGACCCGCCAGGACGCGCTGGCCGCCCTGCTGCTGGCCGCCCTGCTGCCGGCCGCACTGCTGCTGGCCGGCGCGACCGTGGTCGGGGCACCTGCGGCCGCCCAGGAGGGCGAGGTCGACGAGCTGGCCCGATGCCCGCAGTTCGACGGGTTCACCTGCGACGGATGGGTGACCGACGCCGCCGGCGTCCTCACCGACGACGCCGCGCTGGAGGCGGCGGCGAGCGCGCTCGTGGCGCGTCACGGCACCGAGATCGCCGTGGTGGTGGTGGACACCACCGGGGGCCGATCGGTGGCGAGCTACGGCGACGACCTCGGCAACGCCTGGGGGGTCGGCGACGCCGAGCGCCGGGACGGCATCGTGGTGGTGGTGGCGCTGGCCGAGCGCGAGACCGTGATCCGGGTCGGTCCGGGCCTCCCCGACGGCGGGCTCGACGACGTCGCAGGCGCCGGCCGGAGCTTCTTCGCACGCGGCGACTTCGACGGCGGGTTGATCGCCGTGCTCGGCAGCCTCGAGGTCTGGCTCGGCGAGGTGACCGGCGCGCCGCAGCTCGACAGCGGAGGCGCCCCTTCGCCATCGCCGGCGCCAGAACCGGAACCGGTGGCGACCCCGCCCGACGGCGGCGGCTCCTCGGGGCGCACCGTGGGCGCCGTGATCGTGGGCGCCGCGCTGCTCGGGGCGGGCGCGCTGGCCGTCCAGGGGTCCCGGCAACGACGCGACGCGGCCACCCGGCGGCGCAGCCGGCTCGTCGACGACGTGCTCGGGCGGCTCGAGGTGGCCGGCCACGAGCTTCCCCGGATCGGTGACTTCGCGGTGCCGGCCGGGGACACCGAGCCACCGGCGACCGGGGTCGCGCTCGCCGCGCTGCGGTCGGTGGCCGAGGGCCATGGTGCCGCCGCCGGCTCCGACGCGCTGGCGGGGCTGTGGGCGGCGGGCGCGCTGGCCGTCGTCGATCGGGCCGCGCTGGCCACCGCGACCGAGGTACCGCTCGAGCTGCGCGCCGCCGGGGAGCGGGCGATCCTGGAGGAGTCCGTGCAGGCCACCGCCCGCGAGTGCGTCGAGCTGCCGTCCGGCAACGGCGACGCCTTCGACGTCCGGTTGAACGAGCTGGCGCGCCTCGTCGCGGCGCTGCGCCCGCATCGGGTGGCCGCGGCCCGACGCCGGGCCGGCGACGCGCTCGACGCCCGGCTCGTGGACACGCCGATCGGCGCGGTCGCGGTGACCGATCTCGGCGAGCGGCTGCTTCGGTCGGCGGCCGCGCTGGAGCCGGGCGCGCCGCTCCCGGACGCGATCGATGCGGTGACCGCCGCGAGGGCTCGCGCCACCGCGAAGACCGAGGTGCTCACCCACGTCTACCGCAAGCTGCCCAGCTCGACCGCCCGACCCGCGGTGGCCGCCGCGCTCGCCGATCTCGAGGACGACCCCGATGTCGCGCTGGAGCGCTACGAGCGGCTCCGCCGCCGCTTGGAGCTCGAGGGCACCGCGCTGGCGAGCGACGGCCTGTCGACCGCGGCCATCGCGGCACTGCTCCTGATGAACCGCGACGAGGACGCCGTCGGCGAGTTCCTGGCGGCGTACCGGGAGCACCGCGAGCACGGTTTCACGGCGGCCGAAGCGGTCGAGTACGCCCTGGCGGGGTTGCGCGACCAGGCCGAAGTGGCGCGGGTGCGCGACCAGGCCAAGCGGCTGGGCCTGCCCGTGGCGATCACCGCGGCCCTGCTCCGCCGCCGCGACGACGGTGCCGATGTCTACCGGTCGCTCCTCACCGAGCTCGCGGCCGAGGTCCCGAAGGCCGAGTCGCGTCGGACGATCGCGGCGATGCTGGCGATCTCGCTCGAGCCCGCCCAGGCGATGCGGCGCTGGGTGGAGGCGCGCGCCGCGCTGGCGGCGCTCGGGCTGGAGGGCTCCTATGCCGACGTCGCGGCCGCATTCGGAGCCTCCGACCCCCGCGGGTCGCGGGCGTTCGCGCTGTCGTACGCCGAGACCAGGTCGGCGCTCGCGGCCTCTGAGATCGACGACGCCGACCGGTTCGCTCCCGAGCTCGCCCACGAGGGAACGCGCCGCCAGACGGACACCTGGACCGGGGAACGCCTGCCGCCGGACCTCCGGTCGTTCGACCCGTTCACCCTGCTGTTCTTCCATTGGGTCGTCACCAGGGGCCACGGCGGCGCCTTCGGGTGGGAGCCGATCTACCGCGACCGCTCGTGGTCGGGCGACCGGCGCTCGTGGTGGGAGGGCGGCACGTTCGGCGGGTACGGCGGGGGTGGCGGTTTCTCCGGCCGGGGCGGCGGCTCGTCGTGGGGCTCGGGCGGGTTCGGTGGCGGCGGCTTCGGCGGGTTCGGGGGCGGCGGCGGCTTCGGCGGCGGCGGCGGGGGCTCGGGATGGTGAGCCGCACGATCACCTCGCCGGCCAACCCGGAGATCAAGGCCCTCGTCCGTCTCCGCACCAGCCGCCGGGCTCGTGACGACGCGCAACGGTTCGTGGTGGAGGGCGAGCGCGAGGTCGACCGCGCTCTCGCCGGCGGCGTGACGATCGGCGTGCTGTACGTCTGCCCGGGGCCCGGCATCCGACCCGACCTGCCCCAGCGAGCGCAGGCGTCCGGTGCCGAGATCGTCGAGGTGGCGCCGCCGGCGTTCGCCAAGGCGTCGTACCGGGCCGACTCCGCGGGCGTGATCGCCCTCGCCGAGGCATTCCCCCTCGACCTGGCGCGGCTCGCCCCGCCCCCGGCCGGCCTGCTCCTCGTGCTGGAGGGCTTGGAGAAGCCGGGCAACGTGGGCGCGATCGTGCGGACCGCCACTGCGGCCGGCGCCGACGCCGTGCTGGTGTGCGACCCGGTCACCGACGTGTACAACCCGAACGCGGTGCGGGCCTCGCTCGGGGCGGTGTTCATGGTGCCGCTGGCCGTCGGCACCACCGCCGCCGTGCAGGCCTGGCTCGACGAGCACGGCATCGCCTGGCACGCCTCCACCGAGCGCGCCGAGCGGCCCTACTGGGACGCCGACCTGACCGGGCCGTGCGCGCTCGTGGTCGGCGGCGAGGAGGGAGGGCTGTCGGCGAGCTGGCTGGGCGACCCGGCCCGCACCGTCGTCATCCCCACCCCCGGCCCGTTCGCCAGCCTCAACGCCTCGGTCGCCGCCGGCCTGCTGCTCTTCGAGGCGGTGCGCCAGCGCCGGGCGGGCTGATCCCGCCGGTCAGTTCGCCAGCTCCCGCTGGCAGTAGCGGCACACCACCCGCTCCACCATCCGCTCGAGCACCTCCTCCGCCGGACCTCCGTCGTCGGGAGCCGGCTCACCGGCGAGCGTGAAATGGGCATACCGTCGCCGCCGCACCGTCTCGAACACGTCGAACCGCGTCTTGTTGCCACAGTGCTCGCAGCGATACGCCTCGACTTCCATGGGCGCCGATGCTACGCCCGGCCGAGCAGGCGGTGGGCGGGCTGCACATGCCGTCGCGCGAACACCTGTTCGGCTATGGTCGAACACATGTTCGCATCACAGCGGCAGCGCACGTTCGACGACTTGGGGGTGCCGCTCTTCGAGGTGCCGTTCTGCGTCGTCGACCTCGAGACCACCGGCGGCTCGCCCGCGAGCTGCGAGATCACCGAGATCGGCGCAGTGCGCTACGAGGGCGGCGATCTGGTGGGGACGTTCCAGACGCTCGTCAACCCGGGCGCCGAGATCCCGCCGTTCATCACCGTCCTCACCGGCATCACCCAGGCGATGGTGGTGGAGGCACCACGCGTCACGGAGGCGCTGCCGTCCTTCCTGGAGTTCCTCGGCGACGCGATCGTCGTGGGGCATAACGTCCGGTTCGACCTGTCGTTCCTCAACGCCGCCGCGCTCCGGCTCGGCTACGGGCGGCTCCCCCATCGCTCGGTGGACACTGCCGCGCTCGCCCGCCGCCTGGTGCGGCGCGAGGTGCGCAACCTGAAGCTGTCCTCGCTGGCGGCCCACTTCCGCTCACCGGTCACCCCCAACCACCGCGCACTCGAGGACGCGCGCGCCACCGCCCACGTGTTCTTCGCCTTGCTGGAGCGGGCGGGAGCCATCGGGATCACCCACCTCGAGGACCTCCTCGCCCTGCCCACGGCCCGCGGCAACCCGCAGTACGGCAAGATCGCGCTCGCCGACGACATCCCACGCCGGCCGGGCGTCTACCTCTTCCGGGACCGCACCGACGCCGTGTTCTACGTCGGCAAGGCCAAGAACCTGCGCACCCGGGTGCGCAGCTACTTCTACGGCGACACGCGGCGCACGATCACCAACATGTTGCAGGAGCTGGCCCGGATCGAGCATCGGGAGACCGCCACCGATCTCGAAGCCGAGGTCGCCGAGCTCCGGCTCATCGCCGAGCACGTGCCGCGCTACAACCGGCGCTCGAAGCCCGCCAAGTCGCCGCAGTACGTGAAGCTCACCAGCGAACGGTTCCCGCGGCTCTCCCTGGTCCGGACCCTGCGGGACGACGGCTGCCTGTACCTCGGCCCGTTCCGCAATCGGCGCGGCGCCGAGCTGGTGATGACGGCGGTGTGGGATGCGCTGCCGATCCGGCGCTGCACCGGGCGGCCGGGCAAGCGCTCGGCGGCGTGCGCGTTCGCCCAGCTCGGGGTGGCCCTGTGCCCGTGCGCCGGCGACCTCGCCGACGACGACTACGCGCCGGTGGTGGCGGCGCTCCGGGCCGGGGTCACCGCGCAGCCCCGTTCGCTGCTGGAGCCGATTGCGAGCCGCATGCAGGACCACGCCGCCGAGGAGCGCTTCGAGGAGGCCGCCTGGTGCCGGGACCGGGCGAAGGCCCTCGCCCGCGCGCTGCGCCGCCGCCGGGCATGGCAGGCACTCCAGGCCGCGGGCGTGATCCGGGCCGAGTCGGCCGAGGGCGAGGGGGCGATCGTCGACCGAGGCCGGCTCGCCGCTGCCTGGCGGGGCGGGGCCGCGCCCCTCGTGGTGACCGCGCCGACCGAAGCGGCGCCGCCGGTCCCGCCGTCGGTCGCGGCGGCGGAGGAGGCGCACCTGGTATGGCGGTGGCTGCGCCGCAGGGACGTCTCGGTCGTCGACGTGTCGGGCGAGCTGGCCTGGCCTGCGGAAGTCCCGACCGTCGAGGAGCTGGCCGTGGCCGCCCAGTAGCTGCCCAGTAGCTGCCCAGTAGCTGCGCAGTAGCCTCGCGGTCCATGCGCTTCACCATCCGCACCGGCAACGACCCGTTCGGGCGCGCCGACCCGACGCTGCTGGCCGCCATGGGCCTGCCCGGCGGTGGGACGCTGCGGGTGGGGCGCTCCCACCTGGTCGTCCACCCCGGCGACGTGCCGCGCCCGACGGCGCTGCTGCTGGGGCCGCTGTCGATGTCGAATGCCGGGGTGAAGGACGGCGACGTCGTCGAGGCGAAGCGGGCGATGCTCCCGCAGGCCTACCGGGTGGTGCTCGCCGTCGACGAGTTGCCCGCCGAACCGCAGGCGCTGGCCCGCTCGCTGCAGGGGCGGGCGGCCACCCCCGGCGACGAGGTGGAGTTCGACGCCGCGTACGTCGGCGGCGACGACCGCCACGTCCGGCTGCGCATCGAGTCGGTGGAGCCCGGCCCGGCCGGCCTCGTGGGCAGCGCCACGCTGGTCGCCGCCCGCGGCGACCGGGCCGCCCCCGCCGCCGGGCGACCGGCCACGCCGGGGCGCCGCAAAGCGCCCTCCACTGCCGACGCGCTGCTCGCCGGCCTCGACACCGAGCGCGAGACGCTCACCGGGTGGCTGTCGCTGCTCACGTCGCCCCGCGACCTGCCGCAGGCGTGGGGGCTGCCGGCGGTGGCCGGGGTGCTGCTCGAAGGGCCGGCCGGCGTCGGCAAGTCGGAGCTGGTGGCGGCCGCCGCAGCCGGCGCGGGCGCCGCGGTCAAGGAGGTGTCGCTGGACCTGGTCTTCAAGCCGCAGCGACTCATCGACGTGCTGGAGGCGGCGGTGAAGACCACGCCCACCCCCGGCGTGGTGTTCGTCGACCGGCTGGAGGCGGTGGCGGGCGAGGACGCCATGTTCCGCAGCCAGGTCGCCGCGATCCTGCGATGGTTCCTCGACGCCGTGGCCGAGCGGCCCCGCCTGGCGTGCGTGCTGGCCGTCTCGTCGCTGGGCGCGCTCGACCGCTCGGTGACGTCCTCGCCGCTGCTGCCCCGGCACCTGTCGATCCCCCCGCCCGACGCGCAGCGCCGCAAGCTGCTGTTCCAGGCGGCGCTGGCCCGGGTCCCGGCCGACGACCTCGACTACGAGCGCCTCGCCGCCCGCACCGCCGGCTTCTCGGGCGCCGACGTGCTCGCGGCGGTCGTCCACGCGTCGGCGCTGGTCGCCCACACCGGCGGCAACGTGACCGAGCAGATCGTGGCGCGCGCCATCGAGGAGACCGCGCCGTCGCTCGGCACGGTGCAGCTCGGCGAGGTGCCGAGCTACGGATTCGAACGGGTCGCCAACCTCGCCGACGTCAAGCAACGCCTCACCGAGGCGGTGATCTGGCCGATGACCGACCCCGGCCGCTTCGCCCGCCTCGGCATCGACCCGCCCCGGGGCCTGCTGCTGTACGGGCCGCCCGGCACCGGCAAGACCTACGTCATCCGGGCGCTGGCGCACGAGTCCGGGGCGGCGTTCTTCGCCGTGAAGGGCGCCGAGCTGCTCGACAAGTTCGTCGGGGAGTCGGAGCGGGGAGTGCGCGAGGTGTTCGCCCGGGCCCGGGCCGCCGCGCCGGCGATCCTGTTCTTCGACGAGATCGACGCGCTCGCCCCGGTGCGAGGCCGCTCGACGACCTCGGTGACCGACTCGGTGGTGGCCGCGCTGCTCACCGAGATGGACGGCGTCGGCGAGCGCGGCGACGTGGTGATCATCGGTGCCACGAACCGCCGCGACCTCATCGACCCGGCGCTGCTGCGTGCCGGCCGCTTCGAGGTGCACATCGAGCTGGGCCTGCCCGGCCTCGAGGCCCGAAGAGCGCTGCTCGGCATCGTGGACACGCCGTTCGGCGCGGACGTCGACCTCGACCAGCTCGCAGCCGCCACCGCCGGCCTGAGCTTCGCCGACCTGACCGGAGCGATGCGGGAGGCCGCACTCAACGCGCTGCGGCGTGATCCGTCGGCGATCGAGGTGACCCAGGCCGACCTCACCGCAGCCCTGGCCCGCTTCGCCGGCTAGCTGCACTCGGCCCGGTCAGGTTGGATCGTCGGTGCCGGCCGCCGGCGCCCCCACCGGGCGGGCGAACACGACGACGTTGTCCTCGTAGCGGCGCCCGTCGAAAGGACCGCCGCACGTGACCAGCGCCAGCCGCGGCTCGCCGCCGCGGTCGAAGATCGCGTCGGTGGGCAGCAGCTCCTTGCCGTACTGGCGCCGGGCGACCACCTCCCAGCGCTGCCGCGACCCGTCGTCGAGCACCACGGTCAACCGGGCGCCCTGCTCCAGCTCGTGGAGGCGGAAGAACGCGCCGGCCCGGCCGTTGAAGTCGACGTGGGCGGCGAGCACCGCCGACCCCGCCTCTCCCGGCGTCGCCCCGAACCGGTACCAGCCGACGAGGTCGGCGGCAGCCGGCACCTCCATCTCGGCGCGCCGGGTGTCGTACCCGACGCTCGCCACTGCCGCGTCGACGCCGATGCCGTCGACGACGAGTCGCACCGGCGCCGCGGCGGCCTGGTCGGGCAGCTCGCCGATCAGGCCCGGCTGCACCGTCACACGGGACGGGCCGGCAGCCGCCTCGGGGATGGTCGGCAAGCCGAGCTCGTCGCCTTGAGGCGGTGCCAGAGCTCCAGCCGGTCCGACCGGAGACGCCATGGTCGGTGCCGGCCCGAAAGCTTCGACGACGCGGTCTGAGATCCCCTGGCGGTCGCCTGAACCGGCGGCCAGCGCCCCCAGCGCCAGCGCCAGCACGGCGGCACTGGCGACGGTGGCGGCGCGCGCGACGCGAGGGTGGCGCATGCGCGCCACCCTACGCGTCAGAGCCGGCTGGTCAGCGCCGGTTGCGTGCGAATGCAACCCGGGCCGATCCGGCGAACACCAGCGCCGCAGCGGCAGCCACCACGACGAGCCACAGGTTGATCCCGCCGGCGGCGAGGTCACCGGAGCCGCTCGGCACTGCGGCAGGGGCGCTCCCGAGCCCGGAGACGTCCTGGATGACGAGGTCGAACGAGCCGTCGTCGAGGCTGCCGATCGCATAGACGATGCGGTTGGTGCCCTCAGGGACCTCGAGTTCCAGCGGTCCCGCCACGAAGCCGTCGACGCCGGCGCCGGCGGGCGCGATGCCGGCCGTGTAGGTGGTGGCCAGCACGTTCGCGATCGCCTCGTTGGGGTTGGTCAGGTTCTCCGCCACCGGGGTGCCGTCGGCGAGCAGGATGTCGACGGTGGGCGCCGCAGCGGTGTGGCGAGCGGTCAGCCGACCGTTGCCCGGGCCGATCGACGACGTGTCGTTGACGAACACGGTCAGCGTCGGCGTGCCGTCCTCCTGCAGGTGCGCCACGACGGAGGCGTTGAGGCCGTCGGTGACGTCGGCGGTGGCGGTGAGCACGGCGTTGTCCACCGAGTCCCCGGCCGCGGTGACGGCCAGGTCGTAGCTGCCGGCTGGCAGATCGAGCGGCCCGGCCACGTCGCCGGTGTCGAAGCCTTCGAGGGTCAGCTCGCCGTTGACGTACACGTCGACGGTGAGCCCGGGGACACCGTGGACGACGCTCACCTGGGCGCCGCTGGTCTGGGCGCCCGCGAAGCCGCTCATCGCGACCAGTAGGGCGGCGGTCGCCGCGGCGATGGTGGTCAGTCTGCGCATGGGGGATGCTCCTTCCGAAGTCGAATGGTGCTGTTGTTTAGCACTAATTATTCGGAGCGACCCGGACGGCGGATGACCCAAGTCGCGGATTCATCCGGACGACGGCGCGTGTCGTATCTTCATCGTCCGATGCCAGGACCCGAGCTGCAGGAGACCGGCGACGCCGCCCTGATGGTGGCGATCGGCCGCTATCGCGAGGACGCGCTCGCCGAGGCCTACCGCCGCCACGGTGGCGCGGTGTACGGGCTGGCGCGCCGGTTGCTCCGCAACCAAGCACTCGCCGAGGAGGTGACGCAGGAGGTGTTCACGCGACTCTGGGACCGCCCCGAGCGCTTCGACCCCGACCGGGGGTCGCTCCGCGCCTTCCTGATGGCCGACTCGCACGGCCGGTCGGTCGACCTGATCCGCGCCGAAGACGCCCGACGCAACCGCGAGGCGCGCGACGCCCGGCTGCTCCCCGCCGCCGCGCCCATTGACCTCGAGCAGCAGGTGTGGTCGCAGCTCGCTTCGGAGCAGGTCCGCGCCGCACTGGGCAAGCTCAAGGACGACGAGCGCCAGGTGATCGAGCTGGCGTACTTCGGGGGCCAGAGCTACCGCCAGGTCGCCGCCTCCCTCGACCAACCGGAGGGCACGGTGAAGAGCCGCATCCGCACCGGTCTCCGCCGGCTGCGCATCGAGCTGGCTGCCGCGGGGGTGACCAGCACGTGAGCCGCAACAACCTCACCCCGGACGAGCTCACCCCGGACGAGCTGGCCGACCTCCTCGGCGCCTACGCGCTGGACGCGGTCGAACCGTGGGAGGCACACCAGATCGCCGCGCACCTCGACGGCGACCCGGCCGCCCGGGCGGAGGTACAGCAGCACCGCCAGACGCTGGCCGTCCTGGGCGCAGCCGTAGCCGAGGAGCCGGCGCCACCCGCCGGGCTGTGGTCCTCGATCACCGCCGGCCTGGCCCCCGCTCCGCCGCCGCTGCGGCTGATGCCGGCCACTGCAGCACGGCGGGCACCCCGGGTGACCTCCTGGGTCGGCGGGCTGGCCGCCGCGGCCGTGATCGTGGCGGTGGCGTTGTTCGGTGCCGCGGTGCTGTGGCCCGATGACCCGTCCCTCGCCGACCTGGCAGCCGCGGCGGCCACCGCTCCGGGCGCCGAGGTGCTGCCGCTGTCCGACCCGGCCGCGCCGGGGGCCGTCGCCGCCGCAGTCACCCTCCTCCCCGATGGCGTGGGATACGTCGACCACTCGCTGCCCGCCCTGCCGGCCGGCCGCACCTACCAGCTGTGGGCGGTCGTCGGCGACCAGGTCATCTCCGCCGCGGTGCTCGGCCCCGAGGCCGCGGTCGCGCCGTTCCGGGTGGCCGGCGACGTCGCCGCCTTCGCGATCACCACGGAGGCGGCCGGCGGG
>JBFKDA010000001.1:0-74942 GCA_041619955.1 Acidimicrobiia bacterium | reverse complement strand
GGCAGGCGGGCGGGCAGCCCGAGGTCGGAAGCCGACGCCGCCCACACCGAGCCGGGCTCGCCGGGCAGCGGCGGCAGCAGGGCGTCGGCGACGGCAGCGAAGGTCGCCAGCTCGGCGGGGCGAAGTGGCATCGGCGCTCCGGGGTCGCGGCGTCGGGGCACCCTACCCGCCGGAGCCTGCTCCCCCCTCCCCGTCTTCGGCGGGACTGCCCCCGCAAGGCGGGGGGAGAGAAGCATGGGCCTCTTCCCCGCTTGCTTGCGGGGGCGAGGAGCGGTGGGTGGGCGGCTACGGCCGGATGAGCTTGAACTCCTCGGCGGCGGCCAAGCCGGCCGGGGCGCCTGCCCGGGCAGCCCACTCGACGATGCGGGCCCGGAACGCGGCTCGCGCCTGCTCGTCGGCGGTGGCGTCGCCCATCGTGGTCTCCGCCTGCGACGAGTGGCACAGCAGCGCGGCCAGCTTGGCCTCGAGGAACTCGGCGACGTCCTCGCGGTGGTCGGGCTCGTCGGGGCGCCACAGCAGCAGCGCGGCCGGGCGGTGGGCGGCCAGCCCGCCGACGAGCTGCTCGGGGAAGAACAGGTGATCCCGAGCCGCCACCACGCCGTCGACCACCGCCCACCCGGTCGCCCGGTGATCCGGGTGCAGCTCGTAGCGGCGCCACGGGTCGTGGCTGATCAGCACCTCGGGACGCAGCTCGCGTATCCGCCGGCACAGGTCGGCGGTGAGCGCTCGGGTGTGCTCGAGCTCGCCGTCGACGTGGTCGAGCATCACCACCCGGGTGGCGCCGAGCGCGTCGGCGGCTGCCTGCTGCTCGGCCCGGCGGGCGGCCGCCAGCTCTCGCGGGTCGGCGGCCGGGTCCCAGCTGCCCTTCGACCCGTCGGTCATCACCAGAATCGTCACTTCGCAGCCCGCCGCCGCCCAGGCAGCCAGCGTCGCGCCGCAGCCGAACTCGACGTCGTCGGGGTGGGCGCCCACCGCCAGTGCCCGGGCCGGTACGGGCAGCGGCCCGCCGGTCTCCGGCTCGCGCGCCTCGGGGTACAGGGCCGCCGGGTCGATGGTCACGTCGCCGCCGCAGCCGGCACGTAGGCGGCGAGCCAGGCGCCGGCCGGGTGCGCCGCCGCGGCCGCGAAGTCGTCCGGGGTGTCGAGGTCGATGGCCAGCCCCACGGCGGTGACGACGGCCGCATGCGGCGCCGACCGGAGGTGGCGGTGGAAGCTGGCCGGCCCGTACCGGAACGCGAACGGGCCCTTGCCGGCGATCACGTTGGTGCCGCCGTCCCGGGCGGGCGCCAGGACCACGTCGGCGCTGGCGGCCGTCAGCAGCAGCCGGGAGAGCTCGGCGGCGCGCAGCATCGGAAGGTCGGCGTGGACGACGGCCCACGGCCGCCCGGCCGCCCCGGCGGCGGCGACGACGGTCGCGGCGGCGGCATCGAGCCCGGCGCCGGGGTCGATCAGCACGCCGAGGTCGTTGGCGCCGGCCCAGCGGGCGACGCCGGCGTCGGCCGTGACCACCACCGGCTCGGCGCCGGCGGCCGCGACGAGGGCAGCGGTGCGCAGCGCCAGCGCCTGCCCCAGGCGGCGCCGCGCCCGGCCGTCGAGCAGCGGCGCCAGGCGCGCCTTCGCCACCCCGAACGGCTTGACGGGGATCCCGGCCAGCGGGGTCACGTCGCCTCCGCCGCGAGCTGGTCGAGCACCCAACGGAGCGTGAGGTCCTCCGGCACGGGGCGGTCTTCGAACTGGGCGAGCTGCACCAGCACGCCGTTGGCCGAGCGGGGGTGCACGAAGGCCTCCTTCCAGCGGCCCCGCGAGGTGTCGAGGCCCACCACCTCGTACCCCAGCGCCTCGGCGCGGGCGGCGGCGGCCACCACGTCGTGCACCTTGAACGTCACGTGATGGAGCCCTTCGCCGCGCCGATCGAGGAAGCGCACCAGGAAGTGCTCGCCGTCGGCGGGGTCGAGCGGCTGGAGCAGCTCGACCTTGCCCGCGCCGGGGAGGAAGAACTGCGCCCAGCAGAATCGCCGCCGGCTGATCCCGCCGCTGCGGAACCGGCCCTGCACGAGATCGACCAGCGGGAGCGCGCTCGGCAGGTCGCGCACTGCGATCGCGATGTGGTCGAAGCGCTCGACGTGGTCCTCGAGACCCGGCAGGCCCGTGTGCGGCTCGGTCATGAGCACGCGAGCTTACGTGCTGGACCGCCCGTGGGTATCGTGGTCGGCCAGTGAACCGCAAGACGAAGATCGTGGCGACGCTCGGGCCTGCCGTCGCGTCGGCCGACAAGGTCTCGGCCCTGGTCGGCGCCGGGATGGACGTCGCCCGGCTCAACTTCTCCCATGGCAGCTACGACACGCACCGCCGGTTCGTCGGCTGGGTGCGGCAGGCCGCCGAGGCCCACGGGCGGGCCGTCGGCGTGCTCCAGGACATCCAGGGGCCGCGGATCCGCGTGGGCACATTCCGCAACGGCTCGGTCGAGCTGGCCAAGGGGGCGGCGGTCACGCTGCGCCACGGCACCGGCGAAGGGAACGACACCGAGGTCTTCGTGGACCTGCTGGACGCCGCACAGAACGTCGAGACCGGCCAGCGGATCCTCCTCGCCGACGGGCACATCCGGCTCGAGGTGGAGGACGTGGCCGGCGGTGAGGTCGCCACCCGCGTCGTCATCGGCGGCCGCCTGTCGGACCACAAGGGCGTCGCGTTCCCCGACACGCCGCTCGACCTCCCCGCGGTGACCGAGAAGGACCGGCGCGATCTGGAGTTCGGCGAGGAGCTGGGCGTCGACATCGTGGCAGCGTCGTTCGTGGCGTCGGGCGCCGACGTGAGCATGGTCCGCAAGCTGTCGGGCGGGCTGCCGGTGATCGCCAAGATCGAGCGAGCCGCCGCGTACGAGAACCTCGACGACGTGCTCGACGAGGCGACGGGGGCCATGGTGGCCCGCGGCGACCTCGGGGTGGAGATGTCGCTCCAGAAGCTGCCGATGGTGCAGAAGGACATCATCCGGCGGACCAACGCCGCCGGCCGTTTCTCGATCACCGCCACCGAGATGCTGGAGTCGATGACCCAGGCGTCCCGGCCCACCCGGGCCGAGGTCACCGACGTTGCCAACGCGGTGCTCGACGGGACCGACGCGGTGATGCTGTCCGGGGAGACGGCGGCCGGCAAGCACCCCACCCGGTCGGTCGAGGTGATGGACGTGATCTGCCGCGAGGTCGAGTCGACCTCGGAGAAGTGGATGCACGGTGTCGACTTCCTGGAGAAGGAGGCGCCGTTCCCGTCGGCCGTCGCCCGCGCCTGCGTGCAGGCGGCGGACAGCCTACGGCTGCCGGTGATCGTGGCCTTCACCGAGAGCGGCTCGACCGCGCGCCTCATCTCCAAGTACCGGCCCCAAGCGCGCATCATCACGTTCACCCCCAACACCGCCACCTACAACCGCATGTCGCTCTACTGGGGCGTCACGCCGCTGATGATCCGCCGGCTCGACTCGACCGACGAGATGATCGAGGAAGCCGAGCACCGGCTGCGGGATATCGGCGCCGTCGACTACGGCGACGCGGTGGCGATGGTCGCCGGCATCCCCCCCAACCAGGCGACGTCGACGAACCTCATCAAGCTGCACGTCATCGGCGCCGGCTCGGAGGGCGTCCCCGGCAGCCGGTAGAGTCCCGCCGGTACGAGCCGGACCGGACAGAGGAGCATGCCCCGTGGGTCAGCAGATCACCGTCTCGCCGCAGGTCGTCGGCGACGTCGCGATCTTCGACACCAACCGCACCATCACCGGCCAGGATGGCTCCGCTTCCGGAAAGCCGGAAGCGGAGGGATCTCCGGCTGATGCCGGCGATTTCCCCGGGCAGCTCGCCGACCGTCTGCTCGCCGTCGACGCGTCGATCGATCACGTATTCGTGCAGTCGAACGTCGTCACCGTGCGGAGGAGCGGCGGGTGGGACGATCCGTCCGTGCAGGCCGCCGCCGACGTCATCGCGGGCTTCTTCCGGTTCTACCCCGACGAGTAGCAGGAGCTAAGGCGTCGTCGTCGTCGTTGTCGTCGTCGTGGTGGTCGACGACGTGGTGGTCGAAGACGGGGGCGGGGGCAGGGTCGTCGTCGTGGTGCTGGTCGTCGTCGTGGAGCTGGTGCTGGACGTCGACGGAGGCACGGTGGTCGTGGTGGTGGTCGTGGCGCCCGCCGGCAGGACACCGAGGCGCACGGTCACCGTGCTGCCGAGCGGGGCGATGCCGCTGGTGTGCTGCGCCACCAGCCCCGCCAGGCCGGACTCCACCGTCACCTCCACCGGCGCGCCGAGCGCGTAGACGAAGCCGGCTGCCTGCACGCGGGCCTGCGCCTCGGCGGCGCTCAGGCCGCCCAGCGGCGGGATCTGCTCGCCGCAGTCGCCGCCGCCCGGCAGGTCGCAGGGGTTCTTGGCGACGATGCGCGCCGCGCCCAGGTAGCGCACCGGCCAGCGCTCCACCGTGGGCTCCCGCCCGTCCGGGTAGCGGATCGTCCGGGTGACGGTCACCGTCCAGCCGCCCGAGCCGCTCTGGAGCACCTTCTCCTGCCCAGGTCTCACCGACGGGTCGGCCTCGACCCGCTCCCGCGCCTCAGTGAAGTTCGAGCGCTCCGACAGCCCGGCCTCCACCTCGATCCCGCCGTTGTTCCCGAAGAACTTCACGGTGATCGAATCGGCCGTGTACGCCGTCTTGATGATGACCACCGCGTCGGTGTTGTTGCGGAACTTCAGGTCGGGCTGGGGGAACGAGATCGTCGCCTCCCTGCCCTCCGGGTAGCGGCTGATGTAGATGCTGTGCGGCTTGTGCTCGATGTCCTCGTAGCCGCCGAAGAACACGGCGTTGTAGAACGTGGTGGCGAATTGGCTCACCCCGCCGCCGACGTCGTCGACGAGCTCGCCCTGTTCGATCATCGGGGCCGGCACGAAGCCCTTGTCGGGCGTCCGCCGGCCGACCAGTTCGTTGAGCGACAGGATCTGGCCGGGCCAGACGACCGTGCCGTCGACGATGTCGGCGAATCGCTGGATGTTGATGACCCGCGGCTCGCCGGTGCGGTGCTTGGTGGTGAACGACGACACCAGTGTGATCGGCATCATCGCCTCGGCCTCGGCGGTGGTGAACTCGGGATCGACGCCCTCCTGGAACGGGAACCCGCCCGTGCGGTTGAAGGCCTTGGCGGCCTCGAACAGCTCGGCGGCGACCGCCTCGGTGTCGATGATCGTGCCGGGATGGCCCGGCAGCAGCGTGACGGTGTCGTCGGCGTTCACCCGGAACTCGGCGTCCTTCGGAGGCAGCTCCAGCTCCGGCCGCAGCGGGTCCAGCAGCGCCGCGACGGCGTCGACATCGAAGAACAGGTCGATGCGGACCGGCGAGTTGACCGCCACCTCGCTTCGAAACGCGGTGGCGAGCTGCTCCGGTGTGAACGTCACCTCCACCTGCGGGCTCTGCTCGCGCAGCGTCACCGCCCCGCCGAGGATCAGCTTCGCCTCCTCGACCGCGGCGTCGACGTCGGCCGCGGTGACGGTGGGCACCACCTGTATCACCGGCACCTCCACCCGGCTGCGCTCCAGGGACGCCATCGTCACGGCGACGATTTCCTCGGCGACCTCGCGGTCGATGGCGCGGCCCGGCTCGGGGTACACCGGCACCGGCGCCCCGTCCACGATCTCGACGCCTCCTTCGGACACCCGCGCGTCGACCGCCACCTCCTCCCACCCGTCGACCACGGTCTCGACGGCGGCCGGGTCGACGGCGGTCGGCAGCGTCAGCTCGACCTCCGCGCCGCGTAGCCGCGCGAACCACCAGCCGAACTGCGACGGCAGCCCGCCGTCGCGGCCGGCCTCGAGCGCCGCGTCCACCACCGCCCGCTCGTCGACGTCGAAGCCGACCTCGGACGGGAGCAGCAGGAACTCGGTGTCGTCGACGCTGAACAGGGCCGGCTCGGCGGCCAGCTCGGCCTCCATCGTCTGGATGGCCACCGTGACCCGGTCGGCGTCCATCCCGGCGAGCGAGACGCCGTTCACGGACACGTTGCGCAGCACCTCGCCGCGATGGGCGAAGCGGTCGGCGGCGAACACGGCGATCGTCACGAGGAGGAGAGCGACGGGCACCGCGGCAGCCCATATGAGCGCGTTGCGTAGCCTGGGGGCCATGGGGGAGAGGGTGGGGTGGTGGGACCGGTTCCGCCGGGATTGTAGTGGGCGGCCGGAAGTTGGCCCGCATTGCCAGGGAACCCGGGTGGCGCCTCGTACGATGGCCGGTGTGATCGCCTTCCCAGCCGTCCCGGCCGGGCCCGACGTGGTCGTATCCGCCTCCACGTACCTGGTCTACCGCCAGTGTCCCGAACAGGCGGCGGGCCGCCTGCGCGGGGAGTACGGGCCCGACACCGCGCGCTCGTTCGTGGGCGGGCTCAGCCACCGCATCTTCGCCAGGCACCTGCGTGACGGGCCCATCGAGGCCGGTGCAGTGCAGCAGGCCTGCCGGGAGGAGATCGGGGCGGGCATGAACCCGAAGCTGGCGTCCCTCGGCCTGCGGCCCAGCGCGCTGGCCGGCCTCATCCGGGAGGTCGGCGACCTGTACGACCGGTTCAAGGCGCAGGCGTTCTCGGGGTTCGTGGCCGCCGAGGTGGCGCTGGAGGCGCAGCCGGCCCCCGGCGTGACGCTGCGAGGTGCCGTCGACGCCGTGTTCGACGACGACGGGACCTCCTGCCTGGTCGACTGGAAGACGGGCCGGGTACCGGAGGCTGCGGTCCACCAACTGGGCTTCTACGCGCTGTTGTGGGCGCTGGAGCGCGGCGAGCTTCCGGGGCGGGTCGAAGCGGTGAGCGTGCAGACCGGGGAGCGCCGCGAGGCGGCTCCGACGCTCCCCGAGGTCGCCGCCACCGCCGATGCGGTCGCCGGCATGGTGACGGCGCTGCGGGAAGCCTGGTCGGCCGGCCGGGACGCCCTGCGCGTGGGCGGGCCGTGGTGCCGCTACTGCCCGCAGGTCGACGAATGCGCGGAAGGCCAGGCCGCCGCCCTGGTGATGGCCTCGGCCTGACCTTCGCGCTCGGATCCCCTGGGTGTGGGGTGCGTCAACCTGCGATCGAGTACTGGACGTTGATCGTGACCGTCACCGCGAGCTGGCCGCTCTCGATGGGTGTGGCGGCCGCCTCCTGCGCCACGTCGAAGGCCGCGAACGGCACCACCGGGGGCGAGGGGTTGACGCTTTCGACGATCGCCACCGGGGCGCCCAGCTCGACGCCGGCCAGGCCGGCGAGCTGTTGCGCCTTGGCCTCGGCGTCCGCCCAAGCGTCGGCGCGGGCAGCGGCCACCAGGCCGTCGTTGTCCTCGATGCTGAAGCTGAGCCCGGACACCTCGACCTCGTCGCCGACCGAGCCGGTGACCGCGTCGAGGATGGCCCCGGCCCGGTCGAGGTCGCGGATCTTGACGTCGAGCCGGTTGCTCACCCGGTAGCCCTGGAGGCGACGGGTGTCGCGGGAGTAGTCGTACTCGGGGAAGATCGAGTAGTCGATGGTGCGGACGTCCTCCTCGGCCACGCCCTCGGCCCGGAGGGCGGCGATGAGCTGCTCGGCCAGCGACGCTGCGTCCTGCACCGCCGCGTCGACCGAATCCCGCAGCACCGAGACGCCGACGTTCACCGACATCGTGTCCGGCACCCCGCTGACCCGGCCCTCGCCGGACACCGAGATGCCGCTGGTGGCGCCGTCCCCCGCCCCGGCCTGCACGACCACGTCGGCGGGGTCGGCACACGCTGCCGCCACCAATGCGATTGCGCCCGCAAACAGGGCGAGTCGTTTCATCCGATGCTCCTTCTGGTTGGTGGTCCAAGTCTGTCACCGATGGGACGACGCCGGCCGGCGGCCGGTTCCAGCCGGGCGGCCTGCAGCCGGCGGCCCGCTGGTACGCTCGCTCGCCGATGAGCCGCACCCTCCTGGCGCTGCACGCCCACCCCGACGACGAGAGCTCGAAGGGGGCGGGCACCGTCGCCCGCTACGCGGCGGCCGGGGTGCGATGCATCCTGGTGACCGCCACCGGCGGCGAGGCCGGCGACGTGCTCAACCCGGCGCTCGACACCCCCGACGTCCATGCCCGGCTGCCCGAGCTGCGGCGGGCCGAACTCGGCGAGGCCGTCCGGATCATCGGGTTCGACCGGGTCGAGCTGCTCGGCTACCGCGACTCGGGCATGCCCGACTCGCCGCACAACGCCCACCCCGACGCGTTCGCCAACGCCGACTACGCCGGCGCGCTCGAAGCCGTCGTGCGGCTGGTCCGCAAGGAGCAGCCGCAGGTGCTGCTCGGCTACGACGAGCACGTCCGCTACCCGCACCCGGACCATGTGCTGGTCCACCGCCTCGGCCTCGACGCCTTCGCGGCGGCGGCCGATCCGGCCGCCTTCCCGGGCGCCGGGCCGCCCTGGGAGGTTGCCAAGCTCTATGCGCCCACCTTCACGTGGGCGCGGCTCGACGCGCTGCACCGGGCCATGGTCGCCCGTACGGGATCGTCGCCGCTGGAGGAATGGCTGGCCCGGCGCGGCGACGAGCCCGACCCGGCCGAGCTCACCAGGATCGACGTCACCGGGTACCTGGCCACGGCGCGCGCTGCGCTGCGGGCCCACCGCACCCAGATCGACCCCGACGGCCCCTGGTTCCAGGTGCCGGAGGAGCTGGTCGCCGAGGTGTACCCGTACGAGGACTTCGTCCTGCTCGCCAGCCGGGTCGGCCTCGACCGCGGCGAGGGTGACCTGTTCAGCCGCATCCCGCCCGCTTAAGAGCGCCGCCGCCGGCGCCGATGCACCAATCGAGGCCATGACATCCGGCTCCCTGCCATCCGCCAGCGCGCCGCCCGGCGCCCCGCCGCCGGGACTGGCGATCGACGGCGTCTTCTCGGGCGGCGGTGTCAAGGGCATCGCGCTCGCCGGCGCCGCGGCGGCCGCGATGGAGGCCGGCTACCGGTTCACCCAGGTCGTCGGCACGTCGTCGGGCGCCCTCGTCGGGGCATTGGTGGCTGCCGGCTACGGGCCGGACGACCTGCGGGACGCGGTCATCGAGATCGACTGGCCGTCGCTGGCCGACCCCGTCGCCGGGGCGCGCATCCCGCTGCTGGGCCGCCACATCGCGATGGTGACCAGCCAGGCCATGTACCGCGGGGTTCGCCTGGAGCGGACCTGGCGGGCGCTGCTCCGCGCCAGGGGCGTGCGCCACTTCGGCGACCTCCCCGACGGCGCGCTGCGGGTCGTCACCACCGACATCACCCACCAGCGCGGGGTGGTGCTGCCGGACGACCTCCCCGACTACGGGTTCCGGCCCGGGCTCTTCCCGGTCGCCAAGGCCGTGCACATGTCGGCGGCCGCGCCGTTCTTCTTCCGCCCGGTGCCGCTCCAGCACCTGCGCCGCCAGGACGCCGCGCTGTTCGTGGACGGCGCCGTGGCCGCCAACTTCCCGCTGCGCCTCGCCGACTGGGGCGGCGAGCGGCCAGTGGTGGGGTTCCGGATCGGGCCCGGGTCATCGCACCACATCCACCGGGACGTGCGCGGCCCTATCTCGCTGGCAACGGCACTGATCACATCGGCGATCGGCGCGCAGGCCACGCTCAACAGCCCATTGCTGCAGCGAGCGGCCGTCGTGGAGATCCCCGTCGACCGCGACCCGCTGGACTTCGCCATCACCGCCGCCGACGCGCGTGCCCTGTTCCTCAGCGGGGTGGAGGCCGCCGAGCGGTTCCTGCACGGCCTCCCCGGCCGGCGCCTCGCCGCCGAGCACCGCCGCCTCGCCGCGGCCGGCTGACCGCAGCTCTGGTCGCCGCAATCCGTCTGGGGCCGGGCTGAGCCGGGCTGGTCCGGGCCGGACGGCCCGGTCGCCGCGGCCAGCGTGATTTGGCCGCCTCGTCCCGCCGCGCTCCACACGTCACGCCACGCGGGCCACCGCGTCGCTCGATTGTGAGGTCGGAGCCACCTCCCTTCCGATGTCGTCGACCAGCTCGAGCAGGTCGCACCGCATGGCGTCGAGGTCGTCCCGTACCCGCTCGACCGAGCTGCGGACGTCGGACAGGGTCCGCCGGCCGGTGACGAAGCGCTGGGCGAGCTTCTTGAGCCGGGCGAGCCGCTCGAGGATGAAGCCCGGGTCGAGCTCGGCCGCGCTCGCCGGGGCCGCGGCGAGCACTGCCCGGGCCCACCGCACCGCCACGCCCAGCAGCACGCCGTCGCCGCCGTCGACGACCAGCGCCCGGCTGCCGTACACGCCGAAGTGGCCGACCTCCGCCGGGTAGGCGTCCTGCGCCGACACGCAGATGGCGAAGTCCGCCTGACGGTTGGCGGCGGCCCGGTCGAGCTCGCCGAGGATGCCGTTGCGCCCGGCCAGGCTCAGCTTGGCGACGTTCTTGGCCTCGACCACCAGGCGGGCGCCGCCCTGGAAGGTGACGACGAAGTCGCCGACCACCGAGTCGGCACCCAGCGCGCCCGGCTCGCGACCCACCCGCTCCACCACTGCGCCGAGCCCGCGCGCCAGCTCGCGCAGCCGCAGCTCGACCGTCTCCTCGAACTCGCCGCCCTTCGCGGTGCCGCGCTCCGCCTCGGCCGCCCGCCCGCTCTCGTGCATGATCAGGTCGCGCAGCTCCTGGAAGCGGGCGTCGACCGAAGCCCCCAACCTGGCCAGCGCGGAGCCGTCGGCGTCGGGGTCGAGCGCGGCCGTGAGGGTCTCGGCGAGCCGGCCGCCAGGTCCGAGCAGCTCGGTGACCGCGGCGATGAACCGTGCCGTGTGGCTGGTGGACAACGACGGGTCGAGCTCCCCGAGCAGCCGGTCGTGGGTGGCGCCGAACTCGGCGATGGCCCTGGCGACGAGCGACGAGCGCATCTCGGGGTCGAACTGGGCCGTGAGCGCCCGGCCGGCCTCGTCGAGCGTGTCGCGCGCCCGCGTGTGCGCCTCGGTGGCCACCGCGTCGAGGGTGGCGCGCACCCGCTCGTCGAGCGCGCGCAGCCCGACACCGACCCCCATGTCGACGAGGCCAGCCGCTCCCACCGTGAGCGCCCGGCGGACCAGGCCAGGCCAGGCCTCGGCCGGCTGGGCGTCGAGCAGCTCGGCCAGCACCTGGTCGTCGACGGACAGGTCGGCGATGCGGACCTGGTGGCCACTGCCGCGTGCCACGCCGCACGGTGGCAGGCACGCGCCGGCGGCGGGGGCGGGATCTGAGAACTCTGGTGTGGTCATGCCGGCCACCGTAAGCGGGGGGTGCGACATTTTTCCGGCGGGGGCAGGCAGGCACCGGACCGGGAACCGTCGCGAGGGGGGTCGGGCGAGACCGGCGGTGCGCGGGCCCGCGCCGCCGGTATGGGAGAATTGGTGTGTGATCGCGGCACAGCCATCGGCCGAGGCCGGCGGGAGCACCGGCGACCTGGGCCCGGCCCTGGCGTCGCTCGCCGACGTGCTCGAGGCCTTCTCGCTCGACCTGCCCGGGTTCGGCAGCGCCGAGCGGGTCCGGTCCGAGGCGGTGCGCGACATCCGCGAGCACCTCCTGCCTCGCCTCCACGACCGGGAGGCCCCGCTGGTCGTCGCGTGCTTCGGAGCCACCGGTACCGGCAAGTCGGTGATCGTCAACAGCCTCGCGCAGGCCAAGGTCGGCACCCCCGGGGCGATCCGGCCCAGCACTTCGACGACCGTGGTGTGGGCCCACCGGGACCACGGAGCCCGCTACTGGCGCGAGTTCATGCGGCAGGTCCGGGAGCGGGCCGGATCGACCGTGGAGACCATCCTCGGCGACGACCCGGTCACGCGGATGCTGACGTTGGTCGACACGCCGCCGTTCGACCACGTCGCCGACGACGGCCGCGTGGTGGCACGGGACGTGCTCGCCATCACCGACCTGTGCGTGTTCGTATCGTCGGCGCTGCGGTACGCCGACGCCGACGCCTGGACCTTCATGCGCCTCGTGCAGCGCCGCGGCGTGCCGATGCTGTTCGTCCTCAACCGGCTGCCTGCCAGCCCGCCGGACAGGCAGGCGCTCGTCGAGGACTACGCATCGAAGCTCGCAGCCGCCGGGCTGCTGCTCGACGCCGACCCTGCCCTGATCTTCGCGGTCCGGGAGCAGCAGGTCGACCTTCAGCACGGAGGCGTGCCGGCCACCGCGGTGGCCCCGCTCCGCCGCGAGCTGGAGGAACTGACCGACCTCACGCTGCGCCGGCGGCTCGCCCGCCAGGCGACCCAGGGCGCGGTCGTCGATCTCGCCGATCGGGTCCGGCCGCTGGCGGGAGCCGTGGCCACCGCCGAGGCCCGGGCCCGCGGGCTGGCCGCGGCGATCGAGGACCCGTACCGGCGCGCCGGCGAGGCGCTCCTCGAGCGGCTGGAGCGGGGGCCCCTCCCGGCGGACCGTGCCACGCTCGCCCACCTCGTCACGAACCTCGCCGGCACCGCCGCACAGGAAGCGGCAGCCGGGTGGGAGCGGTCCGACGCCGGCGTCGCGCTGCTCGAACGCAGCGGCGGCGCGCTGTGGCGGCACGGGTCCGGCACCCACGACGACGCCGAGGCCGCCGTGGCCAGGTGGGCCGGGACGGTCGAGCAGGCCGTCGGGGAGCGCGCACCGCGGCGCATGCGGGCCCGGCGGCGGCGCCGGGTCGCCCAGGCGGTGAGCACCGCCGCGCTCGGCGGCTCGTCGCCCGTGCCGGAGACCGTGGAACGCGCCTTCGGCAGTGCCGACGGACGCCAGCTCGTCGCCTGGGCGACGGACGCGCTCGCTAGCGAGCTCGCGGCGGTGCTGAGCCGCGACGCCGGCCGGTTCCTCGCCGCGCTCGGGGGCACCGAGCGGCTCGCCGAGGCCGCCAGTGCGTTGACGACCGCCGCCGAGCGAGTGGCCGCCGCGGCCAAGGCACTCGAGTGAGCGCCGACCTCGCAACCGTGCTCGACGCCCTCGACCTCGCCATCGGGCGGGCCGAGGGGGTGCTCGACGACGAGCAGCTCGCCGCCGCCGCGCAGGCGGCGAAGGCGGCGCGGGCGCGCCGCGGCTTCCTCGGTGGCACGCTGGTGCTGGCGATCGCCGGCGGCACCGGATCGGGCAAGTCGAGCCTGCTCAACGCGCTCGCCGGCGAGCAGGTCGCCGAGGTCAGCCGAATCCGGCCGCACACCGACCGGCCGCTGGCCTGGTATCCGCACGACGCCGAGCCCGGTCTTGCCCGCCTGTTCGACCGCCACGGCATCGACCAACGGGTCGGCCACGACCGGTTCCCCGGGCTCGCCCTGATCGACCTCCCCGATCACGACAGCATCGTCTCGGCCCACCGCGCCACGGTGGACGCGGTGCTGCCGGACGTCGACGGGGTGCTGTGGGTACTCGATCCCCAGAAGTACCGGGACCGGGCGCTGCATCGCGAGCGGCTCGCCCCCCTCGCCGACTACGCCGACCAGTTCGTGTTCGTGCTCAACCAGATCGACCGGGTGACCGGCGAGGTCGGCGAGGTCGCCGCCGACGCGGCTGCGGCCCTCGCCGCGTCCGGCATGGGCACTCCG
Source organism: Acidimicrobiia bacterium (assembly GCA_041619955.1). Classification (GTDB taxonomy): domain Bacteria; phylum Actinomycetota; class Acidimicrobiia; order Spongiisociales; family JAOTWH01; genus JBFJZV01. The sequence continues at coordinate 61,460 of JBFKDA010000001.1, read as the reverse complement.
GGCATCTTCACCATCGCCGCCGACCCGACCACCGGGCCGCCCCTCGGGGTCGACGAGCTGGCCGGCTTCCTCCGGGAGCGGCTCGACGCCAAACGGGTGGCCTTGGGCAAGCTGCTCGCCGACGTCCGGCGGACCGCGGACTCCGTGGCGGCGGGCGCGGCGGTGACCGGGGGCGGGTCCGTCGATTTCGACCGGCGCTGGGCGGCAGTTCTCCACGACGCTGCGGCCGGGCTGGTCGCCGGTGGCGTCGCGGCGCAACCCGACGCGGTCTGCCGCATCGCCGATTTCGTCGCCACCCTGTCCGTCGAGGCCGGGGGCGACGTCGGCCGCCAGCTACGTGCCGCCGTCCCGCAGCAGCGGATCGAGGAGGCGGTGGGCGCCGCCGTCGCCGCGGTCCCGGTCCCGGCGCCGCCGCGCCGGAGGTGGCGCCGGCGCGCGCCCGAGGCGGGCGGGACGCCGGCCCCGGAAGCCGTCGCCTTCGAGATCGACGCTCGGCTGCGGCCGCTGCTGTCGGCCGAGCTCTTCCCGCGGGCGCTCCTCGGTGCCAGCCTGGCGTCGTTCGGCGTCGAGCTGACCACCGCCGAAGCCCGCCTCCTGCCCGACCGAGGGACCCCGCCGCCCGCCCGCTGAGCGAGCCCGAAAAGCCGGGCTGGAGCAGACGCCCGACCTACTCTCCGCCGACGATGCACCTCCTGCCCGTGCTCGCCCAAGCGGCCGAAGAGTCGCTGCCTGACCGGCTCGCCGACTTCCTCGGAGGCGACAAGTTCCTCGTGTCGGTGGGGATCGTCTTCGGCGCGGCCGCCGTCTACTTCCTCGTCGACCGGGTCGGCCGGCGGGCGTTCGTCGGCGTCGGGCGGCGGGCCGCGCCCGTCGACGAGGCCGACGCGGTAGGCGCCATCGAGCGCCGCCAGCGGCTGGAGACGCTGTGGGCGGCGCTGCGGCGGTTGCTCGTCATCACGCTCGTCGTGCTCACCGGCCTGACGCTGCTCGCCTGGTGGCGGGTGCCGATCGCCTCCTTCCTGGCCGTCGGGACCGTGGTCGGCGTGGCGCTCGGCTTCGGCGCGCAATCGCTGGTGAAGGACGTGATCAGCGGCTTCTTCATCCTCAGCGAGAACCAGTTCTCGATCGGCGACGTGGTGCGCCTCGGTGAGGTCGCGGGCAAGGTGGAGGACATCCGGTTGCGGGTGACGGTGCTGCGGGACCTCGAGGGCCACGTCCACTACGTGCCGAACGGGTCGATCACGGTTGCATCGAACCTCACCCAGCAGTTCGCCACGGTGGTGGCCGACGTCGGCGTTTCCTACGGCGAGGACCTCGACCGCGCGCTGGAGGTCGTGCGATCCGAGATGGCCGACTTCATGGCGGCCGAGGACTGGGCCGAGCTTTTCCTCGGCGAGCCGGAGCTGCTCGGGGTCGAGGCGCTCGCGGACTCCGCGGTGGTGCTGCGGGCGACGTTCAGGGTCTTCCCGGACGCCAGGTGGCGAGTGCGGCGGGAGTTCCTCCGCCGGATGAAGAACCGCTTCGACGCGGAGGGCATCGAGATCCCGTTCCCGCAGCGGACGCTCGTCCCCGGTCCGGGCTGGCAGGAGCTGCTGGCAGGCCCGCAGGCCTGACCGCCGGGGGGTCAGAGATCGCGCACCCCGGCGACGAACAGCTCACCGCGGGCGGTGGAGATCTCGGCGCCGGCGGCGAAGCCCAGCAGCTCGCCGTCGGCCTGCACCGGCGCCGGCGGGTCTGCGTCGACCACCAGCTTGGCCAGGCGCGGCCACACCTCGGCGCCGGCGACGCCGGTCAGGTCTCGCCCGCCGAGCAGCCGGGGGGCCAGCGCCGCCGCCGCACCCAGCGACAGCCTCGGCAGGACCAGCGCGGTGAGCCCTTCGCTGGGGCCGCGCGCCAGCCCGATGCGCCGCACGCCGAGGTAGGTGTAGGTGTCGTGGACCTGCACCATCGCCGCCACGCCGGCGGCGCGTTGCCCCTCCGCCTCGACGTGGAGGTTCGGCGGCAGGTTGCGGAAGCGGGCGGCGGTCCCCACCGCGCTGCGGGCGTAGTGCAGGCCCCCGAAATGGAGCTTGCGGTGCGGGAAGCGCTCGGCGGCGTCCACGACGGCGGCGTCGAAGCCGAACCCCACGGCGAACAGGCCGTAGAAGCTGCGCTCGACACCGTCGAGGCCCTCGACGACGACGTGGGCGAGGTCGACGGGGTGCGCCGTGGTCGCCGCAGCCAGCCGCTTGGCGGCGGGCCGGGGCTTGCCGGGGATGCCGAGGATGCGGGCCAGCACGTTGGTGGTGCCGGTGGGGATGATGCCGAGAGGGATGCCGGTGCCGGCGAGGCCGTTGGCGACGTGGTGGAGCACCCCGTCGCCGCCCATCGCGGCGACGACGTCGAATCCCCCGTCGACGGCGTGGGCCGCCGCCTGGCGGGCCTGGTCGGCCGAGTCGGGCCACACGGGCGCCACGTCGAACGCAGGCGTCAGCGCGGCGACGACCTCGCGGTGTAGTGCACCGGTGAAGCCGGACGCAGCGGGGTTGGCGACGAGGAGGAGCCGTGCCACCCTGCCAGGGTAGCCGCGGCGGCGTCCCGGTACCCTGGCTGGATGCGGGGCTATGCCGATCGGCGGGACGCCGGACAGGCGCTGGCGGCCGAGCTGGAGCACCTGCGGGACGGCCGGCCGCTCGTGCTCGCGATACCGCGCGGCGGCGTGCCGGTGGGTGCGGCCATCGCCGAGGCCCTCGACGCCGACCTCGACGTCGTCGTAGCTCGCAAGATCGGCACCCCGTCCAACCCCGAGCTCGCCATGGGGGCGGTGGCGGGCGACGGCGTTCCGTACGTCGACCGCCAACTCGCCGGCCGCCTCGGCATCGGGGACGACGCGATCGCCGCCGAGGCGGCGCGGCAGGCCGACGAGGTGCGGCGGCGGGAGGCCGCCTATCGCGCCGACCGGCCGCTGCCGGAGGTGGCCGGCCGGACGTGCATCGTCGTCGACGACGGCGTGGCGACCGGCGCCACGCTGCGGGTGGCGCTGGCCGCCGTGCGGCGCCGCGGCCCGGCCCGGCTGGTGTGTGCGATTCCCGTGGGGCCGGCCGACACCCTGGCGCGGCTCGCCGAGGACGCGGACGAGGTGGTCTGCCCGCTGCGGCCGGCCTTCTTCATGGCGGTGGGGGAGTGGTACCGCGACTTCCACCAGGTCGGCGACGACGAGGTGCGCGGGCTGCTCGCCGCAGCCCAGCGCCGCGGATGACCGGCATCGCCGCCGCACTGGTGGGGCTGGCGGCCGGCGACGTGCTCGGCGCCGGGTACGAGGGGCTCACCCCGGCAGGGGTGGCGGCGGTCGCCGGCCCCGGCCCGCTGATGCCCCGGCCCGGTTCCGTGTATACCGACGACACTCAGCAGGCGTTGGTGCTCGCGTATCACCTGCTCGACCACGGCGAGGTCGACCCCGATGCGCTCGCCGATGCGCTCGTCGAGCTCGCCGAGCCGGACGGGACCGGCGTCTACCGGGGCGCCGGTCCCGGCTTCCGCTCGTTCGTCGCGCTCCGCCGGGACGGAGCGGCGGTGGCGGAGGCCGCGCAGCCGAGCGCCGGCAACGGCGCGGCCATGCGAGTGGCGCCGGTGGGCATCCGGTTCGCGAGCGACCGGGCTCGGGTCGTGGGGCAGGCGGTGGCGGCTTCGCTGGTCACCCACGGCGACCCGCGGGGGGTCGCGGCGGCCGCCGCAGTGGCGACGGCCGTGGCTGCCGCGGCGCGTGGCCTGTCCGGAGCCGACCTGGTGCACGAGGCGGCGGACGCCGCGGCCGACGCCGAGCACGAGATGTTCAGCGACTACTTCTCCCGGGTCAGCCCCGGCGACAAGTGGCATGCGTTCTCGTCGGCGCTCCGGGGGGCGGCCGCCCTGGTCGGGCGGCCTGCCGGGGAGATGGCCGGGATGGTTGGCGAACGGGCCCGCCAGACCTCGACGCGCGCCGTCGGAGCGGGGACCGACGCGTACGCGCCGGCCTCGGTCGTGACCGCCCTGGTGCTCGCGGCGGACAAGCGCGACGAGCCCGCCGGACCGGTGCGGCTCGCGGTCTCCCTGGGCGGCGACGCCGACACGATGGCGGCGATCACCGGTGCCGTGGTCGGTGCCCGCACCGGTGCCACCGAGTGGCCCTGGGACATCGCCAGTCGCGATGTCCTCGTCGAGGTCGGGCGGCGCCTGGCCGCGGGCGCGGCCGGCACCGACGGCCTCCCGGATCTCTACACGCTGGAGTCGGCGCTGGCGTAGGTCCGCACCGGCGGGACCCCGGCCAGCACGAGCCGCCCCGCAACGAGGAACGCCAGCAGGGCGCCCATCGCCACGGTCCTCGGCAGACCCGCGACGGTCACCAGCAGCCCCCAGATCAGCGGCCCGAGTACGGTCGCGAATCGACCCACGGTGGCGTAGAGGCCGTAGAACTCCCCGAACCGCGCCGCGGGCGTGAGAGCGGCCATGTAGGCGCGGTCGCTCGCCCACGTGGCGCCGAGCGCCGCGCCGCCGGCGAGTCCGAGTAGCCAGGCGAGCGACCGCAGGTCGAACACCGCGGCCGCCACCACCGCCACGATGCCGGCGATCCACGTGTGGAGGGCGGCATGGAGCACCCGGCGCGCGCCCACCCGGTCGACGAAGCGGCCGGCCACCGCGCCGCCGGCCATCGCGGCGGCGATCGACAGGCCGAGCAGCACCTCCACTTCCCGGTCGCTGAAGTCCAGTTCCTCGATGACGAAGATCGTGACGAAGCCGCCGATGAGGGTGTTGATCGCGTCGGCGTAGAGGAAGCGCCCCACCAGGAACCTGGCGACGCCGGGCACCGCCCGGGCCCGCCGCCACGACGCCGCCAGCCCCCGGAGGCTGGAGCGCAGGGCCGGAGGCGGGCCCGGCATCCGAGGCCGGGGACGCTCCCGGACGAACGCGAACGTCGGCAGCGCGAACAGGAGGAACAGCACGGCGATCGCCCGGAACAGGCCGTCATGCCCGACCCGGTCGAGCAGCAGGATCCCCGTTGCCAGCGCAACGAACGACCCGAGGTAGCCGACCGCGACGCCGAGCCCGGACACGCGGCCGCGGTTGGCCTCCGTGCTCACGTCCGGGAGCAGCGCGTCGTAGATCACCGCGCCGAGGTTGAAGCCGATCAACGCCACCGAGAACAGGACGAGCGACCCGACGACGCCCACGCCGGCGAGGAACAGGGTCGGCACGACGGCGAGCATCGTCGCCGGGACCAGGTACGGCTTTCGCCGGCCGCGGTGGTCGGAGCGTGCGCCGATCCACGGCCCCAGCACGATCACGACCACCATCGCCGCGTCGATGGCCACGGCGAGGGCCAGGTCGGGAACGTTGCGTTCGGTCAGCCACTGGGGGAAGTAGAGGGCGCTGACGCCGAGGGCGAAGATGGTGTTGGCGAGGTCGTAGGACGCCCAAGCGGCGACGCTCAGGCGAGTCGGTCGCCATACGTCGACTCGGGCCGCCACGCCGCAAATGTAGGCAGCTGGCGGCGGCACGCGGCCGAAGCAGGCAGCTGGCGGCACGCTGCCCGAGTAGGCAGCCGGCGGCACGCCGCCCGAGCGAGCACTGGCCGTCCGCTATGTGTCAACTCCCGGCCGACTCCAGCCGATACCAGCAATGAACCGACTGGAGTACGGATGTTCGACTCATGACGGCGGGGAGCGCCGGGCGGCGACCGTCCCCCGAGCCGGCCGGCGACCGCGACGCGCTCATCGCCGAGATCGTGGCCGGAGCCGCCCGGCGGCTCGGCGCCGCGCGCGTGATTGCAGTCGTCCTCGCCGAGCCCGAGCCCGAGCGACCGCTCGTGGTCGAGGCCGGACCGGGCGGCGCGGTGGTGCGCCGCGATCTCGCCCTCCCCGCCCAGGCGTTGCTGGCGCGCGTTCGCCATACCGGACCCGAGCTGGTCACCGACGGCGGCCGGATCCCGCCTGAGCTGGCGATCGACGGCCCGACGCCGCTGGTGCCGCTGTCCGGCGGCGACGGGCTCAGGGGCGCGCTCGTCGCAGACGGCGCGAATGTCGGCGCGGCGGCGCTCGAGCATCTCGTGGCGGTCGGCGAGGCGATGACGATCGCCATCGAGGCCGTGCTCGCGGTCGAGGGGGGGCGGCCGGTGTCCGAGGCTGGTGCCCTGCGGGCTATGGCAGCAACGCTGGCCGGGACGACGCAGCTCGGTCGCGTGCTGGCAGCCGCCGCTCGCAATGCGGTGTGGGCGACCGGGCTGGGCCGCTGCACGGTGCTGCTTCGCAGCGGCGACCACGGGCTCGTCGCGGCGGCGTCGGAGACGGCGGCAGGCCCGGCGCCGCTGGCCGGGTGGCGCGTCTTCGCGGACGGCCTCGGTCTGCCGGCGGCCAATGCCGCGATGGCCACCGGGGACCCGCTGATGTTCACCGCCCCGGCGTCGGCCGCCGACCTGCGCCCGGCGGCATGGGTGGTGCCGCAAGGCGTCGCCAGGGTGCTGATCGTGCCGATGATGGCGTGGGACGAGGCGGTCGGTGTGATGGTGCTGGACGACACGGAGGCGGTGCCGGTGCCTGCCCGCGATCTCCGCATCGGCTGCGGGCTCGCCCATCAGGCGGCCGTCGGCGTGAAGGTCGCCCGACTGGTCGACGGGCTCCAGCAGAGTCGCCGGCACGCCCGCGTCGTGCTGGCCGCGATGGCGCACGCCGGCGCGCAGTTCTCCACCGAGGGCGTGCTGGCGGTGATCGGGGATGCGGTCCACGAGGTGATCGGCGACTCCGCTACGGTGGTCGTCGCCGCCAACGGCGCCACCGCGGTGCGCGGCAACGAGAGCGAGGGCGGTGAGCTCGCCGGGCGGCTCGCGGCGGGCGACGGCGAGGCGCTGGTGGGGACCGACGGGGCGCACGCCCTGTACGGAGACGACCTCGCCCAGCTGCCCGGCCTCGAGCCCGGGGTGGGCCGGGCGCTCGTGGTGCCGCTGCGCAGGGCCTCCCAGGAGCTCGGCTGGGTGGTGTCGTTCGGCCCCAGCCGGCGACCGTACCGGGACACCGACCTGCGGATCGTGGCCGCGCTCGCCACCCAGGGGGCGCTCAGCCTCAGCACGGTTGCGGTCCTCGAGACCGAGCGGACCTCGGTCAACCGGCTGGAGGAGCTGGGCCGCCAGAAGACCGGCTTCGTCGCCACGGTCTCGCACGAGCTGCGCACCCCACTCACCGCGATCATCGGCTTCTCGGAGATCCTCAACGAGTGGCTCGAGGAGGACCGGCTGCGCGAGTTCGTCGACGACGTGCGCCGGGAGGCCGTGGTGCTCGAGGGCATCATCGGCAACCTGCTCGACACGTCGCGCCTCGAAGCAGGCGTGCTCCACATCGACCGTGTCGAGATCGATCTGCACCGGCTGGCGGCGGAGTCGGTGGAGGTCGTGCGCCACAGCTACCCGTCACGCGACATCACGTTCGACATACCCGGTTCCCTGCCAGCGATGACCGGCGACCCGGTCCGGGTGCGCCAGATCCTCGTGAACCTGCTGGAGAACGCCGCGAAGTACAGCCCGGAGCGGACGCCGGTCCGGCTGCACGCCGAGCCGGCCGGCGAGAACGTGGCCGTGATCGTCGAGGACGCGGGGCCGGGCATCCCCGAGCAGTATCGCGAGCAGGTCTTTCACCGGTTCTTCCGGCTGGAGGGGGCGCACGGCAAGCCCGGGACCGGGATCGGCCTCTACCTGGTGCGCGAGCTGACCGAGGCGCACGGAGGGTCGGTCGAGATCGGCTCGGGGGCGGACGGAGTCGGGTGCCGGGTCGAGGTGAGGCTGCCCGCCGCCGCGTGACCGCGACTTCGGCATACTGAGGGCCGCGCCGTCCCGAGGAGATCGCCGATGTTCGAGCCGTACCGCACCGAGCCTTACTCGGACTTCCGCCGCCCCGAGGCCCGCGCGGCCTACGAGCTGGCCCTCGCCGGCGTCGGGGCCGCGCTCGGCGGCCATGACCCGCTCGTGATCGGCGGCGAGCACGTCGACGCCGGCGAGCCACTGGAGAGCCGTGATCCGTGCCGTCCCTCCGAGCTCGTCGGCACCGTGGCGCAGGGCGGCACCGAGCACGTCGACCAGGCGCTCGACGCCGCCTGGGGCGCCTTCGCCGCATGGTCGACGCGGCCCGCCGTCGAGCGCGCCGAGGCGCTGGTCAAGCTGGCGGCCGTGCTCAGGAGGCGCAAGTTCGAGTTCGCCGCATGGGAGACCTACGAGGCGGGCAAGAACTGGGCGGAGGCCGAGGCGGACGTCGCCGAGGCCATCGACTTCGTGGAGTACTACGCCCGGAGCGCGCTGGCGATGGCCGAGCCGGTGCCCGTTCACCCCTGGCCCGGCGAGATCAACCATTCGTGGCTGCAGGCCATCGGCGCCGGCGCGGTGATCCCGCCGTGGAACTTCCCGCTGGCGATCCTGGTGGGCATGAGCACGGGGCCGGTCGCCGCCGGCAACACGGTCGTCATCAAGCCGGCGTCCGACACGCCTGTTATCGCAGCCCGCTTCCTCGACGCGGTCGCGGAGGCCGGCATCCCGCCCGGCGTGTTCAACCTGGTGACCGGGCCCGGCGCCGCGCTCGGCGACCACCTGGTCGACCACCCCCGCACCCGCTTCGTGAACTTCACGGGCTCCAAGGAGGTCGGGCTGCGCATCGCCGAGCGGGCCGCAGTCGTCCACCCCGGTCAGCGCTTCCTGAAGCGGGCCTTCATGGAGCTGGGCGGCAAGGACGCGCTGATCGTCGACGAGACCGCCGACCTGGAGGCGGCCGCCGCGGCAGCCGTCACCAGCGCCTTCGGCTTCCAGGGCCAGAAGTGCTCGGCGTGCTCACGGCTCATCGTCGTCGACGAGGTGTACGACGAGGTACTCGACCGGGTCGTCACGGGGGCCGGCCAGCTCGACGTGGGCCCGGCGGTGGACAACTCGGCCGTGACTGCGGTGATCAGCGGCCGCCAGCACGCCAGCATCCTCGCCGAGATCGAGAGCGGACGCGACCAGGCGAAGCTCGTCCTCGGCGGCGACGCCATCGATCGGGACGGGGGCTTCTACATCAAGCCGACCGTGTTTGCCGACGTGCCGGCCGATGCGCGCCTGGCCCGCCACGAGATCTTCGGGCCGGTGCTGTCGGTGTTGCGGGCCGCCGACTTCGACGACGCGGTGCGGATCTTCAACGACACCGACTTCGCCCTCACCGGCGGCCTGTTCAGCCGGGAACGGGACCGCCTCGATCGCGCTCGCCGCGAGCTGCGGGTCGGCAACCTCTACCTCAACCGCAAGATCACCGGGGCGCTCGTCGGCATCCAGCCGTTCGGCGGGATGGACATGTCGGGCTCCAACGCCAAGGCCGGCGGGCCCGACTACTTGCGGCTGTTCATGGAGATGAAGACGGTCGCCGAGCGGCTCTGACCCGCCGCGCCGCCGCGCTCACCCGCCTGCGACCGCCGTCACCACGGTGACGTCGCCGTCCACAGGTACCTCGGTGTCGAGGTCGGCGTGGCCGACCCCGACGAAGACCACGATGTGCCGCCGCAGCCGGCCGGCGTCGACGAGCCGGTGCGCCACGCCGGGGCCGAGGTCGTCCAGCGCCGCGATCACCTCCGCCACCGTGCCGCCCTCCACCTCGACGGGGTCGGGCAGCTCGTAGACCTGCCGCAGCTCCCGCGGCAGGCGCACCGACACGCTCATCCGACCGCGAGCGCGTGCACCGGCGGCAGGAAGTCGGCGGCGTGGCTCCAGCTGTCGCCCTCGTCGTGGCTGGCGAACACCTGGCCCGTCGACGTGCCGAAGTACACGCCGTCGGCGTCGGCGATCATCGCGTCCCGCAGCACCACGAGGTGGGCATGCGACGCGGGCAGCCCATCGACGTGCCGGGTGTAGGTGGCGCCGCCGTCCCGGGTGCGGTAGACCGCCGGCTGGCCGTCGGGCACGAAACGCCGGGAATCGCCCACCAGCGGCAGGAACCACGCAGTGTCGTGGTCGGTGGGGTGCACCGCCACCGGGAAGCCGAAGCTCGACGGCAGCCCGGTGTCGATCGGGTCCCAGGTGGCGCCGGCGTCGTCGCTCCGGTACTGGCCCACGTGGTTCTGTTGGAACATGCGGGTGGCCGACCCGCCGGCGAGGCGGACCTTGTGGCAGCACTGCCCGGCGGGTGGGGGCTCGGGGGTCTCCCAAGGTGCGCCGATGCCGGCGTTGCGGGGCTCCCAGCTCTGCCCCCCGTCGGCCGTGTGGTACACCCCCGCCGCCGAGATGCCGACCCACAGCTGCTGCGGGTCGCTGGGGTGCGGCACGATCGTGTGCAGGATGAGCCCGGCGGCGCCCGGCGACCACAGCTCGCTGGTCGGGTGGCTGCGCAGCGCCGCCAGCTCGGCCCACGTCTCGCCGCCGTCGGTGCTGCGGAACAGGCCGGCGGGGCGGGCGCCCGCGTACACAAGGCCGGGGTCGCGGCCGGCCTTGACCGCCCACGCTCCCACCAGCTCGGGGCCGCCGTCGCCGTAGGTGAAGCCCTCGCTGGAGTGCTCCCAGCTGGCGCCGCCGTCGCGGCGGCGCGCGATCACCGGGCCGTAGGTGGCCGACGTGACCGCGGCGTACGTGGTGGCGGTGTGCGGGTCGTGGTCGACGGAGTTGACCTCCCAGCCGGCGAAGGCCGGGCCCTCGACCTCCCAGCGATCGCCTTCGCCGACGAGGGTGAACAGCCCCTTGCGCGTGCCGGTGAACAACCGCATCGCCGTCACGATACCCCTCGGGTCAATACGTGAGCCGGGACATCACGGTCGAATTCGAGTGGAGGAGCAGGGCCGTGTCGCCGCCGTTGTTCCAGATGGGCCCGTCCGCGCACCAGTACAGGTTGGCGGCGTCGTCGGTGCCGCACCCGGTGCGCACCCGCACCTCACGTCCAGGCGCCAGGCCGAACCCGTCGGGGAACACGTAGCGGTTGACGGACGACTCGTCGCGCAGCGACCAACCGCTGAGGTCCGCCGGGAGCTCCCCGTCGTTGCGGATCGCCACCCACTCGGCTTCGAGCGCGTCCTCGTCGGGACCACTTGGGTCGGAGGCCAGCTCCGTGATCACGATCGCTTGCTGCGGCTGCCCCTCGCCGCCGCAGGGCAACGTCGCCCACATCCCGAGCCGGTCGGCGAAGGCTGCCTCCTCGGCGGCGCGGTAGTCATCGGCCAGCGAGTGGCTGCCGCTCATCGCCACCGCGAAGCCGTTGCGGAGCATGGCCGCGTTGACGTTGACCACGTCCACGTACACGTGGCGGAGGAGCCGCCCGAACTGGTCGCGGTCGTCCTCGCCGTCGGCCACCAGCACCACGTCCTGCCCGACGAGCCGGGCCGTCAGCGCCTCGCCTGCCCGGTCGCCGAAGCACTCGTCGCCCTCGGGCGCGTTGATGCCGAGGAGCCGCACCTCCTCCTCGACGCCGTCGACGGTGACGACGAGCGAGTCGCCGTCGAGTGCGCGCACCACTCCCGCCCGGTCGCCGGCGGGGATCGTGGGCGGGACGGTGGCGACCGTGCTGGTCGCCTCGGTGGCCGGTGGGGCGGTCGACGGCGGCACGGCCTCGGGCTCGTTGTCGAGCGTGCAGGCGGCGGCGACGACGGTCACCACGGCGAGCATCGCGAGGGGGCGCAGCATGGCCGGCACGCTACCGCGAGGCGGGGGTAGCGCGAACTGGCCGCGAGGTCAGCGAGGGCCGAGGGGGCTGCGGCGCCGCTCCAGGAGCGGCAGCCGCTCGTAGTCGCCGTCGAGGATGGTGGCGGCGTCGGCCCCGAGCCAGTCGCCCAGGACGGTGGCGTAGACCGAGCGGAAGTCGACGGTGTGGCGGGGGTTGCCGCGGCGGTCGAGGTCGCGGAGGTCGAGCGGCTCGCCGTGCCGGCCCCCGGCCACCGGTTCGCCGATCAGCAGGTGGGCGGCCGCGGTGCCGTGGTCGGTGCCGCTGCCGTTGCTCGCAGCCCGCCGGCCGAACTCGCTCGCCGTCATCACGACCACGTCGCCGGCTCGCCCGGCGGCGTCCACCTCGCCGAGGAACGTGTCGAGCGCGTCGTCGAGCTGCCCCATCAGACCGGCGTGGCGGCCCGGTTGGCCCTGGTGCGTGTCGAAGTCGCCGAAGCCGTGCACGTAGATCACGGACGGCGCGACGTCGTCGGAGACCACCAGGCGGGCCGCCACGTCCAGGAACTCGGCCAGCGTGCCCCGCTGCCGGCGCGCGCCCGCGGCGGCGCCGCCGAGCGCACCGGCCAGGCGGTCGTGTGCGGCCCGGGTAGCGGCGATCGCCCCGTGGACGCGCCCCAGCAGCGCCGGGGAGTCGACCGGCCCCGCCGCGAATCCTGCCCAGGCGGCCACCAGCTCGGCGGGGTCGTCGATCCAGGGCGGGAGGTCGGGCGCCAGGCCGGTGGCGTCCTGCACGGTGACGACGAACGACGTGTCGCCGACCAGCGCCGGCGCCGGGCCCGGACCCACCGCCACGGCCGCCAGCGGGTCGCCGTCCCCGACCGCGCCGTCGAGCCAGCGGCCCAGCCAGCCGGTGCCGGCGATCGTCCCCGGCGCCGCACCCCACCACGTGCTCAGCGACGCGAAGTGGGACAGGTCGGGGTCCGGATAGCCCACGCCCTCGACCACCGCCACCCCGCCGGCGCGGTATCGGTCGGCGAGGCGGGGGAGCGCGGGGTGGAAGCCGATCCGGCCGTCGAGGTCGATCGGGTCGGTGATCGCCAGCTCGCCGCGCAGGTCGTGGTACACGCCGGCGTGGTGCGGCACCACCATGTTGAGCGCGTCGTTGCCCCCGCCCATCTCCACGACGACCAGCGTCCGCCCGGCGGCGGTCGGCCAGGCGCCCGGCGGGGGGGCGGGGGCGGCGAGCGACGGGTTGCGGCCCCACACGGAGATCCCGTAGCCGCCGGCGACCGCGACGGCGACCGTCGCCCCGAGGCCCTGGACGAACTCGCGCCGGGTGACGGGGCAGGCGGTCATGCGACGAGGTACTCGGGGGCGTTGACGGCCAGCGCCAGCCGGTGCGCCGGGTCGCGGGCGGCACCCAGCACCGCGAGGGTGGCGTCGGCGACGTCGTGGACGCCGAGGCGGGCCATCACCTCGGCCGGGCCGATCCCGTCGAGGGCGCGCGGGTCGGCGACCGCCGCCAGGTCGAAGCCGTGGACGAGGCGATGCGGCCCGAGCAGCCGCGTGCCGGCGGGGAACCCGGCGACGTTCGGCGGAAGCCAGGGCACGTAGTCGAGGTTGCGGAGCGCCCCGAACAGAGCCCGCCCGGCCCGGTCGTGGCCGGCGAAGCCCTGGGCGAGGCCGACGGCCCGCTCGACCGGCGTCCGGACCCGGGCCCGGATCGCCGCGTCCGACAGGAACGCCGGCTCGGCGACGATCGCCTCGACGAGCGCCAGTGGCGAGTAGTCGCGCCGGAAGGCCGCCGCCAGCCGCGCCGTTGCGGCGCCGGCCGGCGGCAGCCCCACGATCTCCGTATGGAGCTTGGCGGCGATGCGCTCGGCGGTCGCCGGGTGGTCGAGCAGCACGTCGACCGCGGCCGTGGTGTCGAGGCTGCCGGTGGTCCCGAGCAGCGTCTTGGAGCCGTCGTCGTGGCGGAAGGGGACGAACACGGCGGCCCACGCCTCGCCGAGGTCCACGGCGCGCCGCCGGCCGGGCACGTTGACCACCCAGCCGGTGAACGCGCGGGCGGCGGCGACCACGTCGTCCTCCGTGTAGTTGCCGCGCCCGATCGTGAACAGCTCCATGACCTCGCGGCCGAAGTTCTCGTTGATCGCACCTGCCCGGTTGGCGGCGCCGTCGAGAAAGAGCAGCATCGCCGGGTCCGTCGCGACGGCGTGCAGCAGCGCAGCGAAGTCGGAGGTGGCGTAGCGGCGGATCATGAGGTGCTGGACCCACATGAGGTAGGGGACCTGCACCTTGCGCAGCGAGGTCGCGAAGTGGTCGTGCCAGAACCACACCAGGCGCTCCTCGACGAGGCGGGGGCTGGTGGCCATCGCTCCCAGCCAGAAGGCGAAGGCCGCCTGCGCGGTGCCGTCGTCCCGTGCCGAGTCCCGGTCGGGTGGCGGGTCCAGCCGGGGCGGCGCGGGCGGCGGCGCAGCCAGGTCGAGCGCCGCCACGACGGCATCGTCGGGGGTGGCCAGGCCGGCCGCGAGCGCCGGGTGGGCGCCGATGCCCAGCCTGCGGACGACGTGGCTGACCCGTTCCCGGGTGGAGTAGGCCATGCCTCCAGCCTGCGGGCCGAATGTCAGAGGTCCGTGAGGCGGGTGTTCGAGGTCAGCCGGCCACGTCGACCTCGTCGCCGGCGAACCGCCAGCGATCCCGGCTGGCACGCGCCGCGCCGACGTCGACCTTCGCCAGCAGCAACCCGCCGGCGACGAAGAACACGATCAGCGACAGGATCGAGTTGCGGGCCGATCCGGTCGTCTCGTTGACCAACACGAAGATCAGTGGCCCCCAGATGGCCGAGAACTTGCCGAACACCGAGAAGAACCCGAAGAACTCGGCCGAGGCCTCCTCCGGGATCATGGAGCCGTAGAGGCTGCGGCTCAGCGCCTGCACCCCGCCGAGCACCAGGCCGACCACCGCCGCGAGGGCGTAGAACGGCGTCGCCGCGCCCTCGGGCAGGAAGTAGGCAGCCACCGCCACGGCCGCCCACACGCCGATCGCGACCAGCAGTGCGTCGCGGGCGCCGAGCCGGCCGGCCAGCCGGCCGAACGCCAGCGCCCCGGCGAAGGCGACGAACTGCGCGATGAGGAACCCGACGAGGATCGTCTCGGTGCTCAGGTCCAGCGTGTCGCTGGCGTAGACGCTGGTCATCGCGATGACGGTCTGGACGCCGTCGATGAACAGCATGTACGCCACCACGAACAGCAGGAGCTGGCGGAACCGCACCAGGCGGCGGGCGGTTGCCCACGTGCGGCCGAAGCCGAGACGAGCGTGGGCGATCACACCTGAGACGCCGGAGGAGCCGGGAAGCGTGTGGGCGGTGCCGGTCTCGGGGATGCGGGCGAGCGCGTACCACGTGAAGCCGGCCCACCACAGCCCCGCCATGGCGACGCCGGTGCGAGCGGCGGTGGCCTCGCCGATGCCCAGCGAATCGTGCGCGAGGAGCAGCGCGGCCGCCAGCAGGAGCTGGAGCCCGCCGCCGACGTAGCCGAACGCATAGCCGCGAGCCGACTGGCGGTCGATCGAGTCGTCGGTCGTCAGGTCCGGCAGGAAACCGTCGTAGAAGACGTTGGCGCCGACGAACCCGAGGTGGGCGGCGAAGAACAACCCCAGCGTCAGCAGGACGTCGCCGCTGCCGACGAAGAACAGGGTGGTGGTGAACAGCGCGCCGCCGTAGGCGAAGACCTGGAGGAACCGGCGCTTCGACGCCGTGTAGTCGGCGATGGCGCCGAGCACCGGTGTCAGCAGGAACAGCGCGAACGCCCCGACGCCGACCACGGCCGCCCACAACGTCTCGCCACCCACGGTGCGCCCCAGGATCTCGAAGCCCTCCTCGGGCACCACCTCCTCGGCGAAGAACGCCGGGAGCAACGCCCCGGCCACGGTGGTCGCGTAGGCGGAGTTCGCCCAGTCGTACATCGCCCACCCGAACAGCGAGCGGCGGTCGTTCTTCACGGCGGTGGCGGTCATCGGCGACGGCGAGGGTAGGGCCTGCGCGTATTGGACGGCGGCGGGGATACGCTCGCCCGATGCGTGCCCGCCTAGTACTCGTTGCCGCGCTCGTCGCGGTGGTCGCCGCCGGATGTGGCGACGCAGGTTCCTCGTCGGTGCCGCCGGCCACCGCCACCACGCCGTCGACGGCGGCCGGCCCTGCCGACCCGGGGTCCGTGCCCCCGGCGACGCCCACCGTGCCCTCCACCGTGGTGCCGACGACGTCCGCCGAAGAGCCGGCCGAGGAGCCGGCCCCGCCTGCGACCACCGGCTCGGTCGACGACCTCCGGCTGGCGTTGGCGCCGGTGCCCGGGGATTTCGAGGCGCCGGTGCTGGTGGCGGCGCCCCTCGGCGACGGCCGGCTGTTCGTGGTCGACCAACCCGGGGTGGTGTGGGTGCTGGAGGGCGGGGAGCAGCGGCCGTTCCTCGACATCCAGAACCTCGTGTCCTTCGGTGGCGAGCGGGGGCTGCTCGGGCTGGCGTTCCACCCGGACTTCGCATCGAACGGGCGCCTCTTCGTCCACTACACGGACCGCAACGGGGACACCACGGTCGCCGAGTACACGGCCGACGGCGACCGGGCCGACCCCGCCAGCGCCCGGCGGCTGCTGGGCGCCGACCAGCCGGCCGGCAACCACAACGGCGGCATGATCGCGTTCGGCCCCGACGGCTACCTGTGGATCGCGCTGGGCGACGGCGGTGGCGCCGACGACCGGTTCGGCCAGGGCCAGCGGCCCGACACGCTGCTCGGCGCGCTGCTGCGGCTCGACGTCGACGGCGGCGACCCGTACGCCGTCCCGCCCGACAACCCCTTCGTGGCCGGCGGCGGGGCGGCCGAGGTGTGGGCGTACGGGCTCCGCAACCCGTGGCGCTTCTCGTTCGACGAGGGCTTCGTCTACGTCGCCGACGTCGGCCAGAACGAATGGGAGGAGGTGTCGGTCGTCCCGGTGGGGGAGGCGGGCGTCAACTACGGGTGGCCGATCATCGAGGCGAACGAGTGCTTCCGGTCGGCCAACTGCTCGACGACCGGACTGGAGCTGCCGGCGTTCGCGTACGACCACGGCGAGGGCTGCTCGATCACGGGCGGCTTCGTCTATCGGGGGGCGGCGTTGCCGGAGCTGGCCGGCCAGTACTTCTACGGTGACTTCTGTGCCGGGTTCGTGCGGAGCTGGGACCGCACATCGGGCCGCACGTTCGACTGGACCGGCCAGCTCGGCCGGGTGGGCGGGCTGTCGTCGTTCGGCGTCGACGGCGCCGGCGAGCTCTACGTCACATCGCTCGAGGGCGGCGTCTGGCGGCTGGTGCGGGGGTAGGCGCTGCGTAGCGGGCCCTGCGACCGAGGCGTCGGCTGCGGGGGCGAGGCCGCGCCTCGAGCGCCTTGCTCGTCGGGGTCGTCGATCTGCTTGCGCAACGGCCGATTGATCTCCCGGCTCAACTCATCCGGCGTCTCGACCCCCAGCTCGTCATGAGGTGCTGGACCTGCTCGCGGGGGCCGGTGAGCGTGTCGCCGGAAACGCTGATGACGTTGACGATCGTCCGGGCGCGCTGCCGCAGCCGTAGTGGTCGATCAGCTCGGTGCCGGCGCCGCAGTCCGATCACCGCAGCGGCGGCGATCACGAGCGTCGCCCCGGCGCCGTCAGCTCCGCTCCACCCAGGCCACCCGCATCCCCACCCGGCCGTTGTCGGCGGCGACCTCGTCGGACCCGGCCACCTCGTACCCCCAGCCGGCGAGCAGCTCGGCAACGGGACGGGCGACCGCCCGGTCGCTCGACGTCGTCCCGTACGAGCAGACGATCGCCCGACCGCCGGGCAGCAGGAAGCGGTCGAGCAGCCGCGAGACGAGATCCGGGCCCCGCTTGTCGGGCACGTAGACCAGCTCGCTCCGGACGAAGTCGTACCGGTGAGGCGGATCCCACGTCATCACGTTGCCGTGGTGGATGCGGTCGGCCCACTGCGGCAGGCGACGGCGGGCCAGCTCGGCCAGCGAGCCGATCAGCTCCAGCCCGTGCGGCTCGATGTCCAGCCCGTCCGCGGCGGCCCACCGGACGACCGATTCCATCAGGTAGCCGCTTGCGCACCCGACGTCGAGGAAGGAGCCGTCCCGATGGAATGCCTGCGTGATCGGCCGCCGCATGGCCTCCCACCTGGCGTCGTCGCCGGAGAACCCCGACTGCTGGCGGGGGTCGTCGCCGGCGAGGTAGGCCTCTTCCAGCGTCTCCCTTGTCCGCTCGTAGTACGCCTCGTCGCCAGACTTCACCATCGTCGGAAACCTCCCTCGGAGTCGATGACCTGGCCGGTGACCCAGGCTGCGTCGTCGGTGCAGAGCCACGCGATGAGCCGCGCCGCGTCCTCCGGCTGGCCCCAGCGGCCGGCCGGGAACCGTGCCGCGACCGCTTCCAGCACCTCCGGGTCGGCCCAGCCGGTGTCGGTCGGCCCTGGGTTCACCGTGTTGACGGTGACGCCCCGGTCGGCCAGCACGTCCGCCAGCGTCCACGTTGCCATCGCCAGCGCCCCCTTCGAGACGGCGTAGGCGATCTCACGACCCATCGGCGACAGGTGGGCGCCGGACGTCAGCATCACGACCCGGCCTCCCGGTCGGGAGCCGTCGCGCTGCGCGGCGAATGCCTGCACCACCAGCAGGGTGGCCCGCACGTTGACCTCGAAGTGCTCGTCGATGTGGTCGGCGGTCAGCTCGCCCAGCGCCCCGTCGACGCTGTGCGTGTGGTTGGCCACCAGCATGTCGACCGTCCCGAAGCGCTCCACGGTCGCCGCCACCAGCCGTTCTGGGCCCTCCGGGTCCCGCAGGTCCTCGTGCAGCCGCTCGATCCGGGTACCGCGGCGCCGCAGCTCGGTGAGCAGCGCGGCGTCGTCGGCGTCGGCCCCCCAGCCCATCGCCGCGTCGTACGGGCGCCACGCGTGCACGGCGACGTCGGCGCCGAGCGACGTGAGCTGGTCGGCGATCGCGAAGCCGATGCCGCGCCGCCGGCTCGCCCCGGTGACCAGCGCCACCCGCCCGGAGAGCTGTTCGGTCATGGCCGGCAACGCTACCGGGAGTGCCCGGGCCGCGTCGGGCCCCATCGCTACCATCGCCGGATGGCCAAGCTGCACGTCGAGGAATGGGCGCCCGACTACGGCAGCCCCTTCGAAGCCGACGACGACCTCGGGCCGGTGGTGGGCGCGGTCGACGCCGACGTCGAGGTCGCCGGTGCGTGTGAGCCGCTGCCGGGCCGCGACGACGGTGTGCCGGTGGTCGCCTTCGTCGACGGCGTCCGCCGCATCGACGCCAGGGTCACCGTCGACGACCCGGTACTCGGGCCGCTGCCGGGGATCTGCGGCTCGTACGGGGTCGCGGCCGTGCTGTGGCGCCGCCACGAGCGCCGGTCGGAGATCGTCGACATCTCCATCGACCGGATGGTGGTGCTGGCCGGGGGACGGGACGAGCAGTTCCCGGCGGTCGGTCCGAGCCTCGCCTACCGCACCGAGACCGTGCCCGACCGCGACCCCTCGTCGCTGATCCGGCACTTCCACGGCGCGATGCGCAGCGCCGAGAGCCGGCTCGCAGAGGACCTGGCCCACGGCGGCTACTTCGTCGTCGCCGACGGCCCGCTGAACGAGCTGTCGGGCACCGACAAGGTGGGGTACGTCAAGTCGCACCGGGCGCCGTACCTGCCGCCGGACCGGATGGCCGCCGTCGCGGCGCTCGGCCCCGGTGAGCGCACCCCGCTGTTCGAGATCACGACGTACCCCCGGTTCTCGTGGTACCTGCGGCTCGGCACCACGAACCACGGCCACAGCTGGTCGGGCGTGGTGCGCTGCGAGGTCGCCCGGGCGGTGGGGCTGGAGAGGGCGCGCGGGCTGGCGGATCGCACCGCCGCGCTGCTGCCCGAGGTCGGCTCCGAGCCGCACATCGACGCCCGGGCCCCGCAGAACCTCGTCCCGATCGCCGCGATGGAGCGCGAGCTGCGCCGCCGCCTCGGCGACCCGGCGTTCGTCCACCGCCAGCTCCGCGACGCCGTGACCCGGGAGGTGGCGGCGCCGTGACCGAGGGGGTCGGGCGGGTCCTCGGCAACCAGCACACGTCGACGCGCGAGTTCCGGGTGCTCATCGCCGACGACGAGTACCTCCAGCTCGACGACCTCGTCGTGCTGCGCACCCAGGTCCCGAAGGCGGGGGAGGTGTCGACCTACGGCGTCGTCACCGAGGTCGAAGCGCTGTTCGAGGGCGCCAGCTTCGAGTCGGACACCGACCGCATCGCCTCCAAGGGCACGATGCCGGCCGCCAAGGTGCGGTCGGCGCGGGTGGCGGTGACCCGGGTGGACCCCGAGCTATGGGTGGCCCCCGATCCCGGGGAGGTGGTGGAGCGGGCCCAGGGCGAGGAGCGCATGAAGGCGCTGTACGCCGACGAGATGGACCGGCCCCTGCCGGTCGGCCTCGGCCGGGACGGCGAGCCGGTGTTCGCCGACCTGGACTTCTTCGACGGCCGCAAGGGCGGCCACATGTCGGTGTCGGGCATCTCGGGCGTCGCCACCAAGACGTCGTTCGCGTTGTTCTTCCTCCGCATGCTCACCAGCCGCCCCGACATCGTCGGCGAGGCGGCGCAGAACCTGCGGGTGCTCGTCTTCAACGTCAAGGGCGAGGACCTGCTGTGGCTCGACAAGCCCAACCGCCACTTCGGCGAGGAGGCCGCGGCGGTGTGGGCGAAGCTCGGCGTGGCGCCGGAGCCGTTCCCGTCGGTGTCGTTCTGGGCGCCGCCGCGAGCACGGAGCGGCGACGTGGTGGTGCCCGACCTCGGCGGCCGCCAGGACGGGGTCGGCGCGTTCGCATGGACGCCGCGGGAGTTCGTCGACGAGGGCCTGCTGCGGTTCCTCTTCACCGACGCCGCCGACTTCCGCAACCAGATCCCGTTCGTCGAGGAGCGGGTGCGCGCCCAGCTCCAGCGGTTCGCGGTGGACGTCGCCGGCGAGCCCGGCGCGATCGTGCTGCGCGACCCGGCGATGGGTCACAAGCCGGGCGAGCAGGTGCGCCCCGCCAAGGGGGAGCGGGTGATCCGCGATCTGGGCTCGCTGGCGCTGGCCCTCGACGAGTTCCTCGACCCCGAGGACGGCGAGCCCGACCAGCGCTGGACGGGACGGGTCCAGGCGGGCACGATCTCGGCGTTCACCCGCCGCCTCCATGCCGCCGAGAACCGGCTCGGCCAGCTCATCCGGACCGGGGAGAGCCGCCGCATCGATCGCAGCGCGGCGCAGATCACCGTCATCGGCATCCAGTCGCTCCACGAGCTGGGGCAGCGCTTCGTGGTGGGCGCGCTGCTGGCGGAGGCCTTCGCCGAGAAGGAGCGCACGGGCCAGCGCCTGCCGCTGTCGGTGGTCGTGCTCGACGAGCTCAACAAGTACGCGCCGCGGGAGGGGCACAGCCCGATCAAGGACATGCTCATCGACATCGCGCAGCGGGGACGCTCGCTCGGCGTCCTGCTCGTCGGCGCCCAACAGACCGCCTCCCGGGTCGCGCCCGAGGTGCTCGAGAACGCCGCGATGCGGGCCACCGGCCGGCTCGACGCCGCCGAGGCCGAGCGGGCCGAGTACGGCTGGATGCTGCCGTCCACCCGCGCCCGCGCCCGCCTCCTGAAGCCCGGCACGATGGTCCTCTCCCAGCCGTCGATCCCCGTGCCGCTCGTCCTCGACTTCCCCTTCCCCCCCTGGGCGACCCGCAAGGAGGAAGTCGCCGAAGAAGATGACCCCTTCCAGGGCCTCTGACTTGCCGCGCCGGCCGAGCACCCCCCCGACCTCCGACGCGGTGGCAACCGCCGCCAAAGGCAGCGCCCCCCTTCGGCCCGAGCGAAGCGAAGGACGATGGATCTCTGCGGCAGCCGCCGTCGAAGGCGGCGCCCCTCATCGCTCTGAGCGAAGCGAAGAGCGATGAAGATATTGCATACGAGCGACTGGCACGTCGGCAAGCGGCTCGGGCGGTTCGACCGGATGAACGAGTACCGGGCCGCGCTGGCCGAGGTGGTCACCATCGCCGACGCCGAGGGCGCCGACCTGGCGGTGGTGTCCGGCGACCTGTTCGACCGGCCGCTGCCGCCCATCGACGCGCTGCAGACGGTGCTCGGAGGGCTGGTGGCGCTGACCGGCGGCGGGCGCCGCCCGGTGGTGGCGGTGGCCGGCAACCACGACTCGCCGGCGTTCTTCGAGGCGCTGGCCCCCTTCCTCGCTCCGGCCAACATCCACCTGATCGGTGACATCAAGGCCCCGGCCGGCGGCGGGGTCCTCGACCTGGCGACCCCCGGCGGCCGGGCGCTGGTGGCCGGCTTCCCCTTCCTGCGCGAGGGCCGGGTGGTCGATTTCATGGACCAGACCGGTGACTGGTACCAGAGCTACGCCGGCCGGGTCCGGCGTATCTGCGAGGAGTACGCCGGCCACGTGATGGCCGAGGCGGGGAGCGACGCGGTGACGCTGCTGGTCGCCCATTTCATGGTCACCGGCGCCCGCATCCGCACCGGCGCCCCGCGCGGGGAGCGGGCGCTGCACCTGGGCGAGGCGTACACGGCATCGGAGGAAGCGGTCCCCCCCGGGCTGGGCTACGTGGCCATGGGCCACATCCACGCCCCGCAGCCGGTGCCGCATGCCAACGTGCCGGCCACCTACGCCGGGTCGCTGCTGCAGCTCGATTTCGGCGAGGCCGGGGAGGAGAAACGCGTGGTGCTGGTCGACGTCGCGCCGGGCCGGCGCGCCGAGCTGCGGAGCGTACCGATCACGGCGGGGCGGTCGCTGGTGCAGGCGACCGGCTCGTGGGACGAGCTGGCGGGCCGCGCCGACCTGGCGGATGCCTACGTCGACCTGACGGTGACCACCGCCGGCCCGGACCCCGGGCTGGGCGACCGGGCTCAGGAGGCGTTCCCGTGGCTCGTCAACGTCCGGGCCGACTACCCGCGCACGGCCGACGACCGGGTGGCCCGGGCAGGCCGGCCGTGGGACGAGCTGTACGCCGAGTACCACGAGGAGGCCCACGGGACGCCACCTCCCGAGGCGGTACTGGCCGCGTTCCGGTCGGTGCTCGAGGAGGTGCACGACGCGCCCGCTTAGCGTGACGCTGCGCGGCTTCCGCTCGTACGCCGCCGAGCAGACGTTCGACTTCCGCGGCCGGCGCCTGGTGGGCGTCGTCGGACCGATCGGCAGCGGCAAGTCGTCGCTGCTGGACGCCGTGGCGTTCGCGCTCTACGGCAAGACGCCGACGTTCGAGCGCGACACGCGGAGCCTCGTCCACCAGCGGGCCGATGCCGCGCACGTGGAACTGTGGTTCGAGGTCGACGGCCAGCCGTGGCGGGCGGTGCGGGTGCTCCGGGTGCAGGGCCAGGCCGCCCACGCCCTGTACCGGCACGAGACCAGCGACCCGACCTCCGCCCGCGTCGAGGAAGTGACCGGCGCCCGGGCCGTGACCGAGCGGGTGGAGCGGCTCCTCGGGCTGGACTTCGCCGCTTTCCGGCGCTCGACCCTGCTGGCGCAGAACCAGTTCGCCGAGTTCCTGCGGGCGGCCCCGGCCGAGCGGGATGCCGTGCTGAAGGGCGTGTTCGGATTCGACCGGGTCGAAGCGATGCAGGCGGTGGCCAAGGCGCGTCGGGACGCCGCCGCTCGCGACCTCGAGGAGCTGGAACGGCGGCGCCGCGAGATCGAGGAGGACCGGCTGCGGCTCGAGGCGGCCCGGCTGCGCAGCAAGGAGACCACCGAGCGAGCCGCGCTGTTCGACGAGGCCGCCGCCGCGGTCGCGGCGGCCGACGCCGAGATCGCCGCGGCGCGGGCAGCCCACCAGGAGGCCCGCGCCCGCCGGGCGAGCCTCGACGAGCTGGCCGGACAGCTCCCGGGGCGCGCCCGCGCCGACGCGCTCGTCGCCGCGGCGCAGGAATCCGCGGCGGCTGTCGCGGCCGCGGCGCAAGAAGCCGACGAGGGGCAGGCGGCGCGGCAGGCGGCCGAGTCTGCGCTCGAGGCCGCGCTCGCGACCGTCGGGGGCCGGTCCCGGCTGGAGGCGGCCCGCATCGTCGTGGCGCGCCTCGGCGATCGCCGGGACGCAGTGGCCGCTGCCGAGAGGCGCGTCTCCGCTGCGGAGGCGGCGCACGCCGCCGCCGGCGAGGACGTCGCCACCGCGGCTGCCGACGCGGCCGCTGCCGACTCGCAGCGCGCCGTCGCCGAGCGCACCCTGGCGGGCGCCCGCGAGGCGCTGGCGCTTGCGCGGGAAGCGTGGCACGAAGCACGCCACGCCGACGCCGCCGCCGAGCTGCGCAGCACGTTGGCCGCCGGCGAGGACTGCCCGGTGTGCGGGCAGACCGTCGCGACCTTGCCGAAGCGGGGCCGGCGGCCCGGGCTGGCCACCCTCGAGAAGGCGGTCGGCAAGGCCGAGCGCGAGGAGGCGAAGGCCGCTGCGCAGCACGCCGCCGCCACCGAGGCGGCCGCGGCTGCGGCGAGCACGGCCGCGGTGGCCGCCGAGCGGCTCGCGACGACGGCGGCGGCGGTGACGTCCCGCAAGGCCGAGCTGGCGGACGGCGCGGCGGCGGTGGAGGAGGCGGCCGGCGAGGCGGCCGATCTGCTCGGCGACGGTGATCCGGGAGAGCTGCTGGCCGCCGCGGAGACAGCCGTGGCGGCAGCCGACCAGGCGCTCGCCGCGGCGCGGGCGGCCGAGCAGGCCGCCGCCGAGCGCGCGGCGGCCGCGCGGGAGCGGCGGGCGGCCACCGCGGACGAGCTGGCTTCGCTCGCCACCGACGTCGCCGCTCTGGCGGGTCGGCTCGGCAGCGATGTGGCGGTGCCTGCCGACCCGGACGGGGTCGCCGCCGCGCTGGCACGCGTCCGGGAGCTGTGGCAGTCCGAGGCGGCCGCAGTCGACCAGGCCGCCTCCGACGCGAGCGAGGCGGCGAACTCCGCGGCCGCGCAACGCGCCACGCTCCTGGAAGCGCTGGAGCTGGCGCCCGACGCCGACTTCGCCACGGCCCGCCGCCAGGCCGCGTCCGACGCGGCGGCGGTGGCGAAGGAGGTCGAGCTGCTGGAGGAACGGGTCGCCCGGTTCGGCGAGCTGGAGCGCGAGAACGCGGCGGCGGTCGCCGGGCTGGCGACGTACCGCCGGCTCGCAGACGACCTCGCCCCGGCCCGGTTCCTGCGCTTCCTGTTGGAGGAGGAACGCCAGGGCCTCGCCGATCTCGGCTCCGACCGGTTCGAGCTGCTGTCGGGCGGGCGCTACCGGTTCACGACCGACGGCACGTTCGGCATCGTCGACCTCGCCGCCGCCGAGGCCGAGCGGCGGCCCGAGTCGCTGTCGGGGGGCGAGACGTTCCTCGCGTCGCTGGCGCTGGCGCTCGCCCTCGCCGAGATGGTCACCCGCAGCGGCGGGCGGCTGGACGCGTTCTTCCTCGACGAGGGCTTCGGCAGCCTCGACCGTGACCACCTCGACCTCGCCATGGAGGGGATCGAGCGCCTCGTCGCCGATTCGCCCGACCGGCTGGTCGTGGTGGTGTCGCACGTCCTCGACATGCGCCATCGCATCGAGGACCTGATCGAGCTCGACCGCGACCCGGTGACCGGCGCGACGAGGGTGGTGCGGGCCTAGGAGCTCGGCGAGACGGGCCTGCCGGGGCCCTTGCCGGGCTCGTACACCGGGGTATCGAACCGCCACCCCATCGTGGCGTTGAGATGGCGGAGGTAGGGATCGTCGTTGAGGACCGCGTCGACGGCGTAGGTGGACCCGGTCACCAGCACCGGCCCCGGGCCGAGCCGGCGGGCGGCCTCGACCGCGCGGCGCGGGTCGGCGACCACCTCGACCGCCAGGTCCGGGGCGGCCGCGGCGATCTCGCCGGCCACCTCCTCGGCCGCGCGTCCGCGGTACGGCGGCGTCACGACGACCGCCGCCGCCGCCACGTCGAGCAGCGGGCCGAGCACCTCGGGCGCCCGGCGCTCCCCGGAGAGGCCCACGACGAGGACCGGCGCCATCTCGCGCCGGCGGACCTCGGCGGCGAGCGCGGCGGTCTTGTCCGGGTTGTGCGCGATGTCGGCGAAGACGCCGGGCGCCACCTCGCTGAGCCGGCCCGTGAAGCGGACCGCCGCCATGGCGGCGAGCGCCGCCGCGGCGTCGAGGTCGGGGACGAGGTGGCGGGCGGTCGCCAGCGCAAGTGCGATGTTGCGGTGCTGCACCGGGTTGGCGGCGAGCGCCTCCGCGGCCGGATCGCCGAGCCCGTCCCGGACCGCGGCCACCTCGCCGTCGCCGACCTCCACGAGGTCGGCCCCGGCGCCGGCGGCGACTCCCCGTATCCACGCCAGCATCTCCGGGTCGGACTCCGAGGTGAACAGCGGGACGTCATGGCGGGCGATGCCCGCCTTGTCCAGCGCCCGCTGCCAGGGCTCGGTCCCGAGGCTCACCGGGTGGTCGTCGCCGACGTTGGTGAGCACGCCGGCCGCCACGTCGAGCCCGCGCAGCTGGGCGTACCGGCCGCCCAGGCCAGTCTCCATCGCCGCCCAGGCCACCCCGAACCGGTCGAACAGCGTCAGGGCCAGCAGGATCCCCACCTCGGCGAACGTGTGCACGATCCCGCGGTCCGCGCTGGCGGTGACGCAGTACGGCAGCACCGTGCCCTCCCACGCGGCAGTCACCGCTGTCGGGGCCGGGGGCTCGCCGCCGATCGAGAACCGCTCCCGGTAGTCGAACACGTGCGGGTTGAGGTAGGCCCCGCTGGGTGCCGCGGTACCCAGCGCCGCTTCGAGCAGCCGGCACGTCGAGCCCTTGCCGCTGGTGCCGGCCACCTGGACGAGCGAGGTCGGGTGGCCGTCAGGCCAGAGCTCGGCCACCGCCCGCCGGGTCAGCTCCTGGCGGGTGAGCTTCTGGATCGTCCAGTCGGCGTGGAACGCCTGGTCGACGGTGTTGTAGTAGGCGGGATCGAACTGGGGGGGCACGCGCCGATCCTATGCCGCCGAAGTACCCTCCCGCCTCCATGGGACCCCTCCACGGCATCAGGGTGGTCGAGCTCGCCGGGATCGGCCCCGGGCCGTTCTGCGCGATGCTGCTGGCCGACCTGGGCGCCGAGGTCGTGCGGGTCGACCGCCCGGGCGGCACCGGGGTTGCCGTCGACCCGGCCCGCGATCTCCTGAACCGCGGCCGGCGCTCGGTCACCGTCGACCTCAAGCACCCCGACGGGCCGGGGGTCGTGCTGCGCCTCGCCGACCGGGCCGACGTGCTCCTCGAGGGGTACCGCCCCGGCGTCGCGGAGCGGCTCGGGATCGGCCCCGACGCCTGCCTGGCCCGCAACCCGCGGCTGGTGTACGGCCGCATGACCGGCTGGGGCCAGGACGGGCCGCTGGCCTCGTCGGCCGGGCACGACATCGACTACATCGCCGTGGCGGGCGCCCTCCACCCGATGGGCGACGCCGACCGGCCGCCGCCCCCGCCCCTCAACCTGATCGGCGACTTCGGCGGTGGCGCCCTGTTCCTCGCGTTCGGCATCGCCGCCGCCCTCGTCGAGCGGGCCCGGAGCGGCGAGGGACAGGTGATCGACGCGGCGATGGTCGACGGTGCCGCCGTGCTCACCACGATGTTCCACGGGATGGCCGCCGCCGGGTTGTGGACCGACGACCGGGCGTCCAACCTCCTCGACGGCGGCGCGCCCTTCTACGCCACCTATGCCACGGCCGACGGCGGCTACGTGGCGGTAGGCGCGCTCGAACCGCAGTTCTTCGCCGAGCTGCTGGCCCGCACCGGCGTCGACTTCGACCCCGCCCACCAGCACGACCGGGCCAGGTGGCCGGTGCTGCGGGCCCGGCTCGGCGCGGCGTTCGCCGCCGAGACGCGGGCGACCTGGGCCGCGCGCCTGGAAGGCACCGACGCATGCGCCGCGGTGGTCCTCCCGCTCTCCGAGGCGGCCACCCATCCGCATCTCGCCGCTCGGAAGACGTTCGTCGACGTCGGCGGGGTGTCGCAGCCGGCACCTGCGCCGCGGTTCAGCCGCACCCCGGGCGCCATCCAGGGCCCGCCGCCGGTGCCCGGGCAGCACACGGAGGAGGCGCTCGCCGACTGGGGCTACGCCGCCGATGAGATCGCCGGCCTGCGCACAGCCGGCGTGCTCGGCTGAGGCAGCACAGCCGGCGTACTCGGCTGAGGCAGCCCGGCCGAGTACGCTCCCGGCCCACCATGCCCACCATCGGCATCCTCGGCTACCCGAACGTCGGCAAGACGACCCTCTTCAACGCCCTCAGCGGCCTGGAGGCGCTGACCGCCGCCCATCCCTACTCGACCACCGAGCCCAACGTCGGCGTCGCTGCGGTCCCCGACGACCACCTCGACCGGGCAGCTGAGGTCGAAGGGTCGAAGAAGCTCGTCCACGCCACCCTCGACCTCCTCGACCTGCCCGCGATGGCCAAGCCGGGAGCCGGCGGCGGCCTCGGCGCCAAGTTCCTGGCACGGCTGCGCGAGATGGAGGCCCTCGCCGTGGTGCTGCGCTCGTTCGACGACCCCGCCGTGCCCGCCGACGAGTCCGGTGTCGACCCGGCCGGCCAGGCCGAGGAGCTGGGCCTGGAGCTGGCGCTCGCCGACGCAGAGGTGTTCGGCCGCCGCAAGGACAAGATCGCCAAGGAGGCCACCGCCGACCCGTCCAAGCGGCCGGCCGCCGACGCGGTCGCCAAGGCGGCCGCCATGCTCGAGGACGGCCGGCAGCTGCGCGAGGCGAGCTGGTCGGTGGAGGAGCTGGCGTCGTTCCGCGATCTCGCCCCGCTCACGCTGAAACCGGTGGTGTGGGTGGTCAACGTCGCGGAGGACGCCACCGATGCGGATGCCCAGGCAGCGGCGGTGGCCGCGGCGGTGCCGGCAGGCGACCTGGTGGTGACGATGTCCGCCCGCCTCGAGGAGGAGGGCGCCCGCCTCGACCCGGCTGAACGCGCCGAGCTGTTCGAGGGGTTGGGCCTCGGCGAGGGGGCCCTGGCGACGATGGTGCGGGCGGCGTACGAGGCGCTGGGCCTCCAGTCGTTCTACACGCTGGGGCCGAAGGAGGCGCACGCGTGGACGGTGCGGCGCGGCGCGTCGGCCCGGGAGGCGGCCGCCAAGATCCACACCGACCTCGCCAGGGGGTTCATCCGCGCCGAGGTGGCGGGCATCCAGGAGGTGATCGCGGCCGGCGGGTGGGACGCCGCCAAGGCCGCAGGTGTCGTTTCCGTCGAAGGTCGGGACTACGTTGTGCAGGACGATGATGTCATCCTCGTTCGTTTCTCCGTCTGAGCGGGCCCGCGGGTGCGCCTGATCGCCGTTGGCGTGGACGGCGCCACCCGCGACCTGCTGCGCGCGCTGGGCGACCGGTGGCAGGTGGCCGTGCTCGACGCCGATCCGGTGGCGCTGGAGATGGCCGAGCGCTCCCGCGACGTCGACGTGGTGCACGGCGACGTCACCGATCCCATGACGCTGCTGCGGGCCGGTCTCGACGACGCCGATGCGGTGCTGGCGTCGCTCGGCGACGACGACGCGAACCTGGCGGTGTGCCGCACCGCCAAGGAGGCCGGGGTCCCCAGCATCACTGCGCTCGCGGCCGATCCCGAGCGCCTGCCCGACTACCGGGAGATCGACGTGGCCGCCTGGTCGCCGCACCGCATGGCGGCCCGCCGCATCGAGACGGCCCTCGAGCCGCGGCGGGTGTCGGCCGCGGGCTTCGCCGGCGGGGCGGCCGAAGCGCTGGAGTTCCGGGTCGCCGGCGACTCGCCGGTCAGGGGCCGCATGCTCGCGCAGCTGCGGGCCGAGACCTGGCTGGTGGTGGCGATCCTCCGCGGCGGCGAGCTCGTGATCCCCCACGGCCGGAACCGCCTGCAGGCCGGCGACCTCGTCACGATCGTCGGTCCCGCCGACAGCTATGCGGACATCGTCCGGACGTTCACGGCCGGCGAGGCGCGCTTCCCGCTGGACTACGGGCAGGCGGTGGCGGTGCTGCTCGACCCTCACGGTGAGCGGGCTGCCGAGGTCGTGGGCGAAGCCCTGCACCTGGCCCAGGTGAGCCTCACCCCCGAGCTCCTGATCATGCATCCCCACCCGCGTGCCCTCGGCGCCGGCGCCGCCAGGCGGCTGGACCAGGTCCTGGCGGCGGCGCGGGAGGCGCCGGGCCTCGACGTGCGGTCCATCGTCGCGGCCGACCCGGCCGAGGCGGCGTTCGACGACCAGGCCGGCGACCACGTCGGCGTGGTCGTGACTGCCCCGCCCGAAAAGGGCCTGCTGGCACCCTGGCGGGGTACTGCCGACCTGATCCGCCGCGCCCGGCGCCGCAACGTGCCGCTGCTCGTGGCGCGCGGCACGCAGCCATACGACTCCGTCGTCATCTCCCTCTACGACCGGCCCTCGCAGTGGGCGGCGGCGGCCGCCGCGGTCGACCTGGCCGCGCGAGGCAACACCCGCCTGGTGGCGGCTGCGGTGCGCCCGCCGTCGTTCGTGGCCGCCCACGGCGCCGAGCACGCCGAGCGCTTCGGCGCCCGCCTCCGCGAGGAGGCCGCGGTACGCGGCGTCGCGATGCGGCGCGTCGAGCGCGAGGGCAACCCGGTGCGCGCGCTGGCCGAGCTGGCCGGGCGCCGGAGCCTGCTCGTGGCCGGCATGCCCGATCGCGACCCGGCCCCCTGGCGGCTGGGGACGGTGGGCCACCTGGTCCGGAGCGCCGAGGCGTCGGTGCTCCTGGTGCCCACCCCGCACGCGGACGGCGGGGACGGCACGTGACGGCGCCCGGGCCCCGCAACGAGCGCGCCCGCCGCCGGCTCCGGCTGGTCGTCGTCGGCGCGGGCACGACCACCGTGGACCTCCTACGCGGCCTCAGCGCCATCTGGCGGGTCACCGTGATCGACCCCGACCGCGAGCGCCTGTCGCGAGCCGAGAAGGTGCGCGACCTGGACGCCATCGAAGGCGACGGGTCGAGCCGGGTCGTGCTGGGGCTGGCCCAGCTCGACCGGGCCGACGCCCTCGTGGCCGCTTCGGGCGACGACGCGGTCAACCTCGAGGCGTGCCGGCTCGCGCTCGATGCCGGTGTGGTCCGGGTCGCCGCGATCGCCAACGACCCCGAGGTGCTCGCCGACTACCGCGACCTGGGGGTCCTCGCGTACTCGCCCGACCGGCTGGCCGCGCGCCGGGTGGAGATCAACCTCGAGCCGGGCCGGGTCTCGTCGGTGCCGTTCGCCGAGGGCAAGGCCGAGGCCGTGGAGTTCCGCATCACCGACGACTCACCGATGCGGGGCCGGTCGCTGGCGGAGCTGCGCTCCGACCGCTGGCTGGTCGCGGCGATCCTGCGCGAGGGCCGGGTGGTCGTCCCGCACGGCGCCACCCGCTTCCAGACCGGCGACCTGGTGACGGTCGTCGGTGCTGCCGCCGACCGGGGGCTCATCGTCCGCAGCTTCATCAGCGGCCACGCCCGCTTCCCGGCCGACTACGGGCGCCAGGTGGTCGTGGCCTTCGACACCGCCGACGACCGGGCGCGGCTGGCAGAGGCGGTGCAGCTCGCTCGCTCGACGTCGGTGGAGGCGCTGCTCGTGGTGCACCGGGAAGGCGAGGCGGGCCCGCCGCCGGCGCTCACCGCCGAGCTGGACGACCTCGCCGAGCGGGCACCCGGCCTCGAGGTGCGGCTGCGAGCGGTGCGCGGAGCTCCGGACAAGGCGCTGATCTCGATCGCCGGCGAGGAATCGGTGGGGGTGGTGATGCTCGCCCCGCCGGCCGGTGGCCGGCTGAGCCTGCGGTTCAAGGTGCCTGCGGCCTTGCGGCGGGTGCGCGCCGCCGGCGTGCCCGTCCTGTTCACCCGGGGACGGGACCACTACGAGCGGATTGCCGTGGCGCTCGTCGACGCGCCCGGGACGGTCGCGGCCGCGCGCGCCGCCGTCGACCTCGCCGAGGCCGACGCGGTCAACCTCCTCGCGGTGGCGGCGGTGCCCCAGGGCGGCGGTGGGCGGACCTTGCGCCGGGCGATGCGCGCCGCCGAGCAGCTGCGGGTGGAGGCGGCCGCGGTTGGTGTGCAGGTGAAGCGCCTCGTGCGCCGCGGCGTCCTGTCGAAGGTCCTCGGCGGTGCCGCCCACTCGGACCTCGTGGTGCTGCCCGAGCCGCCCGGCACGCCCTCGGTGTTGAAGCCGACCGCGGCAGGCCACCTGCTGCGGCGCCTCGACTCGTCCATCCTGCTGGTGCCGGCCCCGCGATGAACCCGTTCGTCTTCGCCGCCGAGGTGCTCCCCGACGCCTCAGCGTTCGTGCTGATCGGGGCCGCGGCGTTTGCGCTCCCGCTGCTCGCCGGCCGAGTTGGCCTGCCGGCCATCGTCCTCGAGATCTTGTTCGGCGCGATGATCGGGCCCGACGTGCTCGGACTGATCGCCGTCGCCGACCAGGAGACGATCGCGCTGCTCGCGGAGCTCGGCTTGTTGCTGTTGATGTTCCTGGCCGGCTTCGAGGTCGACTTCGAGCGGATCGAGCGCCAGGGGGTCACGCAGATCGCGTGGGGACTTGGTCTATGGGTGGTGATCCTCGGCGTCTCGTGGGTCGGCACGGGGTTCCTCGCGGTGGAGTCGACCAGCCAGCAGGTGTTCCTGACGTTGCTCATCTCGGCTGCCTCGGTCGGGCTGGTGGTGCCGGCGCTGCGCGCCACCCGCCAGGCCGGCACCAACCTCGGTCAGCTCGTCCTCATCACCGCGCTGCTCGCCGAGTTCCTCAGCCTGATCGGCATCGTCGTCCTCGGCGTGTGGGTGGAGGAGGGCTTCGGGATCGGGCTGGCCTCGATCCCGATCCTGTTCACGGGGATGGTGCTGACGCTGGTCATCGTGCGCCGGACCGCGTGGTGGTACCCGGAGCGCTTCAAGCGCCTGTTCTCGGAGGACGATCCCGACGAGTTGGGGATCAGGACGAGCCTCGCGCTGATGTTCGTGTTCGTGGGGGTGTCGCTGGCGCTGGGCATCGAGGCGATCCTCGGCGCGTTCCTCGCCGGGGCGCTGTTCGCGTTCGTGTTCCGCAACACCGGCACGCTCGAGGAGCGCCTGTCCGGGTTCGCGTTCGGGTTCTTCATCCCGATCTTCTTCATCAACGTCGGCATCGGCTTCCCGGTCGACCGCCTCAACGACCCGGTGGTGCTGCGCACCGCGGTGGGGTTGATCCTCGTCGCGCTGATCGTGAAGGTGGTGCCGGCCCTGCTGCTCGTGCTGCGCCGCTTCGCCGTGCGCGAGGCCCTCGGCGCGGGCATCCTCCTCGCCGGGCAGCTCAGCGTGGTGATCGCGCTGGCGGATCTCGGCGTCGACCTCGGCCTGCTGACGTCGGAACTGGCAGCAGGCGCCATCCTGTTGGTGGCGGTGACGGCGGTGGTGTCGCCAGTCGCGTTCAGGTTGCTGGTCGGCTCGCCGGACGACGTGGCGGAGCCGGCGCGCGCCGAGCGGCGGTAGCCTGCCGAGCCCCGCCCCGGGAAGGAGCCGCCGTGGAGTTCGGCCTGGTCCTGTCGCAGTTCCGTACCAAGTGGAAGTACGTCGCCGCCGACGCGGCCGCCGCCGAGGAGCACGGCCTCGACAGCATATGGCTGGCCGACCATCTGCTGGCCCCCGGCGGCCACGACGCCCCGGTGTTCGAGGCCTGGACCGCGTTGGCCGTGCTGGCCGGGCAGACCGACCGGGTCCGACTCGGCCACCTCGTCAACTGCGTCTCGTTCCGCAACACGGGACTGCTCGCCAAGATGGCCGCCACCCTCGACCACGCATCCGGGGGCCGGCTCGACCTCGGGCTCGGCGCCGGTTGGTTCCGGGAGGAGTACGAGGCGTTCGGCTGGGAGTTCCCATCGCCCGGCGAGCGGGTGGCCGCGTTCCGCGAGGTCGTCGAGGCGCTCGATCTGCTGTTCGCCGGTGGCCCGGTCGACTACGACGGCGACTACGTGCAGCTCTCCGGCGCCTACTGCGAGCCGGTGCCGCTGCAGCAGCCGAGGCCCCCGCTGGTCGTCGGCACCGGCGGTGAGGTGATGCGCCGCTTCACCGGCGAGCATGCCGACGTGTGGAACTGCCCCGCGCAGCTGCTCGGCGACCTGCCGGCTGCCCGGGCAGTGGTGTTGGAGGCCGCCGCCGGCCGGCCGGTGCGTACCACCGTCCAGATCCCGGTGGCGGTGGGGCGAACCCGCGAGGAGGCCGACGCGGCGCTGGAGGTCGGCAGGATCCACCTGAACTGGATGGGCGACCTGGAGAAGGTCGGGCTGGTCGGCACCGTCGACGCGGCGGCCGAGCGGGTGCGCGCCTACGCCGCCCAGGGCGTCGACGGGTTCATCGCCGTGGTGCCCGGCTCGGCCCGGCGTCCCGACTTCATCGCGGCTCTGGCCGAGCTGAAGCGGGCTTCGGCTGATTGACCGGATCGGCCGGTGGCGGGTGCTCCCGCGCCCGGCCCAGCGCCACGATCGCCTGCACGGCCGCGAAGCCGGCGAGCGCGAGGAGCAGGGCGCCGACCCCTCCGGCCCCGTCGGGCGCGGCCAGGCGGGCCGTGTCGGTGCCGTCCGGCCACGGCCATAGCACCCGCAGCGAGCCGGCCATCAGGCCCACGAGGGCGGCCATCACCGTGTCGTGATGGCCGCGCAGGAGGCGGTCGAGCAGGGTGGCGAACGACGCCAGGCCCACCACCGCCCCGACGAGGACCGCCCCGATGATCGCCACGTCGCGGTCGTTGACTGCCGCCAGCACCCCTTCGTACATGCCCAGCATCAGCAGGATGAACGACCCGGAGATCCCCGGCAGGATCATCGCCACCACCGCCACCGCGCCGGCCAGGAAGAACGCCACGAGCGCGGGGTCGGCGACCTCCTCCGACCGGAGGCCCAGCAGGCCGAAGGTGGCGGCCGCCGTCGCCGCGAAGATGACGGCCCGGGCGGGGTCCCACCGGCCGACCGCCGCCCAGGCGACGGGGATCGATCCCGCCACGAGGCCGAAGAACACCGCAGCAGTGCCGATCGGGTGGTCCTCCAGCAGGCCCTCCAGCAGGGCGGCCAGCACCACCAGCGCGGTGCCGATGCCGGCGAGCAGCGGCAGGATGAAGTCCCATTCCACGGCTCGGAAGCGTCGCCAGGCTTCGGAGAACCGTCCCTGCACCGCCGCCCCCAGGACCGCCGCCCCCGCCCGGATGTTGGTGACGAGCCGCTCGTAGATGCCGAGCACCAGCGCGACGGTGCCGCCCGATACGCCGGGCACGACGTCGGCGGAGCCCATGAGGAAGCCGCGGGCGGCCTGTGCCAGGTGATCGCGGGCCGCGAGGAAGCCGCGGGAGCTGCGTGCCGGGAAGCGCATCCGGCGAGGCTACCCGCCACACGCGCCCGGGAGGCCCATCGACGGGCCTCCCGGGATCGGTGGAGCGGACGGCGTCAGGACTCGAACGCCACCCGCAGCTTCGACCAGGTGCCGCGGTTGTTGCGGGTCTTCCACCAGCCGTGGCCGGCGAGGAACGCCGTGCCCTTGCCACGGGCGGCGAACTCCATCGCCCCGTGCGCCCGGACCCGGAAGTGGCTGCCCCGCACGGCGATCGAGCCGCTGAAGTTCTCGAGAACCACCGTGGTGCCGCCGTCGTGAGCCCGGTCGCTCAGCGGCGCGTCGGGCCCGTCGTTGACGACGATCGTGGCGTTGCCTGCCAGGTCGGTGATGGTCACGTCGCCGCGGACCCGCATGCGCAGCGTGCCGCCCATGTCGAGGATCGCGGTGCCGTTGCCCTTCGCGACCAGCGTGCCCTTGCCGTGGAGCACCGTGCCGTTCGCCTCGGTGTCGGCCTCCTGGGCGACGGCGACACCGGCCACCATCAGCAGCGACACCGCCAGCGCGAGGACTGTCAGGATTCGTTTACGCACGGGACACCTCCTGTTGTTTCCGTTGCAGTGCGTGGCCCCACCATCGGGCGCTCAGGTACGAGAGGTGTGAGGACGGGGGTAAGTTCTCGCGATGCGGGCAGTGGTGCAGCGGGTGGCCTCCGCGGCGGTGGACGTCGGCGACGAGGTGGTCGCCGAGATCGGGCGGGGGCTGGCGGTGCTCGTGGGCGTCGCGCCCGGCGACACCGCTGCCGACGCGCACGCGCTGGGAGACAAGCTGGTGGGCCTGCGCATCTTCGGTGACGCCCAGGGGAGGATGAACCTGTCCGTCGCCGAGGCCGGCGGGGAGGTGCTGGTCGTGAGCCAGTTCACGCTGCTCGCCGACGTGCGGCGCGGCCGCCGTCCCTCCTTCACCGGCGCCGCCGACCCTGAGGTCGCCGAGCCCCTGGTCGCCGAGGTGGCGGCGCGGGTGGCGGGCCACGGGGTGCGGTGCCCGGTCGGCCGCTTCGGCGCCACGATGCAGGTGCGGCTGGTCAACGACGGCCCGGTCACGGTCGTCGTCGACGTCGACGGCGGCCGGGTCAGCTGAGCGGCCGGTCAGTCGATGGCGGCGACCCGGACGATCTCCTCGTACACCGACGGGTGGTCGCTGGCGACGATCGCCAGCCCGCGCACCCGGCGCACGTCGATGCCCGGGTTGTGATGCAGGGTGCCGTCGGCCAGCACCACGGTCGGCGAGCCTTCGACCCCTGCGTCGTGCCCGGCGTCGACGTCGGCCTGGACGGCCGCCCGGTACTTGCCGGACTCCAGCGCGGCGATCAGGTCGTCGCCGTCGAGGCCCTCCAGCCGGGCGACGGCGGCGAGGTCCGCGATCTCCTCGAGGTTGTGGCCGTGGAGGAAGAACGCCCTCCGCAGCGCCATGTCGAACTGCTCCCCGACGTCCTGGCCGATCTCCAGCGCCCACTTCTGGGCCTCGTGGGCCGGGAGGCAGGAGCGCGGCCACACCGGCGCGGCGTACTGCGAGAAGAGCGCGGATTCGAGTTGTGCCAGTGCGCCGACGTCCGATCGGACCTGGTGCTCGTCGGGAGGGTCGCCCCCGGCGAGCTCGGCCGGCCACGCCCGCAAGTCGATCTCGAGGTCGTCGGCGCGGAGCCGGTCGCGGGCCCGGTGAATCCGAAGCGTCGCGACGTACGCCCAGGGATCCAGCATGTCGCTCCACAGGCTCAGCATCGGCATCACCAGCGAGCCTAGCTTCGCCGGGCGGGATCGGTCCGGGGGGATCGAGTGCGGCCCTCCCGGACGGCGTCTCGCACGAACTTCGGGGCGAGCAGCGCAGCCAGCGCTGCGGCGAACCACACGAGGCCCGGGCCCGGACGCACCCCCCACCACGTCGGCCAGCCCGCCACCGCCCAGGCGGCGGCGACGGGGACCATCGCCACCAGCGTTGCCACCACCCCGCGCGCCGACGACCGCAGCACCCTGCTGGCGAGGACGAGGAGCGGCGCGAGCACCGGGAACGCCACGGGCCACCCGGCCAACGCCACGCCGCCGGTGACGCCGAGGCCCTTGCCGCCCCGGAAGCCGTACCACGGGTTGGCGATCTGCGCGGCGACGGCGGCCACGCCTGCCACCAAGCCGCCGCCGTCGCCCGCCAGGAGCCGGCCCGCCCCCACCGCCGCCGCCCCCTTCGCGAAGTCGATCGCCAGCACCACCAGCCCCACACGGAAACCGCCCAGCCCGATCGCGTTGGCGGTGCCCGGGTTGCGGGTGCCCGACCGCCGCAGGTCCAGCCCGACCACCCGGCCGACCCAGTCGGCCGACGGCAGGCTGCCCGCCAGGTAGCCGGCGAGCGCGGCGAGCGCCACTGCCACCCCGCTCAGGGCCCCAACCCCGGCGGCGTTGCGCCATCGGCAGGCGTCGCGGCGCCCTCCGGCGGCGACGCCGCAACGGTTGTCCCCACCGCCTGCCCCGGGGGCCCCTCCCCGTGCGCCGCGAGCCATGCCTGCCCGTCCGCGCAGAATCGGAGGAAGTCGCACCGGGCGCATTCGGGTGAGGGCGCCGCCGGGAAGTCGCCGGCCGCGGCGCCGGCGACGAGCGCGTCGAGGTGATCGCGCGCCGCCTCGAGCCAGCCGGCGTCGACCTCCTCGGTGATCTCCACCGGCCCATCGCCGAGGTAGGCGAACGTCACCGCGAGCCGCTCCGGGGTCGTCGCGGCGAAGCCGGCATCGGTGGCCGCCACCGCGTACGCCTCGAGCTGGACGCGGGCCGCGGCGCCGGCCCGCGGCGACCCGCTCTTGAAGTCGACGATCTCCCAGCTGCCCGGCTCGGGCTCGTAGACGGCGTCGATCCGCCCCCTGACGCGCCCGGATGCCAGCGCCAGGTCGAACGGCGCTTCAACCAAGCGAGGCCGCACGTCGGCGAACCGCGAAGCGAGGAATGCGTCGTATGCCGCGGCGGCCGCCGCCCGGCTGCCGGTGCCCTCGCCTGGCGCGGTGTCGTAGAACCCGGGGTCGGCTTCGTCGAGGGCCAGGTTCCCGCGGTTGTGGAGCTCGATCCGGCGGTGGACCTCGACGCCGCGCCGCGCCGCCGCCGAGGGGCGCCGCGGCAGCCGGTCGACCTCGCTCCAGCGGAAGCGCAGCGGGCACTGCGCGTAGGTCACCAGCCCCGTGACCGAGGTGGCGAACGCGCCCTCGGAGCTGCCGGCGGCGTCGGGCACGTCGGGAAGGCCCTCCAGCATGATGCGGAGCTGGTCCACCTGGGCATGGTACGGCTCGGCCCGGCCCCGGCGCGTGGCCTCCCCGGTCGCCCACCCGGGAGCGGCCAACTCGGCGCGCAGCGCCTCGTGCCAGCCGCCGGGCCCGAAGTGCGGGTCCGGGGCGGTCTCGGTCAGGTCGATCACCCGCGGCGGCGGGGGCGCGTCGCCGGGATCGGCCGCGTCGGCGGCCACCAGCGTCGCCGGCATGGCGGCGAGCAGCTCGTAGAGCTCGCTGCGCTGTTTCGGCTGGCGGTCGGTGTACCAGAACGCACCCGTGCCGACCAGGCGCTCCTTGGCCCGCGTCACGGCGACGTACGCGGTGCGCCACTCCTGCGCGTCGTGCCCGGCGCGCAGCAGGGCCATGCGCTCGCCGTGGTCGGAGGGGAGCGGGCCGACAGCTTGAGCGTCGAGGCGCAGCTCGTGCGGCGGGTACTGGGGGAACCGCAACGGGTCGGGGAAGCCGCGCGACGCGGCGGGGAACGTGCCGGTACACAGGGCCGGCAGGAACACCACCGGCCACTCCAGACCCTTGGCGCGATGGACGGTGAGCAGCGCGACCGCGTCGGCGCCGCCCAGGCGCGCGGTGTCGAGCTCCTCGGCGCCACGATCCTCGGCGAGCAGGTCGAGGTAGTCCAGGAACGCGTCGAGCGACGGCCGCCCCTCGAGCGGGCTCCACTCCTCGGCGAGATCGAGGAACCGGTAGAGGTTCAGCCTCGCCGAGAGGCGCGCTGCGTCGTCGAGCGCCTCGACCTCCGGCCACGCGCCGGTCCGATCGAGGATGCGGCGGCACAGCTCCACGAGGCTGTCGCCTTGGGCGTGGGCGAGGAGTTGGCGGTAGAGCCCGATGAACTCCCCGAGGCGCCCGGCCGCGCCGGGGCGGACGCCGTCGCACTCGCCGAGGTGCTCGATGGCCTCGAGCATCGTCCACTCCGGGACGTGCTCGTCGTCGTCGGGCCGGTCGCGGCTGCGCTCCCTCACCCAGCGGGCGAGCGGCGCCAGGTCGCCGAGGCCCAGCCGGAACGCGCTGCCGACGATGATCCGGACCAGCGCCGGCCCGTC
Source organism: Acidimicrobiia bacterium (assembly GCA_041619955.1). GTDB lineage: Bacteria > Actinomycetota > Acidimicrobiia > Spongiisociales > JAOTWH01 > JBFJZV01. Next base: position 22,239 of record JBFKDA010000001.1, on the reverse strand, counting down.
GTCGGGCCTGCCCAGGATGCGGAGCCAGGCGTGCAGGTCGGCGACCTCGGGGATGCCGAGCAGGCCGCCGAGTGCCGCGACCTCGACCGGAATCCCCTCCGCCTCGAGTGCCTCCCGCACCAGCCCGATCTGCTGGTTCTTGCGGAAGAGCACGGCCACGTCGCGCCAGGCGACGCCCTCGTCGTCGTGGAGGCGCCGCACCTCGGACGCCACCCAGTTGGCCTCGGCGAGCGCGGTGGGGAACCACCCCACGGTGACCGCCCCCGGCGACGCTCCGGGCGCGGGCGTCAGGCCATCGGCGGTTGCGTCGTCCGGATCGTCGGCTGCGCCGGTGATCCGGCGGCGGACCTCGTTGGCGGCGGCCACGATCGCCACGCCGGAGCGGCGGTTGAGCAGCAGCCGTCGGGTCGGCGCCGGCGCCCCGTCCGGCCCGTGGAAGTGACGCGGGAACGCTGCGAAGTTGTCGAGCGACGCGCCCCGCCACTCGTAGATCGTCTGGTCGGGATCGCCGACCGCGGTCACCGGGAACCCGTTGCCGAAGATGCGCAGCAGCAGCTCGCGTTGCGCGGGGTTGGTGTCCTGGTACTCGTCGAGGATGACCACCCGGTAGCGGGCGCGGACCAGGCCGGCGATCTCGGGCCGGCCGGTCACGAGTTGGTGGGCGAGCCGGATGAGGTCCGGGTAGTCGACGCCGCCGATGCGGGCCTTGATGTCCTGGTACCGGACGAGCGCGCGCGCCAGCTCCCGGCGCCTCGCCTCCACGTCGTCACCTGGATCCGGCGCAGGCCCGGCCAGCAGGTCGGCCGGTGTGCGCAGGTGGTCGCCGAGCCGCCCCGCCAGCCCGGCCAGTTCGGCGACCCGGCCCGGCGCCCACGTCAGGTCGAGCGCGTCGTACGTGCCGGCCGCGAGCGCGTCGCGGAGCAGCTGGCGGGAGTAGCCGGGCGTGATCACCTGCACCGACCGCTCGACGCCGACCGCAGCGCCGAACTCGCGGAGCAGGTCGTATGCGAAGCCGTGATACGTCGCGACCTGCACCTCCCGCCCCTCCGCAGCGAGGCCGGGGAGTCGGAGGCGGATGGCATCGGCCAGCTCGGCGGCGGCCTTGTTCGTGAACGTGATGCCGAGCGCGCTCTCCGGGGCCACGCCCGCCTCGCGTACCAGCCGCGCCAGCCGGAGCGCCATCGTGGTGGTCTTACCGGTGCCGGCCCCGGCCGCGACCCGCAGCGGCTCGAGCGGGTGGTCGATCACGTCCTGCTGCTCGGGAGTCGGCACCAGCCGCGGCGCGCCGGTCATGCGACGTACGCCTCCCGCCCCTCGGGCCACGCCGGGCACACGAGCCGCACCCGGCACGACTCGCAGCCCGGGCCCGGCCGTGCGTCCCATCGCTCCGCGGCGATGCCCGCCGCCGCGTCATGCATGACGGCCAGCACCTCGTCGAGCCGCCGGACGTCGAGGCTGCGGGTGGCGACCGACCGCAGCTTGTAGGTGGCGGGGTACCAGAACTCGGCGGCCGCCGGCCGCCCGGCCGCCGTGATCTCCGGGTCCGCCGCCGCGGCGATGAGGTAGAACGCGAGCTGGATCGACGCCGCCGCCTCCTCGCTGGTCGCGGGGCTCTTCGAGGTCTTGTAGTCGACGACCGTGATACGCCCCTTCCCGTCGACTTCGATGCGGTCGGCCCTGCCCACCCAGCGCACGCCGTCGAGCTCGTGGTCGAGCGGGTGCTCCAGGGCCACCGGCCGGCCCTTCCCCGGCCAGTTCGCATAGAGGTGCCGCAGCGTGCGCTCGGCATGGGCCCGCCAACCCGCCGCCCAGGCACCGCCCCCGTAGTCGGCGGGCTGCCAGCGCTCGTCGAGCGCCGCCAGCGCATCGGCCAGGTCCGACCGGTCGGCGCCGCGGTCGAGCGCGGCCCGCTCGGCCGCCTCCAGGACGTCGTGGATGGTCGTGCCGAACGAGCTGTACACGGTCGGCCGGTCACCGACGTGCAGGCGGCGCTCGAGGGCGTACCGGCGGGGACAGGTCACGTACGCCTGCACCTGGCTGGGGGACAGCGTGTGGTCGGGGCCGACGAGGCCGCCGTCGGGGCCTCGCTCCCGGGAGCCACGGTACGCGCCAGGCCATCGCAGCCGCCACCGGGCCCACTCGCCGAGCGCCCACAGCGCCGCCAACCGGGCAGCTTCGCCGGCGGCCGGGTCGCGCAACCGGCGGCGCACGTAGGCCTCCGCCTCCAGCGGCGTGACGACCTGGCGATCGGGCTCGGCCGGGGTGCGGGCCGCCTCCGCCACCGTGGTCGTGCCCGCGACCAGGGCCAGGAACCGGCTCGGCGCCCCCTCGCCCTGGTCGACCCCGGCGGCGGTCGCGGTCCACACGACCCGCCGCCGTGAGCGGCTCATGGCCGTGTAGGCGAGGCGCATCTCCTCCTGCAGGCGGAACCGCGCATACTCTGCCGCTCCTGCCGGCTGCGACGGGGACAGGTGGCGGGCGCCGAGCAGCGACTCGCGTGGCCGGAGATCGGGGAACGACCCCTCCACGGCATCGGCGATGACCACGAAGTCGAACTCCAGGCCCTTGGCCTGGTGGAGGGTGGTGAGGGTCAGCCGGTCCTCATCCGGGGGGCGGAACCCGAGCAGCGGCGTCGCCTCGAATTCCTCCTCCTCGGTCAGCCGGAGGTAGCCCTCCAGCGTGGCGGCCGGGTCGCGCTCCCGCAGCCGGCCGAGCGCCTGCGACAGCGAGCTCCAGGCAGCCCGGTCCTCCGCATGGGCCGGGTCGGCGACGAGGTCGGGGAGGTGGGGCAGCGTGGTCCACAGCGTCCAGAAGCCGTCCGCCGCCGGGCGCTCGCGAGCCCACGCCGGGTCGGTGAGCAGGCCGGCGACTACCTCGCCGCCCGCCAGCTCGGCCAGCACGTCGTTCCAGGAGGAGCCGGCTGCGACCTGCCGCTCGGCCTGGCGCACCTGCCCGAGCGGGAGCGCGAACAAGGGACCCAGCAGCAGCCGCCGCAGCGCGCGGTGGCGCTCGTCGCCGTCCTCGGTCGCCGCGATCACCACGTCCAGCATCATCCGGACGGCGCGGTGGTCGGCGAGGCGGGCATCCGGCCGGTCGTGGGGGATGCGGCGCCGCTCGAGCGCCCGCGACAGCTCCGGGAGCAGGCGCCGCTTGGTGCGCACCAGCACCGCCATGCGCCGGTACGGGGTGCCGTCGAGCAGGTGGGTGCGCTGCAGCTCGGATGCGATCCACTCCGCCTCGTGGCTCTGCTGGTCGAACACGTACGTCTCGACCGATCCCGCCCCGGCCGCCGGGGCGACCGGACCGGCGGCGCCCGGCAGGTCGCCGCTCTCGGTGACCCGCACCGCTGCGTCGAGGACGGCCGCCGGCACGCGGAACGACGTGGTCAGCACCAGGCGCCGGGCCGGCTCGCCCGTCGCGGCGGGGAACGCCTGCGGGAAGGCGGCGACGTTGCCGAGCTCGGCTCCCCGGAAGCTGTAGATCGACTGGTACGGGTCGCCAGCCACCGTGAGGTTGCGGTGCGGGCGGTACAGGCGCTGCAGCAGGGCTGCTTGCGCCACCGTCGTGTCCTGGTACTCGTCGACCACGATGTGGCTGCAGCGCTCCGTCACCCGCGCCAGCACGCCGGGATGGTCGAGCAGGTGCACGGCCTCGGCCTGGAGGGTGCCGTAGTCGATGCGGCCGCGGGCGCGTAGCTCTGCGAGGTAGCGGGCGACGAAGCCGGGCAGGGCACGCCAGTCGGCTCGCTCGTCGGCCCGGGCGGCCAGCTCGCCGGGCCCGACGAGCTGCTCCTGGCAGCGCAGCATGAAGTCGCGGATCTCCATCGCGAAGGTGGTGGTCGGCAGCAGGTCGCGCTGCGGGAGGGGCCATGCGCCGGGGTCCTCCTCGGCGAGCAGCTCGGCGACCAGCGCGACGTGCTCGGGCCCGGTGAGCAGCGTGGGCATCCGCTCCCAGCCGAGCACGGCCGGCGCCTCGGCCTCGAGCAGCCGGAAGGCCAGCGAGTGGAACGTCGACGCGGGCACGACGGTGAACGACCGGGCCAGGCCTCGTTCGATGCGGGCGCGCAGGTCGGCCGCGCTCCGTCGCGAGAAGCTGAGCACCACCAGTTCCTCGGGGCGCACGCGCTCCTCGGCGACGAGGTGCAGCGCCCGGCGCACCAGGAACTCGGTCTTGCCGGTGCCCGGGCCGCCCACCACGAGCTGGGGCCCGGAGGTGGCGGCCACCGCCTCGTCCCACGTCGCAGGCGTCACCCGCCAGTCGCCGTTCATGCCCGTGACGTTATCGCCGGGGTGTGACGCGAATCAGGCGGGGCCGAACAGCGTGGGATGGTGCGGCTCCAGCGCCCCGTCGGAAAGGATGTGGCAGACACTCGCCCCGGCCGCCGCCAGCGTCGGCGCGAGCAGGAGCGTCCGGTGGCAGTGACGCGGATCGCGCTCGGCGCACAGGATCGCGGTGCGGCCGCCGCGCCCCAGCTCGATGAGCTCGGCGATCGCGCCCCGATAGGACGGCGACTCCGCCACCCGGAGCCAGTCGGGCGCGCCGGCCGGGTCCAGCAGGTCGGGATCGGTCGGCCGCCCGCCGAGGCGGTCGCCCATCCAGCGGTACCCGAGGCCGGCCGCCGCCGCCAGGTCGGCGAGCGGTCCCTTGTTGAAGTCGGGGGCGTGGCGGGAGTACGGCTGCGAGCGCACGTCGACCAGCGTCTGGACGAGGTGGCGCTCCAGCAGGGCAGCGATCGCGGTGAACGACGCGTCGCCGTGGCCGATCGTGTAGATGACGGGAGGTTCCACGGGGCGCAATGTAGGTCGGTCGTGGTGCCTCGGCGGCATTCCAAGTAGCCTCGCGCCGACCGCGAGCAAGAACGGTGGCCATGAGCGTCGCTATCTCCGAGGGCCAGCTGCTGGAGTGGGAATCGCCCCTCTACCGCGAGGCTCTCGCGCAATTCGAGCGAGTCGCCGAGCGCATCAACCTGGACCCGAACATCCGCGAGCGGCTCCGCACTCCGCAGCGGTCGCTGGTGGTGACGTTCCCGTTCCGTCGCGACGACTACACCGAGGTCGACACGGTGTTCGGCTACCGGGTGCAGCACCTGCTGACGATGGGGCCGACCAAGGGCGGGATCCGGTTTGCGGCCGACGTCAACCTCGGAGAGGTGGCGGCCCTGGCGATGCTGATGACGTGGAAGTGCGCGATCGTCGGGCTGCCGTTCGGGGGAGCCAAGGGCGGCGTGCGCGTCGACCCCCGTAGCCTGTCGCGAGCCGAGATGCAGCGGGTCACCCGCCGGTACACGATGGAGATCATCAACTTCATCGGGCCCGACAACGACATCCCGGCGCCCGACATGGGCACCAACGAGCAGGTGATGTCGTGGATCATGGACACCTACTCGAGCCATGTCGGCCACACCGAGCCGGCCGTGGTCACCGGCAAGCCGCCGGCGCTGGGCGGGTCGGTGGCGCGCCGCGAGGCGACCGGCCGAGGGCTGATGAGCCTGCTTCCGGCTGCGGCCAACCACGTGGGGCTGAAGCTCGACGGCGCCCGGGTGGTGGTGCACGGCTTCGGCAACGTCGGCAGGTACGCAGCCCTCGCCGCGCAGCAGCTCGGCTGCAAGGTGCTCGCGGTGTCGGACGTCTCGGGCGGGATTTACGACGAGGCGGGCCTGGACGTGCCGGCGGTGATGGACTGGACCGACCGCAACGACCTGTTGGAGGGCTACCCGAACGCCGACCCGATCACCAACGCCGAGCTGTTCGAGCTCGACTGCGACGTCCTGGCGCCGTGCGCCGTCGGCGGCGTCATCACCAGCGACAACGCGGAGAAGGTCAAGGCCAAGATCGTCATGGAGGGCGCCAACGGCCCCACCACCGGCGACGCCGATGCGATCCTCGGCGACGCCAAGGTGTTCATCGTCCCGGACGTGCTGGGCAACGCCGGCGGGGTCACCGTGTCGTACTTCGAGTGGGTGCAGGACCTCCAGAACTACTTCTGGTCGGAGTCCGAGATCGTCGGGCGGCTGCGGGAGATCATGAGCCGGGCGTTCAGCGAGGTGCTGGACATCTCGATCTCGGACGGCGTCGACATGCGCACCGCCGCGCTGATCAAGGGCATCCGGCGCGTCTCCCTCGCCAAGCTGGCCCGCGGCATCTTCCCCTAGCGGCGGCTCCCTACGCGCCGGCGGCCGCCAGCGCAGGCTCGGCGGCGGGCGCCTCGCTCCATGCCGGGCAGCGATCCTGGAACGAGCAGTATCCGCACAGGGGACCGGTGCGGGCCGGGAAGTGGTCTCCGGAGATCGCCCGGTCGATGGCGGTCCACAGCGCCCGTACGTGCCGCTCGACAGCGTCGAGCTGGCGGTCGGTGACGGCGATGCTGTACATCGTCGGGCCGTTGAGGTAGAGCAGCCGCAACTCGACCGGCGTCCGGCCGGTCTGGCGGCGGATGAGCATGGCGTAGATCTTGAGGGCGAAGAACGCCGGGAGCGCATACCGCTGGGGCGGCGCCTTGCCCGTCTTGTAGTCGGTGATGACGAGGTCGCCGTCGGGGGTCTCGTCGATGCGGTCGAGGATCCCCCGGATCGTCATCCCGTCGACCTCCTCGGTCACGTCGAGTTCCCGGTCGAGCGGGTCGAACGTGCGGGGATCCTCCAGGCCGAAGTAGTTGGCGAGCAGCGTGAGGCTCTCGACACCCCACTCCTGTTCGGCGTCCTGATCGCCGAACAGCCCGGCGTACTCGTCGTCGCGAGCCGACGACCAGGCGCGCCGGAACAGGTCGTAGAGCGCACCGGGGCTGCGTTCGGCGGGAGGCAGGTCGAAGAGCTGTTGGAGGGCGAGGTGGGCGGTGGTGCCCCGCGCCTGCCAGGTGGTCGCCGGCTCCTCGAGGCGGTCGAGGGCGCGGAACTTGAAGAGCTGGGGGCAGGTCTTGAAGTCACTGGCCCGGCTCGGCGACAGGCTGGCGAGCGGCTCATGGGGCATGGGTGCACTATACGCGGCGCGAGTGACACGCGTGTAGTTCCCCGCCGCGTCGGGCCGGTTCCGATCGTCGCGAAAACGAAACGAGCGGTCGCGAAATCTAACCATGGCCTCAGCTTGACGACGGGGGGGACCGGCACGTACATTGCCGCTGCCTCGAAGGGGTAACACCCGGAGAGGCGGCTTCACAGGGCCGCAAGGCTCGGTGAGGTTCCCCGGGCCGCAAGGTTCGGGGAGGTTGCGCCGGGGGCCTCCTTCGGGAGGACGGCCCGGAGGGCCTTCGGGTCAGCCGGGTCGAACCCGGCGCAACGCCAGCCCGAGCGGAAGGCTTCGGCCGGAAGCACGGGTACCGGAGGGGTCGAAAGACCGCTTCGGTCGAAGCCCCGGAGGGGCCGATGCTTCGGCGGAGGTTCCTTCGGGGCTTCATCAACTGCCCGGCGCTTCGGCGCCGGGCAGTTGCGCGGTTGGGGGCAGGCTGCGTTTCGGCGACGGACCCTCGGCGCGGTATCCGCAACGAAGTAGAATGGTTGGCTCCAGGCCGGCGCGCCAGCGCCGGCCACGCCCAAACGTCCTAGCGACCGCGGCAGCCGCAGGTCGGCGAGCCCGCAATCCGCGGCACCGCACCACGACGCGCGTCCGACCAGCCAAGTGACGGTTCCAGGCCGGCGCGCCAGCGCCGGCCGCGCGCCAAGCGCAGGTGGACCGCGGCAGCCCGCAGGTCGGCGAGCCCGCACTGCGCGGCACCGCACCACGACGCTCGTCCGACCTGCAATGTGGCTGGCTCGTCCGACCTGCATTGCGGCTGGCTCGTCCGACCTGCGGTGTGGAAGCGCGAAAACGATTCGGCGGTCGCGAAAACGAAGTAGCGCCTCAGCTTGACGGGGGCCGCGGCACCCCCCTACATTGCCCGCCGTTGCCCGAACGGGAAACCGGACGGGCGGCCTCCCGAGAGGCCCGCAAGGGTCGGTCGGGAGCCCCCGGAAGGCCCGCAAGGGCCGGATGGGGGCGCTCCCCGGCGCCTCCGCTAGAGGTTGCCGGCGGGCAGGGCCTTCGGGTCCGGCACGTCGAACGGGGAGTGGGCGGGTCGGCGCTTCCGCAAGGGAGCCAGCCGGACGGGTCTAGCGGACCCGGGCGGTTGCGGCCCGTCAGCCCGGAGGTTCCGGCTTCGGCCGGAGTCCGACCGGGCGAGGTGGATGATCCGCAAGGAGTGTCCATCAGGGTTGGCGACGGGGTCCCGCAAGGGTCCAATCGCCAAACCGGCTGGAAACCCCGAGAGGGTGGAGACCTCGGTCGAAGCTCCCTCGGGGTTTCCGCTATCTCTAGGATGGAGAACGATGCCCTACCCGAAGAGACTCCTCACCGAAGGCGAGGAGATCGTCCGCGACTTCCGGCCGCACTGGCGACTGCTGGCGATCCCCGTCGGCGCGGTCTTGCTCTCGCTCGCGGCGATCGTGCTCGTCTGGCTGTGGGACCCCGCCGTCGTCGTCAACTGGATCGTCACTGCCGCCGCCGCGGTCTTCATCTTCTGGTGGGGCGTCCGCCCCTTCATCCACTGGTGGTTCACCCACTACGTCCTGACCAACGAACGCCTCATCCGCCGGTCCGGATTCATCGCGAGACGCGGCGTCGAGATCCCGCTCGAGAACATCAACGACGTGCAGTTCAGCCAGACGGTCATCGAGCGGCTGCTGCGCTCCGGCGATCTGCTCATCGAGTCGGCGGGTGAGCAGGGCCAGAGCCACTTCCACGACATCCCGGAGCCCGAGGAGTTCCAGTCGCTCATCTACCGTATCCGGGAGGAGCGGTCGCACAACCTCCAGCGCTCACCCGGCGTCTCCGACCACGCCGCCTCCGATCCCACCGCACAGCTCGAGCGCCTCGCCCGCCTGCACGCCGAAGGCCGGCTCAGCGACGACGAGTTCGCCGCCCAGAAGGCCAAGCTGCTCGACAAGCTCTAGAGCCCGGCCGGGCCCGGCAGGCGGCTGCGGGCCCGCTCATACGTCCGGCCCGTACCACGTCCCGCTCAGCACGCGCATCTTCCCGTCCTGCACCACGACGCGAGGCTCGCCGAGCACCCCGAGGTCGGCCAGCGGGTCGCCGCCCACCAGGACGAGATCTGCGCACCGGCCCGCCTCCACCGTGCCCAACGCGTCGAGCCGGAGCACGGCGGCCGCCTGTGACGTGGCGGCCCGCAACGCGCCCGCGGTGCCGAGGCCGAGGTCGGCCAGCAGCCGCAGCTCGGCGAGCAAGTTGCCCGGCGGGTTGAACGGCGTCCCAGCGTCCGTGCCGGCGAGCACGGCCACCCCGGCCTCGACTGCCCGCCGCACCCCGTCGCCGGCCAGCTCCAGCATCTCTCGCGCCCGCTGGGCGAGCTCGGGCGGCACGTCCCCGACCCTGTCGACGATCGCGTGGAGGGCGGCCAGCGTCGGCACCAGCGCCACGCCCTCCGCCGCCATCCGGGCCGCCTGCTCGGCCGTGAGGCCGGTGCCATGCTCGATGGTGTCGACGCCGCCGTCCAACGCCACGTCGACGCCCTCCGGGCCGTGTACGTGCGCACCGACCAGCCGACCGCGCTCGTGCGCCTCGTCCACCGCAGCCGCGACCTCGGCGACGCTCATCGTGACCGTGAACCCGTGTGCGCCGCTGCCGAGCACCCCGCCCGTCGGGAACAGCTTGATCACGTCGGCACCGCGCTCGATCTCGGTCCGCACCGCCTCCCGGACGGCCGCAGGCCCTTCGGCCTCGACCCCGATCATCCATCCATGCCCCCCCGGCGTCGTGATCCCCCGGCCGGCGGCGAGGATGCGGGCGCCGATCATCCACGCCCCCCGCTGGCCCGAAGCCACGTCGATCGCCACGCCGTCGCGCGAGCCCTGGTCGCGCGCAGTGGTGACGCCGGCGTCGAGCAGCTGGCGCGCCGACTGCGCCGCGCGGTTCGCCAGCCTGGCGCGCGGCTCCTCCGCCACCCGCTCCACGCCGTCCAGCGTGGCGTCGAGGCACAGGTGCACGTGTGCGTCGATGAGGCCCGGCAGCACCGTGCCCCCGCCGGCGTCCACTTGCGTCGCGCCGCCCAGGTCGGCGTCGCCGTCCGGTCCGACCCAGAGGATCTCTGCGCCCTCCCACACCACCGTCGTCGACGGGGTGGGCTCGGCGCCGCTGCCGGCGAACAGCAGCGCGCCGGTGATGGCGCGACGGGCCACGGTCGTTCCTCCCAGGGGGCGTGTGCCCCGCGAGCATAACCACGGCGGGTCGGCGCACGTGCGCTCTCCGTGTTACCGGTTCCCGGACCGGCGCCGAGCGTGCCGGTTAGATTGGCTTTCGCCCACCGCCCCGAGGAGTGCCCCGATGCCGCACATGATGGATGACTTCCCCCTCCTGCTGTCGACGCTGTACGACCGGGCAGTGTGGCTGTACCCCGAGCGGGAGATCGTCTCGGTGGAGCACGACCTGTCCCGAGCCCGCCACACCTACGGCGAGACCGACGACCGCGTGCGGCGGCTGGCCGCCGCGATCGCCGGACCGCTGCGCTGCGAGATCGGCGACGCGGTCGGCACCTTCGCGTGGAACAACCAGCGCCACCACGAGCTGTACTGGGCCACCGCCAACACGGGCCGCGTCTGCCACACGCTGAACATCCGGCTGTTCCCCGACCAGCTCGCGTACATCGTCAACCACGCCCGCGACCGGGTGATCTTCGTCGACCCCGACCTCGTGCCGCTCGTCGAGCGGTTCGCCGAGCAGCTCACCACCGTCGAGCGCTTCGTCGTGATGGGTGCCGAGGTGCCCGACACCACGCTGCCGAACACCATCGCCTACGAGGATCTCATCGCCGACCAGGAGCCGTGGGGAGCGTGGCCCGAGCTCGACGAGCGGTCACCGATGATGTACTGCTACACGTCGGGCACCACCGGCAACCCCAAGGGCGTCGCCTACACGCAGCGCTCCACCTACATGCACACCCTCAGCAATCTGGCGAACTTTGCGATCACGCCCCACGACAACGTGCTGCCGGTGGTGCCGATGTTCCACGCCTCGGCATGGGGATATCCGTTCATGGCCGTGACCCAGGGCGCCAAGCTCACGTACCCGGGCCCCGACCTCAGCCCCGCCGGGCTGGTGAAGCTGTTCCGCGACGAGCAGGTCACGTTCTCGGCAGGCGTGCCCACCGTGTGGGGCGGCATCCAGCAGCACCTCATGGACAACCCCGACGAGGACATCGCCTCGATCCGGGCGTTCCTGTGCGGGGGGTCGGCCGTGCCGCGGGCGATGATCGAGTGGTTCCACGAGGCGCAGGGGATCCAAGTCGTGCAGGGGTGGGGGATGACGGAGACCAACCCGGTGGCGGCCGTCGCCCAGCTGAAGCCGGGCATGGAGGACTGGGACCTCGACCGCCAGCTCGAGTACCTCGAGACCGCCGGCCTGCTCATCGCCGGCCTCCAGTGCAAGATCGTGGACGAGGCGGGCGAGGCGCTGCCCCACGACGGCGAGGCGTTCGGCGAGCTGCTCATCCGCGGCCCGTGGATCGCCGCCGAGTACTTCAACGATCCCCGGACACCGCAGTCGTTCCAGGACGGCTGGCTGCGGACCGGCGACGTCTGCAAGATCGAGCCGAACGGCTACATCCGGATCACCGACCGCGCCAAGGACGTGATCAAGTCCGGTGGGGAGTGGATCTCGTCGCTCGACCTCGAGCGGGAGCTGGCCGCCCACCCGGCGGTCGCCGAGGCGGCTGTGGTGGGCGTCAAGCACGTCCGGTGGCAGGAGCGGCCGATGGCCGCCGTCGTGCTCCGCCCCGGCGTCGACGCCACCAAGGAGGAGCTGTTGGATCACCTCGGGCACCGCGTCGTCAAGTGGTGGCTGCCCGACGACATCGTCTTCCTCGACGAGCTGCCGAAGACCGGCACCGGCAAGTTCGACAAGAAGGTGCTGCGCGACCAGTTCTCGGACGTGGTCCTCGAGTCCTGACCGGTCTCGCGGCAACGCGGCCGGCAGGCGGGCGGGCGGATGCTTAAGGGCCGGAGGCGGCGGGCCGACGGATAGCTTCGGCGGCCGCCCGGTCGCTTCCACCAGTCGCTCCGTACCCCCAGCTCCCACAACGAACGCACACGCCCTTGCCTGCCCGCCTCATCGCATCGCTTCTCGCCGCCCGGCTCGCAGTCGCCCTCCCGGCCGCGCTCCTCGCCGCGACCGCCCTCGTGGCTGCGCCCCCGGCCGCCGCGGTCGCCACCGACGGCTCGGCCGTGCTCGAGCTCGTCAACGCGAGCCGCGCCGCGGCCGGGCTCGCTCCCTTGATGCCCGACGCCGGAATGGCCGCCGACAGCCACGACCACGCCGCCACGATGCGTGCGGAGGGGAGGCTGTTCCACAGCCCGCCGCGTGCGCTCGACGGCGCATGGGCTGCGTTCGCCGAGAACGTCGGGGTGGGCGGCGACCTCCGCGGCGTGCATGCGGCGTTTCTCGGCTCGGCTTCCCACCGTGCTGCGATCCTCGGCGATTACGACCGGGCCGGCGTCGGGGTCGCTCGCGCCGGGACCCGCGTCTACGTGGTGGTCCAGTTCGGCCGGTTGGCCGCCGCGCCGCTCCCGCAACCGGCCGAGCTCGAGTGGCAGGTGGGGTTCGTCGACCCGGCCACCGGACGCTGGCACCTGCCCGACGACGCCGGGCAGCCCGCCACGTTCACGTACGGCAACCCGGGCGACGCGCCGCTGACCGGCGACTGGGACTGTGACGGCGTGGACACCCCCGGCCTCCACCGGCGGTCCGACGGCTACGTGTACCTGCGGAACTCCAACAGCACGGGCATCGCCGACACCCGCTACTACTTCGGCAACCCGGGCGACGTGGCGGTGGCCGGCGACTTCGACGGCGACGGGTGCGACACGGTCGCCCTGTACCGGCCGTCCACGGGCGTCCTCCACCTGATCGACCGGCTCGGCGACGGCGGCCGCGGTGTCGGTGTCGCCGACCGCAGCGTCGCGACGGGGGCCGGCCATGCGGTGCCCGTCGCAGCAGACGTCGACGGTGACGGCGTCGACGACGTCGTCCTCCACGACGCCGCGGCCGCGCAGGTGGTGACGTTCACGGCGGGGCGTGTCGTCCGGACCGCCTTCGGCGCGCCTGGCGACCACCTCCTCGCGGCCGACTGGGACGGCGACGGCGTGGCCACCCTGGCGTCGTTCCGAAGCCGCGCCCTGCACGTCGGCCCCGGCGGGTCGTTGGCCGGCACCGCCACGCCCTACCCGCATGCCGCGCCGCACTGGCTGCCGGTCGTCGGGGAGTTCGGCATCTAGGGTCCCGGCATGGACGCCGTCACACCAGCGCTGGCCGAGTTGGCCGGCTCCGGCCTCGGCCACACCGTGGTGCGCTACGGGAGGGTCGACAGCATCGAACAGGCGGCCGAGCTGCGCGGCGTCGCGGTCGGCGTGATCGTGAAGACCCTGGTCGTGCGGCGCGGCGAGGGCGACTTCGTGCTGGTCCTGGTGCCCGGCGACCGCGTCATCGACTGGCCTGCGCTGCGCGCCCACCTCGGTGTGTCCCGGCTGTCGCTGGCGTCCCGCGACGAGGCCCTGGGGGCCACCGGCTACGAGCGGGGTACGATCACGCCGTTCGGGGCGACCACCCGTTGGCCGGTGATCGCCGATCGGGCGGTCGCGGCGCTGGCGGAGGTGTCGATCGGCGGCGGCGCGCACGGCGTCGCGATCCACCTCGCCGGCGGCGCACTCGTCGACTACCTCGGCGCCGACGTCGCGGACGTCACCAAGCCCGCCTGAGCCGCAGCGAGGGTCCCGAGGTTTGCATCGTTCGGCGAGGGGGTATGCTCCGGTTGTTTAGCACTAAATCTCTGGGAGGAGGACGCAACAATGACCACCGCAGAGCGCGTCGCCGATCGGCGCATCGGCTTGCGGGACATCACGCCGTTCCATCGCACGAAGCTCGTGTTCATGGCAGCAGCATTCATCTCGTTCGTCTTCTCGGTCGCGCTGTGGTTCGGCGTCGACCGGGAACTCGGCATCTTCGTGGGGCTCTGGGTCCCCGCCATCCACTCGCTTGGCACGCTCGTGCTCACGGGGGAGCGCACGTCGTGACCGAGGGCATCCTGTTCTCCATAGGGTTCATCGTGTTCATCGCGACGACCACCGCCACGCTGCTGTTCGGGTATCTCCAGTTCAACCGCGTCTATCGCGAGGATCGCGTCGCCGACGGGCGGGGCTTCTCGGTCGACCGCGTCGAAGACGGGTACGAGGTCATGACGTCGGGCAGCGACACCGCGCCGCTGGCGGCAGCCCCTCCGCCGCGCAGCTGACCGCCCCGAACAGCCGCATCCCCGCCGGGTAACCTCGCCCCCGTGCTGGCCGAGCTCATCGCAACGCCCGGGGTGGTCGAGGATGCGCTGCTGCGTGGCCCGGCCGGGGTGATGGCGCTCCACGGCGGTCTCGAGGAAGGCACTGCGGAGATCGCCCGGGACGCGGCGGTTGCCGCCGCCGCGAGCCGTTACGGGGTGACGCTGCCCGACGATCTGGCGTGGCACGTCCCGTCGATCCGCTTCGACCCCGCGCAGAGCCCCCAGCTCAGGCGATTTCTCGACCACGTGCAGGTCGTCGTGTCCGTGCACGGGTTCGGGCGGAAGGGGTTCGACGACGTCGTCCTGGTCGGGGGCCGCAACCGCCGCCTCGCCGCGGACCTCGCCCGCTCGCTGCGGGCGCACACGCCGCTCGACGTGGTCGCCGATCTGGAGCGCATGCCGAAGCCGCTGCGCGGGACGCACCCGCGCAACCCGGTGAACCTGCCCGCCCACGGCGGCGCCCAGCTCGAGCTGTCGCCGGGTGCCCGGCGCCCGGCCCATGCACACGGCGTGGTGCGGGCCGTGGCCGCCGTGCTCCGCGCCGAGCAGCGCAGCCTGTGCGCCCGCCGGGCCTGATGCGGGCGTTCCACGAGCACTGGGTGGTCGTCGCGGTGGCGTCGAACGGGCTCGTCGGGGCGTGGGGGTTGTGGCTGGCGTGGAGGCGGGCGGCGCCGGGGCGCCCGTTCGCGACCGCCCGCGGCGTCGCCATCCTCGCCATGCTCGTCCAGGTCGGTGCCGGGTTCTGGCTGGTCGCCGGCGGTGCGGAACCGCCCGACATCCACACGTTCTACGGCTTCCTCATCCTCTTCTCGCTCACGTTCGGGTACATCTACCGGGCGCAGCTGGCCCGATGGCCGGGGCTCGGCTACGGGCTGCTGCTGCTCTGGGTGATGGGCCTGGGCCTCCAGGCCTGGTCGAACGCAACGTAGGATTGCCCGGCCGACGGAAGGGACCGGATGTTGCTGGAGGGCAAGCGGCTGGTGATCACCGGCGTGCTCACCGACGGGTCGATCGCCTGGCACAGCGCCCGGGTGGCCCAGGAGCAGGGCGCGGAGATCGTGCTCACGAGCTTCGGGCGGGCGATGCGCCTCACCGAGCGGTCCGCCCAGCGGCTCCCAGCGCCGCCCGACGTCCTGGAGTGGGACGTCAACGAGCCGGCCCACATGGAAGCGCTCGCCGACGAGTTGCGGCGCCGCTGGGGCGCCGTCGACGGCGCGCTCCACGCGATCGCGTACGCCCCCGAGGACGCGCTCGGCGGCAACTTCCTCAATACCCCGCCCGACAGCGCCGCGACCGCGTTCCTGACGTCGGCCTACTCGTACAAGACCCTCGCCGTCGGGCTGCTCCCGCTGCTCCAGGCGGCCGGCGGCGGCGCGCTGGTCGCGCTCGACTTCGACAACCGCCAGGCCTGGCCCGCCTACGACTGGATGGGCGTGGCCAAGGCAGCGCTGCAGGCGGTGACCCGCTACCTCGCCCGCGACCTCGGCGGCCACGGGGTGCGGGTCAACCTGGTCTCGGCGGGGCCGCTCGGCACGGTGGCCGCCAAGTCGATCCCGGGGTTCCGCCAGTTCGACGCCGCCTGGTCCGAGCGGGCGCCACTGCCGTGGGACACATCCGACCCCGATCCGGTGGCGCGCATGGTGGCGGTGCTGCTGTCCGACTGGGCGCCGAAGACGACCGGCGAGGTGGTGCACGTCGACGGTGGCTTCCACGCCATCGCGGCCGGCCAGGGCCCGGCCGACGACCATGAGGAGCCCGGCTAGCGGGCCACCGTCCCCGGGCCGAGGGGGAGCGCCACCACGAAGGTTGCGCCGCCGCCGATCGTCGGCTCGAACCAGACCCGGCCGCCCATCGTCTCGGCCAGACCACGGACGATCGACAGGCCGAGCCCGATGCCGCCGCCGCGGCGGGCGTCGTGTTGCTCGACCTGGGAGAACCGCTCGAAGATGTGGTCGTGGAGCTCGTACGGGATGCCGGGCCCGTGGTCGGCCACCGCCAGCCGCACCTCGGACCCCACCGCGTCGGCGACGATGTCCACTGGGCTGCTGGGCGCGTAGCGAAAGGCGTTGTCCAGCAGGTTGATCAGGATGCGGGCGAGGTGCTCGGGGTCGGTGGCGAACTCGTCGAGGTCGGGGGCGATGTCCACGCGGATCGCGCTGTCCGACTCGGGCAGCGCCTGGATGACGTCCTTGACGAACGATCCGAGGTCGACCGGCTCCAGCCGGACGGGGAGCGCCCGGTTGTCCAGCCGGGACACCACCAGCAGGTCCTCGATGAGGCCCTTCAGCCGGTCGGCCTGCGCCCGGGCGGATGCCAGCAGGCGGCGGGCGTCCTGGTCGGTCGGCGCGAGCTGGGGGCGGGCGAGGGTCGCCAGCGCGCCGATGATCGACGTGAGCGGGGTGCGCAGCTCGTGGCTCACCACCGATACGAAGTCGGTCTTGAGGCGGGCGAGCTCGGCCATCCGCTGGCTGGTCTCCTCGGCCTCCTCGAAGCGGGCCAGGTGGTTGAGGATGAGCGCTGCCGGCGTCGCCAGGGACTCGAGCGTCGCGAGGTCGTCGTCGTCGAAGCTGCCGTCCCGCTTGTCGGTGACCGCGAGCACGCCGATGGTCTGGGCCTGGAGCCGTAGCGGCACCGCGGCGACGTTGCCGTCTGCCAGCTCGCCGAGCAGCGGGTCGTCGGCGAAGTCGTCCGCGTCGTTCGTGAATGCCGGGTCGGAGCTGATGAACACCCGCTGGGCGAGTCCCGGCTCGGTGAGCGGCAGCCGGTAGCCCTCGGCACGGAGCGCATGGCCCGAGACCCAGATCGGCGAGACGACCTCCAGGGCCTGCTCGTGCGGCTGGTAGAACAGCACCACCCCGACGCGCGCCCGGACGGCCTCGGCCACCCTGCTCACCAGCTCAGGGAGCACCTCGTCGATGCCGGTGCCCTCGCCCAGGGTCCGCGCCACCGAGTAGAGGCGGGTGAGGTGGGCTTCCCGCAGGGTCAGCTCGCCTTCCCGGCGGCGCAGCTCCGCGAGCTGGTCGGTGGTGGCCGCCAGGTAGCGGCGCACGGCCCAGGCGACCAGCAACGCCAGCGCGGCCACGAACCCCAGCGCCATCAGCTCCACGGCGAGCTCGCTCCGCGACAGCACGGTCGTGGCGTCGGCCACGGCCAGCAGGTACCCGGCCCCTGCGATCACGGCGACCGACGTCAGCGTCGCCGGTGAGAGCAGGAGGGCAGCGGCGAACACGACGACGCCGGCGAACGCGGCGAGGATCGGCGGGTCGGAGCGCACGCCGTTGGTGGCGAAGAGGCCCACCACGAGCGCCGCCGACCACACCACCACCACTGCGTCGGCGGCCCGGCGCGGGACCAGGCGGCGCCACGGGAGGGCGCTCACCGCCACCGCGGCCACGCCGAGCGCGGCGAGGGGCACCCAGACCCGGGCGTGGTCGAACACCCGCTGGCGGGCGGCGGCGAATGCGAAGCCGGCGAGCAGCGCCCAGGACATCGCCAATCCGAGGTACACCACCCTCAGGCGATGGGCGGCGATGACCTCGAGGCGGGCGTCGACGGGCGCCGCCGGTTCGGTGGGCGTCACGGGGTCCTCGCTTCGGCGTGACAGCTACCTGTCGTTTTCGGAGCGAGCGCGGCCCTACCTGAGGTTTCCCGCCGCCCGGCGAGGAACGGCGGAAGGCCGACTACAGCTTGACGACCGGGCAGGTGAGGGTCCGCGTGATGCCCTCGATCGACTGGACGCGGGCGACAACGAGCTTGCCGAGCGCGTCCACGTCGTCGGCCTCGGCGTGGACGATGCAGTCGTAGGGGCCGGTCACCGCCTCGGACGACTGGACGCCCGGGATCGCGGCTACCTCTTTGGCCACCTGGGCGGCCTTGCCGACCTCCGTCTGGATGAGTACGTACGCCGCGACCAACTTGCCTCCTCGTGATCGAGCCTTTTGCGGACTATAGGTGATACGGGAACCGGCGTGGAGGCCGGATCAGTAGCCGTCGGCGCCGAGGCGCAGGCTGTGCGCGAACAGCCGGCCCTCGTCGTGGTCGGCTTCGAAGATCACCCGCTGGCCCTGCCGGAGCGTCCGGAACACGCTGCCGGCCAGCGAGCCCGGCCGCAGGAAGACCTCGCTGCGGTCGTCGTCCCGGACGATCACGCCCACGCCGGTGGTGGGGTCGTAGATCTTGACGACGCCCTGCATCCCCGGCCGTTCAGACCTTCTCCACCTTGCCGGCCTTGATGCAGGCCGTGCAGGCGCGGATGCGGCGGGAGTTGGAGCCGTGCTTCACCCGGATGCGCTGGATGTTCGGCAGCCAGCGGCGGCTGGAGCGCTTGTGCGAGAAGCTGACCTGCTTCCCCACCCACGGCTCTTTTCCACAGACGTCACAACGATTCGACACGGGAGCGGTCCTCCGATCGGAGCGCCGGAAGCGTAGCAGCGGGTCGCCGGCACCCGAAGTCCGGCTGCCATCATGGCCCGGTGGCGGGCAACTGGCTGTCGGAGTTGGTCGACCGGGACGTTGCGGTCGTGCCCGGCGTCGGCAAGGCGATGGCTGCGAAACTGCGGAAGGCCGACATCCACACCGTGGCGGACCTCCTCCTGCACGCGCCCCGCGGGTACGCCGACCGGTCCACGCTCACGCCGCTGCACGAGCTGCCGCTCGGCGAGAAGGCGACGGTGCTGGCCGAGATCGAGAAGGTCAACCACCGCCAGATGGGCAGGAAGAAGTCGATCGTCGAGGCGCGGGTCACCGACGGCACCGGCACCCTCTTCGTCACCTGGTTCAACCAGCCGTGGGTGGCCAAGCGGCTGGTGCCGGGCCGGCTGATGATGGTGTCCGGCACGGTGGACCTGTTCCGCGGCAAGCTCCAGATGAAGCCCGAGCCCCGGGCGCTCGACACCTTCGACGGTGAGGGAGAGTCGCTCGACACGGGACGGATCGTGCCGATCCACCCGGCCGCCGGCGGCGTGGCGCCCGTGGAGCTGCGCAAGGCCATCGCCGCCGCGCTCCGCAAGGCGCAGCCGATCGCCGAGGTGCTGCCCGACGTGATGCTCGCGGAGCACGGCCTGGCCGGGCGGAGCGAGGCGTTCGCCGAGCTGCACTTCCCGACCGGCGACCACACCTGGGAGCCGGCGCACCGGCGGCTGGTGTTCGACGAGCTGTTCCGCATCGAGGTGGCGTTGGCACTGCGCAAGCGGCGTCTGATCGACGAGGCCAAGGGGGTGGCGCTCGAGGGTCCCGGCGACCTGGCCGCACAGTTCCTGGCCGCGCTCCCGTTCCCGCTGACGGGGGCGCAGCGGCGGGCCGTCGACGGGATCACTGCCGACCTGCGCCGGCCGCACCCGATGCACCGGCTCCTCCAGGGGGAGGTCGGCTCCGGCAAGACGGTGGTGGCCGTGGCCGCCCTGCTCACCGCCGCCGAGGCGGGCTACCAGGGCGCGGTGATGGCGCCCACCGAGGTGCTGGCGGGCCAGCACTACTTCGGCATCGCCGACCTCGTCGCCCGCGCCGGCATGGCGCCCCCGCTGCGGGAGGCGTCCGGCACGGGGAGCCTGTTCTCGGCGCCGCCGGACCCGACTGCCCGCCCGGTGCCGGTGGCGTTGCTGACGTCGACGCAAGCCGAGGTCAACTTCCGGCCGCCCGGCGGGACCCGGCGCGACGAGCTGCTGGGGTGGATCGCGGCCGGCGAGATCGACCTGGTGGTCGGCACCCACGCCCTCATCCAGGAGGGGGTCGACTTCAGGCGGCTGGGTCTGGCGGTGGTCGACGAGCAGCACCGCTTCGGCGTGCACCAGCGCGTGGAGCTGCGGGAGAAGGGCGCCGGCGCCCAGCCGCACATGCTCATCATGACTGCGACGCCGATCCCGCGCACCCTGTCGATGACCCTGTACGGCGACCTCGACGTCGAGCTGCTGGACGAGATGCCGCCCGGCCGCACCCCGGTCAGGACCGTGCACCGCGGCAAGGACCCCGCGCAACTCGCCGCGGTGTACGACCTGGTGCGGTCGGAGGTGGCGGCCGGCCGCCAGGCGTTCGTGGTGTGCCCGCTCGTCGAGGACAGCGACAAGATCTACGCCAAGTCGGCGACCGCCGAGCACGCCCGCCTCAGCCGGGAGCTGCCCGGCCTCGAGGTGGGCCTCATCCATGGCCAGCTCCACCCCCGCGAGAAGGACGAGGTGATGGCGGCGTTCCGGGCTGGCACGATCGACTTGCTCGTCGCCACCACGGTGATCGAGGTGGGCATCGACGTCCCCAACGCGACGGTCATGATCATCGAGGACGCCGACCGGTTCGGCCTCAGCCAGCTCCACCAGCTGCGCGGCCGGGTGGGGCGCGGCCGGCACCCGGCGACGTGCGTGCTGGTCGCCGACCCGACGACGCCCGACGGGGAGGCCCGCATCGCGGCCATGGTCGAGACGACCGACGGGTTCCGCCTCGCCGAGGAGGACCTGCGCATCCGGGGCCAGGGGACCGTGTTCGGCGCTCGCCAGGCCGGCCTGGCCGATCTGAAGCTCGCGGACATCCTGCGCGACGCCGCCACCCTGGTGGCGGCGCGCGAGGAGGCGTTCGCCCTGGTCGCCGCCGATCCCGAGCTGGCCGACCACCCGCACATCCGCGACGAGGTGCGGGCGCTGCTCGGCGAGGACGTGGCGTGGCTGTTCATGTCGTAGGCGCCCCATGCGGGTGATCGCGGGCGCCGCCAAGGGCAGGAGGCTGGTGGGACCGAAGGGCGACGCCACCCGGCCCCTGACGGACCGCGCCAAGGAGGCGCTCTTCTCGAGCCTCGGTGCCGTCGTGGTCGGCGCCCGTGTGCTCGACCTCTACGCCGGGTCGGGCGCGCTGGCGCTGGAAGCGTTGAGCCGCGGGGCGGCGGCGGCGGTGCTCGTGGAGCGGGACCACCGCGCCCTCGCCGCGCTGCGCCGCAACGTCGCCGCAGTGGGGCTGGGTGGCGAAGTGGTGGCGTCCGACGTCGAGCAGTTCCTCGGCCGGCCCCGCGGCCCCTTCACGCTGGCGTTCGTTGACCCCCCGTACGCGTTGTCGCTAGCGTCCCTGGCAGACGTGCTGCGCCTCCTCGACACCTGCCTCGGCCCCGGGGCGACGACCGTCGTCCACCGCCGATCGGGCCAGCCGGCGCCGGAAGTGCCCGACGGGTGGGAGCCGACGGCGCAGCACCGCTATGGCGATACCGTGTTGTACCGCTTCGAGAAAGGCCAGCCAGCGTGATCACGGCCTTGGTGCCGGGCAGCTTCGACCCTCCCACGAAGGGCCATCAGGACATCGTGGCCCGGTGCTCCGGGATCTTCGACAAGGTCCTGGTGGCGGTGATCGCCAACCCGTCGAAGACGCCGATGTTCTCGATCGAGGAGCGGGTCGCGCTGCTCCGGGAGGTCTGCACCGATTGCGACAACGTCGAGGTCGACAGCTTCGACGGGTTGCTGGTGGACTTCGCGGCGGCCAGGGGCGTGAACGTGATCGTCAAGGGCCTCCGGGCGGTGACCGACTTCGACTACGAGCTGCAGATGGCCCAGATGAACCGGCACCTGTCGGGCATCGTGACCGTGTTCGTGGCGACCAAGCCCGAATACGGCTACCTCTCCTCGTCGTTGGTGAAGGAAGTGGCGAAGTTCGGGCGTTCGGTGGACGCGCTGGTCCCGGAAGTCGTCGCCCGCAAGCTGAAGGAGCGACTGGGATGACCGACGACCACCCGCCCGCGCAGCCCCCGTCCCAGCCGGCGCCGCCCGCCTCCCAGCCGGCGCCGCCGCGGCCCATGGCCGAGCCGCTCACCCCGCCGCCACCATCGGCGAAGGCGCCGCCGCCGACGCCGGGCCAGCTCCAGAACGTGCTGGAGGAGATCATCGCCGATATCGAGCAGGCCCGCTCGGTGCCGCTGTCGTCGAACGTGATGGTGAGCCGCGAGGAGATGCTGCGGAAGCTGTACCG